>JADZAP010000020.1 GCA_020852705.1 Ignavibacteria bacterium | reverse complement strand
TTTGAAATTTAGCTGTAAATATAGCTTTTTAGCAATTAATTTTCAAGGCAGGAAAAACCGATGTAATTATGGAAATTTTGGGGAATTTATTGAATAATTCGCTATTAAATACAACATATTGTAATAGAAGATGAAAGGCGGTGTTAATATATATGTAATGTGAAATCAGTGATCTTCATTTTCACCATCATGTCTAAGGATCTGACTGCAGCAGAAGAGAATTATTAATTACCTCACCCTCCGTCTCCCTCTCCTGCGAGGAGAGGGGTTAGTGGGTGAGGTTAAACACAAATCCATCTTTGCAGTTTTGCGAAAGTAATATTCTTTTTCGCAGAGTCCTGTAAAAACCCCCCTCTGAGATCTTTTAAATACACCAGATTTACGAAAAATCTTTATTTATACTTTTTACTGAATCATCATCCCCCCTTCTGTTGAAGGGGGGATAAAGGGGGGTTAGTATTTGTTTAATTATTTTGAACTCATCTTTACAAGACAGGTCTTTACAAGACAGGTCTTTACAAGTCAGGTGCACTATTACCTCACCCTCCGTCTCCCTCTCCTGCGAGGAGAGGGGTTAGTGGGTGAGGTTAAACACAAATCCATCTTTGCAGTTTTGAGAAAGTATTATTCTTTTTCGCAGAGTCCTGTAAAAAACACAGAGACTCTGCTATTACAATTAAAAAAATAGAATATTGAGTAATCTGATTTTTTTCAGCATAATACCTCCTTTTGGTATAATATTACCGGGAATTATTGATTAACTTAAAAAATAAAGGGCAGCCCAGGGTATCACCCGGTAATTTGGGTTTTAATTTAATAGTTGGACGCTATTATGAAACCTTGTGAGCTGCCTTTTGATTATTTATAATACCAATATTATTTTATCAAAATCATTTTAATAATTTCTTTGTGGTCATCAGTTTCCAATGAACAATAATATATGCCGCTGGAATATTTCTCAGCATCCCATTGTATTTTATACTCACCGGGGTAAAGATTTTGGTTTATAATTGTTTCTATTTTCTCACCTAAAGAATTATATATAATCATTGTTGTCAATCCAAATTCCTTAATTTTAAACCCTATATTTGTAACCGGATTAAACGGATTTGGATAGTTCTGCATTAAATGAAATTTATCAGGAATATTTTCATTTAACGCATGAATTCCCGTAGTTTGCGTATATTTAATAATAATTAAATCATTAAAGGTTGGCTCTGATATAAATTCACCGCCTCCTACAAAAATATTCATATTAATATCAACTTTTATTTTTTTACTTCTGTCGTCGCCATAGCCCCACCTTACTAACCATTCTTGTTTACCATTTATATCATATTTTATTGTTGCAAAATCAAAATCATTAATATTATAACTTTCCCCAGTTATATAAACATTAGTCAATTTATCTAACGCAATATCCATAGCATTATCCTGGTAATTACCTGGTCCGTTGTATGTTCTTACCCATTGAGTATCTCCAAAAGAATTATATTTTATAGTTATATAATTTCTGCTTTCACCAGTAACAAAAGTAAAACCTGTGATGAAAATATTACTGCCAGCAGAATCGCAAACTACACTATTCCCCTGATCTATTGCATTAGACGACCCATTATATAATTTTGCCCAACTTAAAGCGCCGTTATTGTTGAATTTTACAGTAATTATATCTCTTCCATTTACTTCTGAATATCCTGTTGCATAACTGTTTCCTGAATTATCTATAACATATCCTGTCATCCAGTCAGAAACGTTTGCAGGATTTCCGTATGTTGATGCCCATAGCAAGCTGCCGTTTTGATTATACTTTCTTACTAAAAAGTCTGCTGAATACTGGCTTGAAGTAATATGTTTTGTACAGCCAATCAATATATTGTTAAATCTGTCAATTAATATTTTGCCTCCCAAAATTATATTAAAAGGTGGCTCACGGTAACTTGCCCGCCATATATTATTACCCGCAGAATCAAATTTAATAACTACTGCAGAATCTCCGCTTCTGCCTGCTGCGTAAATAAAATTGTTTTTATCTATTGAAATACTTGTAAAATCATCGCTTAAACTTGTTGCCAGTTTTCTTGTCCAAACCGTATCACCGGTATTATTATATTTTATAATTATTCCATCGCTTGGTCCGAAATTAAAAGATGAATAACCCGCTACATAACAGTTACCATTTGAATCAACTGCCATGCCGTTTGAAATATCATTTGAATTTCCTGTACCGTTATAAGAAACACCGTATTGAAATGCACCTGAATTACTGTATTTAACAGTAATTATATCATTGCTTGCCGAAACATTCCAGCCTGTAACATATACATTTCCAAACCTGTCTGTAACCATATCTATAAAGTGATCCGGTACATTTTCTGGAGAATTATATGTCCGTACCCACTCCAGTGTAGGCTGAGCTTTTGCAATTTGCAATGAGCAGTTAGTAATGAACAATAATAGAATTAATTTTCCTGTTTTTTGAATCATTTTAACATTTTTAAATTTTCTCTTAATCACCGGAGCAAAGGTGGTTATGGGTTGTCGTAAATATATTTTATCAGGATCTTTTGTAATTGAATTAATAATTATAAAAAAGTCAAGGGTAATTTTGCAGTATAACGTAATGTAATTATTATTTTTATATGTTCTTTTAAAATATAGCCATTTAAAGTAACGATATAAACAACCTTTACTTTTACAGTCAAATCAGTGTTTTCCCGAACTGATTACTTCTGGTCAGAATATCTGGTTTTGGATAAAAACACCTGTACATTGCTAATGACTTGCACTGTATTAATCATATATTATGTTTGTTATATATGCATTTTGCATATATATGTTCTTTGAAATATGGATTTCAGTAAAATTTTAAAGCTACCTCAGGCTGCATGTATAACTCCGTCAGGAGTCAAATGTTTATAGATAATGATATCAAAAACCAGAACGACCCTGTAGGGGTCGAACCAAATTGGTGTAAAAAAAACGTTTGATCCCGCCGGGGTCAGTGCATTTCCGTATTGTTTCAGGTTATAAACATTTGACCGCTGTGCGGTCAGTTTAACGAACCCCCGACTAAGATTTCAGGCATGTTAAATATTTCTTTCAATCCCGGATATACTGTTGTTCAGGCTTTTCATCCCCCCTTCAGTTGAAGGGGGGATAAAGGGGGGTTAGTATTTGTTTGATTATTTTGAACTCATCTTTATAAGACAGGTCTTTACAAGGCAGCTCTTAACAAGTCAGGTGCACTATTACCTCACCCTCCGTCTCCCTCTCCTGCGAGGTGAGGGAGTGCCAAAACATTTAAATCAATTTTCCCCCTCTCCTTCTTAGGAGAGGGGTTAGGGGGAGAGGTTAAGCACAAATCCATCTTTGCAGATTTGAGAAAGTAATATTCTTTTTCGTAGAGTCCTGTAAAAACCCACTTCTGAGATATTTTAAATACTCCGGATTTACGAAAAATCTATATTTATATTTTTTACTGAATCATCATCCCCCCTTCTGTTGAAGGGGGGATAAAGGGGGGTTAGTATTTGTTTAATTATTTTGAACTCATCTTTACAAGACAGGTCTTTACAAGACAGGTCTTTACAAGACAGGTGCACTATTACCTCACCCTCCGTCTCCCTCGCCTGCGAGGAGAGGGAGTGCCAAAACATTTAAATCAATTTTCCCCCTCTCCTTCTTAGGAGAGGGGGTTAGGGGAGAGGGAGTGCCAAAACATTTAAATCAATTTTCCCCTCTCCTTTTAGGAGAGGGGGTTAGGGGGTGAGGTTATCATTTCTTCATTTTTTAAATAGAATTTTATACCGATTTTTGGAGTTAAACCAATTTTAAATGCCGCGTAAAGCAGTAACTAAAGTATCATCCGGTAAAGAACCCGTAAAACAGGTTAAAAAAAGCCGCACTTCAAAAAATCAAAATCGGCCTTCACCTGAGTTTGAAAAATCAATTATTGTTAAAGGTGCTAAGGTTAATAACCTAAAAAATATTGATGTTGAAATTCCGCATAACAAGTTTGTTGTTGTAACCGGGTTAAGCGGTTCTGGTAAAACCTCTCTTGTTTTTGATACTATCTATGCCGAAGGACAAAGACGTTACATTGAAAGTATGTCATCTTATGCAAGACAGTTTCTTGAGCGAATAAACAAACCTGATGTTGACTCCATTACCGGGCTTGCACCATCAATGGCAATTGAGGTAAAAACTTCAACAAGAAATCCACGCAGCACAGTAGGCACAACAACAGAAATTTACGATTACTTCCGCCTGCTCTTTGCACGCGCCGGTAAAACATACAGTCCTGTTACAGGTAAGGAAGTTAAACGCAATACAACCGAAGATATTCTTAAATTCATTAAATCACTCCCCGATAAAACCAGACTGTATATACTTTTCCCATTTCATAAACATGAAAAGAAAACTGTTAAACAGGAAATTGAAAACCTTATCCTGAAAGGTTTTATAAGGATATTTGACGGCAAAGAGATAGTTGAGCTTAACAAGGGGTATAATGAAAAGAAACTTAAAGCTGCCGATTTAAAAGTTGTTGTTGACCGCCTTGCACTAAATAAAGATGACGATGAACAAACTCAGCGAATTGCTGGCTCAATTGAGCAGGCGTATGCCGAAGGCGATGGCTTTTTGTTTGTGATGACTGAAGCTAACAACGTCTCCCAACCTCTTCTGTTTAATGAAGAAGCTGTGAAAACTTCACAGGCAAACGGGGAATTTAATTTGACACCGTTTAACCTGCATCTTGAAGCAGACGGCATAAGGTTTGATGAACCTGAGCCGCTTATGTTTTCTTTCAATAATCCAATTGGTGCCTGCCCTAAATGTCAGGGATTTGGCGAAACAATTGATATTGATGAAAATCTTATTATTCCGGACCGCAATAAATCAATTTTTCAAAATGCAATTCATCCTTTTTCTACTCCAAAGCATAGCAAGCATTTAAGCGATCTTATATTTGAGGGAAAGAAAAATGATTTAAGGGTTCACGTTCCTTTTAAAGACCTGACCAAAGAAGAAGTTGAAAAAGTATTTAAGGGAATTGGCGAGTATATTGGCATAAACAAGTTTTTCAGAATGGTTGAGCGCGAAGCTGCTTATAAAATTCATTACCGTGTATTGCTTAGCCGCTACAGGGCTTATACTAAATGTACTGAGTGCGGGGGTTCACGCCTGCGTAAAGAAGCACTGTATGTTAAGGTTGCCGGAAAAACTATCAAAGATCTTGTTCAAAGCAATATTGAGGAATTATATTTTTTCTTTAATAATGTTAAACTGGATAAAATGCAGCTGGAAATTGCCGGCAGAATTTTGGAAGAAATTAAAAATCGCCTGAAATACTTGTATGAGGTTGGTTTAGGTTACCTGACATTAGATAGATTGACAAGTACGCTTTCCGGCGGTGAAAGTCAGCGTATCAATCTTGCAACTTCACTCGGGTCATCACTTGTTGGCTCAATTTATGTGCTTGATGAACCAAGCGTTGGACTGCACCCGCGTGATAATGACAGACTGATTAAAATACTTAAATCACTGCGTGATATTGGCAACTCTGTTATAGTTGTTGAGCATGACCCTGAAATGATAAACTCAAGCGATTACATGATTGATATCGGACCTAAAGCAGGTGAGTTTGGGGGTGAAATAATATATGCAGGCAATCTGAAAGATATAGCTAAATCAAAAAACTCGCTTACTGCCAAATACTTGACTGGTAAGTTAAAAATAGATTTGCCTGCACGCAGGCGTTCTGCAAACGGGCATGTTATTTCAATCCGCGGAGCATCAGAAAATAATTTAAAAGAACTTAATGTTGATATACCGCTTGGCGTATTTGTTTGCATAACAGGTGTTAGCGGCTCAGGTAAATCAACTTTAATTAGCGATATTCTTTACGGTGCATTAAAAAAACGACTTGAGGGAATTTATAACGAAAAAATAGGGCAGTACCGTGAAATAACGGGACATCAGCATATCAATGCAATTGAACTTGTTGACCAAACACCAATTGGACGCTCACCGCGTTCCAATCCGGTAACTTACATGAAAATTTTTGATCAGATCCGCGATGTTTTTGGTTCATTGCCCGGAAGCAAGGTTAGGGGATTTTCAGCGGGTAACTTCTCTTTCAATGTTCCCGGGGGCAGGTGTGAAACCTGCGAAGGAAGCGGTGTGATTAAAATTGCTATGCAGTTTATGGCTGATATTTATCTTGAGTGCGATGTTTGCAAGGGTAAACGTTATAAAAGTGAAATACTGGATGTTGAATATAACGGTAAAAATATCAGTGATGTGCTTGGCTTAAGTGTTTCTGAAGCCATAACATTTTTTAAGGAGTTTAACCGAATAACTTCTAAACTAAAAATTCTTGATGATGTTGGGTTGGGTTATTTGCGGCTTGGGCAGTCAGCAACTACACTTTCTGGCGGTGAGGCACAGAGAATTAAGCTGGCTTATCATTTATCATTTCAAAGTACAGGTGAAAGGACTTTATTTATATTTGATGAACCAACAACAGGTCTGCACCTGTATGATATTTCAAAACTGCTTAAATGTTTTAATGAGCTGATTGCCAAGGGAAATTCTGTAATAGTTGTTGAGCATAATCTTGAAGTAATAAAGTGTGCTGATTATATAATAGATATCGGACCCGATAGCGGCAGCAAGGGGGGAGAGGTTGTTGCAAAAGGCACCCCTGAAGAAATTGCCAGGAGCAAAAAATCCTTTACAGGCGGATTTTTAGCTAAGATGCTGAAGTGAAAAATATCTATTTTAATTCCCCTCCTGTTTTAGGAGGGGCAAGGGGTGGTACAATAAAATTATTTTCTATTTCTTTCAGTACCATTTCAATATCTTCTAATATTAAATAATTTTCAAATCTTATAATTTTAATATTAAATTGTTTTATTTTTTCAGTTCTCTGTTTATCATATTCAGCAATTTCACTGTCAAAATGAAATGCACCGTCCAACTCTATTCCTAACCGTTCTTCAGGGCAGTAAAAATCAATTATAAAATTAGCTATGCTGTACTGTCTTCTGAATTTTTTTCCGCATAGAGCTTTATTTTTTAATCTTTTCCATAGCTCTATTTCTGCAGGTGTTGAGTTGTTCCTAAGTGCTTTTCTTCTTTCTTTTATTTTAGGATTATTGAAAATGTAATCCGTCATTATTACAGCTCCTATACAATAATGTTTATAGCTCAAGTTATCCTAAATAGAAATACTGAGACTATAACTTTAAAATAATACTATTACTAAACTTATACCACCCCTTGCCCCTCCTAAAATAGGAGGGGAAGGTTTTAGAAACTAAACTTTAAATGCTTCTTCAATTAATCTTTTCTCACCGTCATTTATTTCATCTATTGTTAATTGTGCATAAACATTTGAGATAAAAAAAATAGTAATTAAAATAAATTTTTTCATGATAATTTTTAATTTACTTTATTGATTAAATTCTTATTCGTAAAAATCGTATAACCTGTAACTGATTGAGTTGATTTGAGTTAAAATGCGGCTTTAATAACTCTTTGATATTGCTGCATTTAACTGTAATGGTACATGAATTTCTATATATATGTTTTTATATTTGTAAATAATTTTTGTTGTTCTTTTCTGCAAAGAATATTTTTTACTCAATTTTGCTTTAGCATATTTGAAAAAAAGTTAAAAGCTGTCTTATCATCATAATTCGCTTCATGCGGTGGTTGCCAGTACTGGTACGGGGATAAGAGGGCTTTTTTCATTTTATAATATATTCAGATGCTTTAGAAATATCAAACACATTTTCTTTATTGTATTCTATTTCACCTTTTACATCATAAAGATCATAAATCTTTGTGTATTTAGTTATAACTGCTTTATAAAATCTATCTTCTTTTTTTATAATATACCGCTGTATCGCCCATAGAAGATAATCTATAATACTTAATTCAGGTGTAACACTGCTTTTAACAATATGGCAGTTATATTTTATTTTTCTACATCTTCTTCAACCCTTCATACAGTAAGCCAACTTCGTTCCGCAGAAAATTAACATCTTCATCCAGGAAGTGACGGGCAAGCTGGCGGGCACGCTTAACGGAGTTCAAATTAAGCTCTGAAGTGATAATATCCTCATCAAAAAATTTCGCAGCAATATCAATATTGCCAAACGGGTCAACAATCTCGCTTCCGCCCCAAAAGTTAACACCGTCTTCATATCCAACGCGGTTGCAAAAAACCATATAAACAGAAAGCAGTCTGGCATAAGCTTTATGCTGCTCTGAATTTATCTCATAGTTTTTAAGTATTTTACTCTTTGCATTCAGAGCCAATCTTGTTGGCGAGTTGGCAATACCAATAATAATTTTTGCACCTTTAAGTGCCTGCAAAAGCGGCAACGATATATGCCACAGGTCTTCGCACACCAATACCCCAAGTTTACCGAATTTAGTTTCATGCACATCCGCTTTTTTTCCGCGCGAAAAATAACGGATCTCCTCAAACATTCCGTAATCTGGCAGATAAACTTTTTTGTGAGTAAACTTCAAACCGCCCCCTTCAAAATAAAATGCGGAGTTATATATCCCGAAATCTTCATCTTCTTCAATTCCACCGCAAATTATACTTATTTTTTTAGATCTCTCTGCAAGCGGACTTAACAGTTTTGATTTAAACGGATTCAATGCCAGCTCAAGGTTCAGATCTTTAACCGAGTATCCCGTAAGTGATAGCTCAGGGAAAACAACCATATCAGCTTTTTTGGCTATGGCTTTATCAATGTATTTTAAGTGGAGCTTTATGTTGCGTTCAATATCTCCAAGTACCGGAGCTATTTGTGCACACGATATTTTGAATTTCATATTATATTATTATATGTACAAATATACTTATATGTACTATGATTTAAAATAAATGTTCTTTAACCATAGTCTGAAAACCGGGTCAACAAGCTCATACTTTGAATTAACCAGATGTATAATTTCTTTTTTTATAAGCACTGTTCGTATCTTGGTAACATTTCCCGAAGTTCCCAGCCGGTATCTTTGGATTAGTTCCTTTGCATAGATATCTTTTCTTTCGCTTTCGGTAAGCATTTTAAGGAAATTTATCTGTGTATTGCTAAGTGATTCAGCCTCTTTTATATATAAGGGCTCGTTTTGTTCAATTAAATTTGTTACTGAGTTATTTATATTTTCTGATGTAACTGTTTTATCTGAATTTATCCAAACAATATGTGCAAGCTGCTGTGTATAATATGGCTGGCATTCAGCTTCTTCCGTTATTTGCCGTGCAAATTCCCGGCTTATAGTTTTTCCGGTATTTTTGAATTTTGTAATGATGAAATCTGTTAAAAATTTAGAGTCAATTTTTCTAAGATACATTACATCACCAAATTTATAAAATGGCATGCTTTTCTTTTCAAATAATGCAGTCATCATGTGCGTTTGGCTTCCGTATAGAATATATACTGAATTCATGTGTTTCTGCCATGCTGCCCTTAATCTTTTTTGAAAAAGTAAGGGATTTTCAAAATTCAATATGTTTTGGAATTCATCAATGCATACTGCAATTTCAATTTTTTTTGCACAAGCTATCTTTTCCGGCAAATTCAGGATATCTTCAAAATCTTCCGCCTTATCTCTTAATTCAAATGTTATTTCAAAATCGTTTACCATATTTACCGGGAAAGATACTTTAGGTGCAAGTCTTTTTAAGAATAACATTGCTGTATCTATCCATTCTTTTGGTTTTGATGAAGTTGCCTGAATTATTTTTTTAGCAAAGTATGCATAGAACTGTGATTCATCCCTGATGTTAAAAAGATCAATCATCACCGCATATCTGGATTTCTTTCCCCTGAATGTTTCAGCAGCTTTATTTACAAGAGATGATTTACCCCACCTTCTTGGTGAAATAAGTATTGTGTTTACCTTGTTATCAAAATTGGCAGCTAATCTTTTCATCTCAAAAGCTCGGTTTGTAAAGCTGTTTCCCTTTGCTATTTTCCCGAATGTGAATGGACTGCTCATATACAAATATAATAATAAAATATTAACATACCAAGTGGTATGATACCATTTGGTATGTTACCAAAAGGTATGTTGTTTAACATATTATAATATAAAGAATTTACAGTGATAGCATTTATAGTAAAAGGGTTATTTTTTAGCTAAAAAAATACGGATAATTCCTGAAACCTTAAGCGTAATCTTAAGCCATAACAGGGGTAAACCTCCGCCAAAATGTTTCTCAAAATATTTAGCACAGTCATCATTCCATACCTTTATCATATTTTTACGGTCTTTCTTTATACTGCTTCCGTGTTCGTGAGTTACAACTGCATCAGGCAAAAGCCGTATTTTTGAACCGGTGTCATATATCCTTTTGCACAAATCAACATCATTAAAAAACATCCTGAATCTCTCATCCATATTTCCAATTTTGCCAAGTAGTTCACTTCTTATCATCAAAGCAGCAGCCATTGGCTGCTGGATATCCTGCTCGCTATTATAATCCATATACTTCGCCTTCCATGAGCCAAACAGTCTTGTCTTCGGGAAAATATATGCCAGCAGAGTGAACTCACAAAACATACGCCAATAAGTGGGAAAATTGCGGACTGAATACTGCAGACTTCCATCGGGATTTTTCAAAAGAGGGGCACAGGCACCGTATATGGCCTCTGATTCTAAAAAACTATGCATTATTTTAATGCTGTCGGGTTCCATTATTGTATCGGGATTAAGCAGAAATACATATTTGCCTCCGGAAAGTTTTATGCCCTGATTTACAGCTTTTGTGTAACCTGTATTTTCTGTGTTTTTTATACAGGTTAGTTTTGGATAACTTATTTCTTTAACAAGCGATACGGTATTATCTGATGAATTATTATCAATTATAATTATTTCAGTATTTAATTCCGCTGATGACTGAATTACTGAATTAATGCACTTAACAATTTCATCAGCACTGTTCCATGTTACAATAATTACAGATATATCCTGCATATAAGCAAACATAACTTAAATAGTGAAATAGTGAAATGAATAAAAAGTGAAATGAATAAATAGTGAATTGTTGAAAAAATGAAATGTATAAAAAATACAATAAATAAATAGCATTGTAAATATATTGATTAATCAATAATTTGCATAAAAATCAATAAAAATGCCAAATATCAGAAAGAAGAAAAATATTTATTCAGGCAAGCCAGCTAAGAGTTTTAAGTTTAAACACTTGATTTATAAAAAAACCGGTTACAAGGCAACTATAACAATTAACCGTGAAGAAGTTTTAAACTGCCTTGACCTTACAACAATTACAGAGCTTACCAAAGCATTTAAAGATGCTTCTTGGGATGATAATATTGCAGTTATTGTTTTAACCGGTAAAGGCAAAAAAGCATTTTCAACCGGTGCTGATTTAGATGAACAGCAGAAGTATTTTTTGGGTAATCCAAACGATTATTACAAATGGATGTATGAATTCATTCAGCTTCACGAAGTGATGCGTAATGTTGGCAAGCCAACTATTGCAAGACTTAACGGTATTGTAGTTGGCGGAGGCAACGAGCTTAATATCAGCTGTGATCTTGCAATTGCTGCTGATCATATTTATATAAAACAGGTTGGTGCAGCCAGAGGTTCAGTAGCAGCAGCAGGCGCAACACAATTTCTGCCGCTTATTGTCGGCGATAGGCGTGCCCGGGAAATTCTTTACCTGTGTGAAGAAATTCCCGCCGCAAAAGCACTTGAGTGGGGTCTTGTAAATCAGGTTGTTCCATATAATCAGCTTGATGAAGCTGTTGATGTTCTTGCTGAAAAATTATTCAACAAGCTGCCCGAGTGTTTAAGATATACCAAACAGCAAATAAACTTCTGGCGTGACCTTTCATGGCATACTACAATTGGCCATGCCCGCGACTGGCTTTCACTGCATAACTTAAGCGGTGAAGTAAAAGAAGGTATAAGTGCTTTTAACATGAAACGTAAAATTAATTACAATAAAGTTAGAAAATCAAATTAAGAGAATTTAGAAATTGGATCTGACACTATTACTTGCCGTACTGGGTATCATATTAACAATTTTTGTTCCCGTTACAGGTTATTTATATAAAACCCAAAAAGAGATGCGGAATTATTATTCCGTTATATGGAAGAATGCATCTAAAATTAAGGCAAAAGAGCTATTGGGCGAAAGACCCTGCGAAGATTATTATTTCAACAGAAAAATTGATACTTTTCTTGAAAGCATTCTTTCTGCAGGAAATTCCGCATTGATAGTCGGACCGCCTTTGAGCGGAAAAACCAGAGCGGTTTTCAACTCGCTTCGCAGTAAAAATGATATTTATCTATTAGTACCCCGAAATGTTCCAATGCAGACATTTAAGCTTCCCCGTGATTTTTTTAAGCGAAAGAAAAAATTGATCTTCATTGATGACCTGCAGTTTTATGTTGAAAAGCAGGAGCAATTCCATTTATTGTTTCGCGAAGCTCATAAATACAATATCCCAATCATAGCTGCCTGCCACTCAGGTAAGGAATTTACTAAGGTAAAAAGCAAACTTACAGAGCAAAATCTGAATATAGATATTGTTTTTAATGATAATATTTTGGAGATGGAAAAACTTTCTGTGGAAACAGGCAAAGAAGTTGCCAAAAACCTCGGAATGAAATGGGATAGTGTGAAGTTTAACGGTACAATTGGCTCTATTTTTATGCGGCTAAGCGAAATGGAACGCAGGTTTGAAACATGTGATATGATAGAAAAAACAATTTTACGGGTCTTAAGAAACCTTTATCTATCAGGTATTTATGATGATGATAAACTTATCAGGAAAGCTTGGATTAAAAAAGCAGCAAAAAGTTTTGAGCTCGAAGCAAAGGAGTTTGAATGGTCAGGATTTTATAAATCACTTGAAGGAAAAGAGTTTATTAAAGTTACCGGAATTTCAAAAATCTGGGCTGAAGATGCCTATCTTGAATATGTTGTTAAACCCGAAGCTGAAACTTCAATGTATGAAG
The DNA here is from genome assembly GCA_020852705.1 of Ignavibacteria bacterium. Classification (GTDB taxonomy): domain Bacteria; phylum Bacteroidota; class Ignavibacteria; order Tepidaquicellales; family OLB5; genus OLB5. Next base: position 12,139 of record JADZAP010000020.1, on the reverse strand, counting down.
TGTTTGAAAATACAATTGAGGTATTTTCTGATGATACCGAAGTTCTGCACCTTGCAGGACAGAAAATTTACAGTTTCGCTCTTGGCGACACTCAGTTTGTAAGTTATATTAAACTTGCCATAAGAACATTTAAACTGGAGCATGATTTGCTTCTTAATGTATATAATAATCCTAAAGAAGAAACTGAAGCGGGCAGTGAACTGATAAAAAAACTTATAAACGTTAAAAATGATCTTGGTGAAGCATATTGGAATCTTGGGCAATCTCAGGATACATTGGAAAATGCTGAAAAGGCGCTTGCATACTACAGCGAACTTCTTAAGTTAATTGATAAACAAAGCGATTCCTATGAATTTGCAAGACTTAAAATGAAAATTGGTGATACCCATAAACTGCTTACTTTTGTTGATGATATAAAAACCAGATCAATTCTTTCAATAGCAGCTTATAATGAAGCAATTGAAATATTTACAATTGAAACAAATCCGCTTGATCTTGCAACTACATATAATCATCTTGGTAGCGCTTATATGCTGCTGTCAGAATCTCAGGAACCGGTAGAAAACTGTAAACTGGCTCTTGATGCTTTTAAACATGCCCGTGAAGTCAGAGATTTAACTGGCTACCCTAAGAATGAGGATTTTACAAAGTTTAATGCAGCCAATACATACATGTATCTTTCTGGGTTTGAAGATAAAGAAAAAAATCTAGATGAAGCAATTAAGCTATTTGAGGAATATATCAGCTCTGGGACTGCTAAAAAATCTGCAAGGGTTGCCAGCGGTGTTTTAAATAATATGGGCTACGGTTATATGCTCCGCGCGGGTGTGAAAAATAAAAACGAAAATCTTCAAAAGGCATTAGAGCTTTTTAACGACGCAATTAAAATACGGACCAAAGAAGAAATGCCATTAGATTACACCGAAACATTATGTAATCTTGGTGAAACGTATCTGTATTTAAGTGAAGTAGAAGATGAAGAAATGAACCTTCTAAAGTCAAAGGAATTACTTGAAGAGGCATTAAAAACATCGGGTATTGATGAACATCCCATGACTTACTCAACTATAAAATTTACACTTGGCAAAACTAATATAAAACTATCAGCAATTAAAAATAATAGTCTATTATACGAAAGAGGTTCTAAATTACTTAAGGAAGCAGCTGATGCAGTTAAGGATCATTCATCTTCTTTTCACGAAACAATAATTAGCGAAGCTCAAAAAAACAGAATTGAACATAATAATTTATAATTTTAATTTATTCTGTAATTTCAGTTGGATATAACATTACTGCTTACTGTGTTTGGAATTTTTGTAACGGCAGTTGTACCGTTTATAGGATATATTTATAAAAAACGCAGAGAGTTTAAAAATTATTACTCTGTAATATGGAAAAATTCTTCACGGCTTAAAGCTAAAGATATGCTTGGCGAAAGACCTTATGAACAATATTACTATGAAAGAAGTATTGATAATTTTATTAACCGCTCATTAGAGCGAAAACGCAATGCCCTTATTATAGGTCCGCCGCTTAGCGGAAAAACGAGGGCTGTATTTAATTCTTTAAAAAATCTAAAAAAAAGTATAGATGTTCTTGTTCCCCGAAATGTTGCTATGCATTCATTTGCTCTGCCGCCTGATTATAAATTCTGGAAAAAAAAGATAATATTTATTGATGACCTGCAGTATTATGTTGAAAGACAGGATAACTTTCATCTTCTTTTTCATGAGGCAAAAATTAAATCAATTCCAATTGCAGCTACGTGCCACTCCGGCAGGGAGTTTAAAAAGGTTAAAAACAAAATGATTGAGCAGAATCTGGATGTTGATTTAATTTTTGGTGAAGATATTTTTGAACTGGAAAAAATTTCTGCAGATGAAGGCAAATTGATCTCAGAAAAAATGGGGATGAAATGGGATACTGTTAAGTTCAACGGTACCATTGGCTCTATTTTTATGAGATTAAGTGAAATGGAACGCAGGTTTGATAACTGTGATAATATTGAAAAAACAATTTTACGAACTCTTCGTAATCTGTACAAATGCGGTATATATAACGATAATAATATATTCCGTATTGAGTGGATTAAAACAGCTGCCGGAATTTTTGAGCTTGAAGGCAGGGATTTTGAATGGACCGGCTGGCTAAAAAACCTTGAAGATAAAGAGTTTGTTAAAATTGTTCGCAAAGGTAATATTTGGGCTGAAGATGCATACCTTGAATTTGTTGTAAAACCCGATGTGGAACTTTCCAGAACTGAAATTTTTGAAAACCTTTATGAGGTATTTTTCAATAACCCCGAAGTGCTTGAAATGGCAGGCGAGAGAATTTATGATTTGGGTAAAGTAGATGTTCAATTGGCAGATTATATGCAGATTGTAATTAAAATATTCAGCAGAGTTTTGGAAATTTATGGTATTGATGCTGAACCCCAAATTCTGTTTAAAGCCCACAATTACCTTGGGCAGGCATACTGGACCTTATCTAAAAACCAAAATACATTAGAAAACTGCAGAAAATCAGTGGGGTATTTTGACGAGATTTTAAAGTTTATCAGTATAGAATCAAATCCCGTGGAGTATGCAAAAATAAAAAACCGCATTGGCAATACATATACATCGTTTGCAGAAATTACCTCGAGAGAAGAGAACTGTATGATTGCAATTAATTCTTATAATGAAGCGCTTAAAGTATTTACAAAAAGCAAATTTCCGGTTGAATATGCCAGAGCTCATAATAATCTTGGGGGTGCATATTTAATACTTGCTGTTGTAAAAAATAAAAATGAAAATTACAAAAAGGCAATTGCATCTTTTGATGAAGCTCTAAAGGTTGTTTCACTTGCAGAAAACCCCAAACTGTATGCACTTACAAAAAATAATATAGCAAATACTTATGCAAGACTAAGCGATACAGCCGATACTGAGCTTAATTTATTGCGTGCCATAGAAGCTTATGAAGATGTACTTAAAATTCAGACTAAAGAAAAAGCCCCGCTTCAGTATGGACTTACAAAAAATAATATTGGCAATGCTTATTCTTTGCTTGCAATGATTAAAGATACTAAAAAAAATCTGGATGCAGCTGTAAAATGTTTTGAAGAAGCCCTTGAAGTTCGGAAGCCCGAACAGGTGCCTGTACAATATGCCAACACAATGTTTAACCTTGCAGATGTTTATTTGTATATTTCTGATAATGAAAAAAATCCGGAAATGATTTATAAATCAATTGATGCCTATGAGGAAGCATTAAAAATAAGAACTGCTGAAAAATATCCATATCAAAATGCAGAGGTTATCATGGGGCTTGGAAAAGCATATATAAAACTTGCTGAATATGAAGATAAACAGGAAAACTATCACCGGTCAATTTCTGCATTTGATGAGGCATTAAAATTTTTTACTGAAGAAAATTACCCCGAAAATTACACCTTTATACAAAATGAAATTTCCAAAGCAAAAAAAATATTTTTTTAATTCCAAAGTATATTATTAATTCAAAAAAAAAGAGCTGCCTTTTTAAGACAGCTCCTTTATAGAATAACCTAAGTAATTAAACTGTTTAATTACTAATAATTACTTTACCAATATCATTTTCTTGGTACTTGTAAAATCACCCGCAATTAAGCGGTAGAAATACACTCCGCTTGGAAGCTCCTTTGCATTGAAATCAAATTTATATGTGCCGGCTTTCAGTGTGTTATTTACCAATACATCTACTGTTTTGCCTGTAATATCAAAAACTTCAAGCTTAACTCTTTGCTCATTTGGCAATGCGAAGCTAATTGTTGTATTTGGATTAAACGGATTTGGAAAGTTCTGCTCAAGCTTATATAATGCCGGAACTTCATTTGTATTTCCGCTTATACCAACCGGGTCAGGGGTAACTGCTGCAACCCATGCCTGCATTGTGCCTGTTTTATCATCAAACCAAAACGGGAAAATTTTACCGTTACCGGATGAAATCCCGATATAATCACCGCCATAAGTTCCTAATCCTGCTTCACCTTTAACCTTACATGCATGGTCACTAACTTTAATATCAACCCAAGTAGTTCCACCATCAACTGAGCGTGACATATATGTTTCGCAGGAATCACCAACTGATGGATAATTCCGGTTATCATAGTAGCAAATATTCACTCCGCCTGCTTCATCTACCCTTATTGCAGGAAAAAACTGAACTTTACCGTTATTCAGGGGATCCTGATTAACTCTTATACCAGGCGACCATGTTGCACCGCCATCTGTTGAACGGTGTAAAACTACATCTGCATCAGTGCCGGCAGGAGCTAAGTTCTTTTCGGATGCAACTATATAAATCCATCCGTTGCGTGAACCCCCGCTTCTATCTACGCCAATCCTTGGAAATCCGTTAACCCTGAAAGTCCATCCGTTAAAACTTGCTGCACGGATCCCATTCATATCATAAGCATTATTTAATACTGTCCATGTTGTACCTCCGTTTGTTGAGCTTGCAAAACCGGCAAAATCTTCTGTAAACGGTGAGGATGATGTTGGGCAAGCCCATACAACATTTATCTGTCCGGTTGTACTTACATCAATATCTGCACCCTGTGAGTAATGCCCGCCTTGTGATGTATTTATCTGTAGATAAGAAGACCAGGAAACGCCGCTATTAGTTGTGTATGAAAAATTTATAGGGGGCTGCCCAACTGCAAAGTTACTCCATACGCAGTAACTTCTTCCGTAATAGGGACTTGATGGTGTTCCGTCAGTACTTGCAAAATTTTTATCTACACTGCCCGATTGCATGGTTACTTTGCCTGACCATGAAACGCCGTTATTTGTGGAATATGCTGCAACCATACCGGGTGAATCTAAAGTTGTGAAAATTATAACTCCGTTTTTATCTATTGTCGGACCCGGGTCGCTTGAGGATTGTGTAAAAGGAGGAAGCAGGTTATTGCCTGACCATGTTGAACCGCCATCAGTTGTCCAGTAACCGCCTTGACCGTATATTCCGCCTGCGGTTGTGTTTGCTCCGCCAAACATTATATTCTGGTTTGAAGGGTGCCGTACCAGAATTATCTCATCCTGCTGTGCATTTGATGTTGGAAGAACCCTGATGCTTGGACCGACTGAAATTACCATATTTGAAAAATCATAAATCTTTATAGATTTATTTGCGTTTTGCCATGAATGGTTTTCTGATGGCAGGTTTACATAATTTCCATAAATTGGTTTTCTTGTAGATGACCATTTTTCCTGTGCATTTATCATAATGCAGAGTGTTGAAAATAAAAGAATAATTACAAAAAAATTTCTCATTTGTGATGTGTTTAAGTTAAAAATTCCGAAAAGTTAATTAAAAATTATCTTCTATTCAATATTTAAAACATTGATTTATGTAATGTTTTTAGTTAGTATTTCAATAAATTTTGCAGGGATATTTTACATGAAAAGAAATAAGCAGGTGAAAAATTTTTAATTTATCTTTTCATCTTTTGGGTTAATTGTTGGCTGAAAACCAAATCCACCCTGAGGAGGGGCACCAATTATCTGGATTTCACCAAATTGATTTTCAAACTTTTCTAAATTATCTTTAAGTGCGCCCAATAGCATCTTTGTGTGCTGCGGAGTCATAATTATCCTTGCACTTATCTTTGATTTTGGAATACCGGGAAGTACCCGCGTGAAATCAAGTATAAACTCAGCAGGGGAGTGTGATATTATCGCGAGATTTGAATAAATGCCCTCTGCCTCTTTTTCACCAATTTCAATATTTATCTGCTGCGGCTGTGTATTGTTATTTTCTTCGTTTGACATTGTTATTGTATTTATATTACAAAAGCCCTTAACCGGGCTTTTTTGCTCCGAAGGCAGGACTTGAACCTGCGACCCTCTGATTAACAGTCTTTGCCCTGATTCTTCGAAATTGTTAAGTAACCTTAATTATTACAATTTAGTGTTTCTGAAATTTCTATACAATGCCTAATTTTCTATCAAATTCCATAAAATCTGTATAAACTGTCACCAGATTGTCACAGGAAATCTAAAACAAAAATAGGATTTTCTTGTTCTTTTTCAAAATTTACTTTGAGATATTAATAACCTTATATTTCCTTAATTTGATATTAGGATGAGAAAAAATGTGTTAGTTATTTTAGTTCGAGAAGACAACGAGAATCGCTATGCTCAAGATTAAAGAATGAATTTGATCGCAGAAAAACTCAAAATAAAAATGGTTTCGGTTAAAGAGAAGAATAGGAAAATAATAGGAAATTTTAAGACATTAATAACTTTCAATTCTGATGATGAAAAAACATTTAATATGATTAATAATTTTATTGATAAGAAAATATATTATATTTATACTGATGCGTATAGAGGGTAATCCCATCCAGAAATGGATGGGGTTACCTTTTTTTATTGTTTAATATCGCTAAATAACCTGAATCGACAAAAAATGAATGAAATGTTTAAAAACATAATAAAAACAACATAATGCGACATATACTAAACGACAAAAGTGGAAATTTTTCTTTTGCATTCGAGAACTTTAACAATTATATTAATTTGGGTTTTTAGATTATAATACTATAAATATTTCCAATTATTAAATAATTCACTTTGGAGAAATACAATGCTGAATAAAAAAATCCTCATCCCGATTGCACTATTAACAACTGCCATTTTCGCAATTGGCTATGGAATAGCTACCAAATATGAGCCGCTAACTTCATTGTTTAACTCTAATATCTACGATACAACAGAAACTGACATGCCACCTAACTTTGATGGTGATGCCAGTCAAATGTTCAATGAACGCGGATTTTATAAATCCAACAGTACAAGTTTTGATGAAAATGAAATTATCAGCGATTTTAACGGTAATCTAATGTACGAAATTCCATTATATAAATTTAAAGGAAATGGTGACGTTAATCTGGATTTAAATCTTGTGTACAATGGAAGTGTAAATCACCAGATTATTATGGCAACAGAGAATTATTTTGTTAATAATTCAAATTCAACAAGATATAATATAAGCAGTCCTGAATGGATGATTAGTTTAAACGGTATTTGTATTCAAACCCTTAATTTTGAAAGTTTTATGTTGACCGATCCTACATTATCCGGTGATATAAACGGAAATAGAATTAAAAAACTAATTCCCGGTTATCATTATGATGACAGATTAAGATCTGCCGGAAATGGCGATAAAGACAGAATTTATATTTTGATGGGAGACGGTTCTTCTTTGACACTTGTCAATAAAAATACATCCGAGACAGGTGGAGATGCATATACCGGCACTTATTATGCAGATTCCAAGGAAAGCCATATTAAAGCATTTGTTTATTATGATGAGACTGATAGCGGACCTTATGATTATAAAAACAGATATGTTGAATTAATGATGGGTGATGGTTTAATTTACAAATTCAGAGAATATAAAAGAAATTTTAATGATATTTCCACGAGTGAAGGAATAACTGCCAGCCGACCTCAAATTCTATTATTACAGCAGATATTTGATATGTATGGGCACTCAATAAATGTAACTTACGGCTGGAATAGTCTAAAGCAATTTGGAAGACCATTACTGCAAAGTGTAGGGATTACGAACCAGACAATAGATTTTGAATACGGAATGTATTGGGGTATGTGCCTTGGATTCTATATGAGAAATTACGCTATAGGTAATTATAAATTCAGATTCAATGAAGCAATCAGCTTTGACGGTGAAGGGAATAAAACCGCGTCATTGCAGGATATTGTAAATCCGGTTAGCCAGACCGCCCGTATTTTATATGATAATAATTATTTAAGATCACTGCTGAATCTTACATGTCAGGGATGGCAAACAAGCAAAAATATACGATTTGGAAATATGAACAGGATATCCTCATTCACTAACTTTATGGGTGGTACAAGAAAATATAAATATTTTGGGACGAACCAGGCGGATATAAATTTTGCTGCTCTAATAAATGGAGTAATAAAAAGCAGCGGAACTGACTTTCAGGGTAATGGAAGAGATGCATTTTTCGTAAATATGATAGATACTCTTGGGGTATATGATAAAAATCAGGTACAAAAAAGCAAACAAAGTTTTTCATATTATTATGCCGATAACGGTACAACCTATACTAGTCAGGAAATAGACTCTTCTGACATTTACTCGACTACAAGGCAGATAATTTCACGGGATGCAAATACTGTTAATAATTCCGAAAACTCAACATCAATTAAAGAGTACAGGTATTACCCTGTCAAGGAATACGGAACCCGGAATATTGAAGAAATTGATATTTCAGCAGTAAATAAAATAATTAAAGATTCAGTTTTTAACACAAACGGAAGTTATCAGTCATCTGACTTTATTTATGAAACCGGAGCTTATAATTCGCCAGTATTCAACGGTTCATTTCTGTTATTAACTAAAGCTGATACAGTTAACGGAAAAAGCAGATTTACGAATTACATCTATAAATATTTCGAACCAAATGGCACACATAATAAATATGATAGCTTAGTTATTGAGAAAGTCGAAATAGATCCATTGGGATATAAAACCTCAGTTGAATTTATGAATTTTGACGAAACGGTTGATTTTTACAGAGGCTGGGCAATGCTTGGAGCCTATAACTACAGGAACACAACCCCACCACCTGATACAATAAGTGTTTTGGGACAAAAGCTGTTCTATAAATCAGGTTTACCGCTGGTAACGAAACGTTATAATAATACTATAGACCGTTTTACATACCCGCTGATAAGTGATCTATTACTGAAACAGCAGACCAATGAATATATTACTTCGGAAAACAATTCATTGGGATATATAGGCGAGCTGATTTCAACAAAAGATTACGCGCAGGGCAGCACGAACACTTACATAGAAACTAAGTATGAGTACTATAAAAAAGATACTACAGGCAGAGCTTTATATTCTGATTATAAGTTCCCGTATGTGGAAGGAAATTTAAAGAAAACTATATTCCCCGAAAACAAAGAAGAAAAATATTTCTATTATTTAGTAACAAAAACAGATACAGCCGGTGATTACGATGAGCCGCAAGGAAGCGCACCTTCGCCAAAGGTGTATTATAAAATAAAATATAACACCGGTAACGAACTTCTTACATGGAATAATTTCCAGGATACAAGGCTGCCAGTTAAAATTGATAATTATAAAGTTAATTCTTCTTCAAGAGATACTTTAAAAGTAGTTTATATGTCATACAATGCCTTAGGAAATCCAACAATGATGGTGAATCAAAGCGGATATTTGACCACATTTGATTATGATAATACTTATAACAGGATATACAAAATTACCCTCCCTGGAGATTATTCAACAAATCTGGATAGAGATACGATGTATGCTGTACCATCATATTATTATTCACCGGTAAGCGTTTATACAGAAGGTTGGGGAGCATTGGACAATGAAGAATTAGATCATACATATAACTCAACATGCGCAAGTTCCTTCAATTTAAAATACAATGTTGATAATACCAGTGCATTCAAGATAAAACCTTTTATGAAATTTACGCAAATAAATTTGAGTTCATATACAGGAATCGATTCAGCAATTATTACACTTTCTCCGCAATGGTACACAGCAAGAAACTCATCCGGAGTAAATATCGAAACAGATTATGAATGGAGATTTAAGGCGGTTACCCAGGTTGGTGATTCAAGTATTACCTCATGCGAAGTAGTTTCACAAGATCCGGTTTTGAGTACTTATTCAATATTGGCACCATTTAGTACAAGTCTATATAGAAACTATAATGATCAGGGCAGAAATTGTGAATCATATGTTACACATAATCTGAGAATCGAATCATTACTGAATAATCTAAGGACAAATAGTCAAAAGTTCTATGGATTGCTTGTGGATTATAAATATACTGGAATTGAAGAAGAAGATGCTCCGCCAAATTATCAATTCAGAATGATTTTTACAGATTGTAATAATTTCAATTATGGGGAATGGGCAGACCTGTATAAACCCAAACTTACCGTTTACGGGCAAAGGGTTGAGTACGATACAGTTAGAACAAAAATATATTACGGAGGCACGTATATTTATGAATATGATGACCTTAACCGAACCACTACAATTAAATCAAGATTCAACCATTCCTCAAGTTTAACTAATTTCAAAAAAGTTAAGTATAACTTTGATGGCTTTGGCAATATCAAAGAAAAAGACGTATATACATCATCTTCAGCTTTTGATGATTATAACTTTGCATTCAACTTTATGAATCAGCCCGCTGAAAACATAGACGCAAGGAATAATTCAACAAAGCTGAGCTATGATTATCTTGGCAGGCAGAAAAAAACGCTGAATGCCGATAATTCTTTTTCAACAACCGGGTATGAGTATGTAAATACGGTCTCAGAATATTTTTCAGGGACATATTCCGGCTTAGTTGAAAAGCAGACTTACACGGACGAAACAAACAGGTCATTTACAAAGTATTTTGATGCGGTTGGTAATTTACTCAGGGAAGAGAAAACTGTTGCCGCTTCAAGCGGTAACTCACAGATACCGGCTTATGAAGACCAGCCTTATGATCCTGATACTACATACGAAGGACAGGATGCACCGGCGAACTGGTTAGCTTTGAGGACAGATTACAAATACGATGAACTTTACAGGCTGACTGATGTTAAAACCCCGGGTGGCAAACTTATAAAGTATTATTATGATGCATACGGCAGGCAAAGCCAGAGAAATACACCCGATGCAGGAACAACAAGGTACAGCTATGATAATAACGGGAACCTTATATTATCGCAGGATGCAAATCAATATAACATAAGTACTATTTTAAATTCAAGAAGAACATATGACGGATTGAACAGGCTGGTTTCGATCAGTGATTACAAAGTTTCCGGCTCCGGCGGCACAGGTCCTATGGGCGATACACTTCTTCCGTTTGAATTTGACACACCTCCGGGTATTGACAGCATTTACATAATCAATGTTTATGATACCTTAACAACAGCGGTTGCGGATATTTTCAATTCCATCAAGCCCTCCGATTATAACACAGCCCCTAATTATACACGCGGCAATCTTGTTGCCACAGCTTACCGCACTGTTTTAGGTGAAGACTGGGGATATAAGTTCTACCGCTATGATGAGCGGGGTAATTTTACAAAAATGTGGCATTATATTGTTGGGTTGGGATGGAAAGCGGAAATGTATTATCATAACAGCCAAAGCCAGCTTACACGCAACTGGTATCAGCCAAACCAGGGAGATGGCAAGCTATTTACTTACGGATATGATGACGCCGGAAGGCTTGATTATGTTAATCAGTATATGGGATCTCAGCCGGGAGACCCCGAAAATGAAGGAGACTATCCATCATCTTACTTTACACTAACAAAATATACATATGATGAGAATTCACAGGTTGACCTGCATAAATTAAATGATAATACCTTAACTACCAATTATAATTACAATAACAGAAACTGGATTTTTACTACTAGTCAAACCGGGGTCAGTTCTGCGATATTTAGATATACTATGCTTTATAATGCCAATGGGAATATTAGGAAACAAATTTCCCTCGGTACTTATAGAAGTAATTTTAGCGATAACAGCGATTTATGGGAAACATATATTTATGACAATTCCAACAGGTTATTGAAAGCAGACAGAGATTCAGGTGTCGCTGGATCAACCCATGATCTCATCAATGGCTACGACAAAGACGGTAATTTCCAAGGTATGAAACGTTATGGCTCTGCAAATAACCTTGCAGATGATTTTTCATATTCCTATTATTCAGGTACTAATAAGCTGCAACGAGTAACTGGAACAAAAACGCAATATACATATGATGATAATGGCAACATGACCAAAGATGATATTAACAGAACAAGTAGCATAAAATATGACCACAGGAATTTGATGACTGAGATAAGAGTCATAAAAACTGAGACTCCAAGTATATTTGAACCGCCAGTAGATGTACTTTATTTAACTCAATACAAATATGATGAGGCTGGAAATCGTGTAAGAAAAACCAGATATAAATATACTGGTTCAACTCCTGACCCTGTGTTTGATCTTACGGGAGACGCTCCACCGTGGATTTTGCAGAGCGATGAATTTTATGTGCGTGATGTAACAG
>JADZAP010000066.1 GCA_020852705.1 Ignavibacteria bacterium | reverse complement strand
TTGGAAACACTTTTTACCCTCAACTTTTCAAGTCAGGAAGAGGCGAGAAATTTTCAGGCAGTCAAGAAGAATGAAATAACACTCGCAAAGGCGCGAAGACGCAAAGAATTAGAAGCACTGAAGTATAGTACATGGATCACGAAGAGGCAAAAAGATTTTAGAAATGGGCTAGGAAAATATTTTGATTATCACTTCACCTTTACAAGGCAAGCCCCTAGCCCCTCTCCTGAGAGGAGAATATTGATTTAGAACCTCACCCCCTAGCCCCCTCTCCTATAAGGAGTGGGGAAAATTATAATGTTAAAATTTTTTGTTTGGACGAAGCAGGACTTTTGCTTTATATAGCTGTGCGGTGTAAATAATTCCGCCGCATAAAATTATAGCTGCAGCAATTCTAATTGGCAGGTTCAGGGTATTAAATCCAAGAAAGAATATTGTTAAAGCTGAAACATTAATCCCAAGAAGAAGCAGGATTTTATTTATTTCATATTTTACAGGATAAAACCTTTGAGATACAATATAAATATATACAGCCATTGCTATATAGCTAATTAGGGTAGTAACGGCACTGCCAATAATTCCCCATACGGGTATAAGCAGTAATGCAGAACTAATGTTTAAAACAGCACCAAGCCCGGTAATAAAAGGCAGGTATTTAGTTTTCTTTTCAATGTAAATACCTGCAATGAGGTTTGTGTAAATACCAAGGAATAAATAAGCAAGCAAAACAACAGGTACAATTACAACTCCTTCCCAATACTGCCTGCCAATAAGAAAACCTTTGAAAGGCAGTGGTATTTTGATAAGATCCTGAATAGTAAATGTTAATATAACATATATCAGCGAAGCTGCACCTATGAAGAGCGTTAATATTTTTGCAAACAGTTCTTTAGCACCGGGTTCTTTTGCGTTGTTAAGGAAAAACGGACGCCATGCGTACTCAAACATACTTACAACAAGCATCATAAATATTCCAAGTCTGTAATTTGCATTGTAAATACCAACGGTTTTTACATCAACCAAAAAGCGAAGCATAAGAATATTTAGGGTTTGTACTACCATAGAAGCAATTGCTGCCGGAAGATAAGGCACAGAAAATTTCCATAGTTCCTTAAGCAGTGATTTATTAAAGCTGAATGATAAATTTTTAATTATATAAGGAAGCAGCAAAAGGAAGGTAATAAATGATGCTGCAAGATTACTGATAAAAATTGCTTCGAGTCCGAATTTGAAAACAAGTATCAGCAGAAGATTAAGTAATACATTTACAGAAATATTTATCAGTTTAATTGAAGCAAAGACTTTAGCTTTATTTTTAAGCCGTAAATAAGCAAAAGGAATAAGTGTAAGTGCGTCAAAAAATAATATGAATGCAGAGTAGAATATAAAGCTTTGATTATTAATTCCGGTTATAGAGGCAATTGGCGAGTGAAAAATTGCAATTATTCCAGAAAAAATCAGACTGTTTACAGCGATCATCATGTAAGGATGAGAAAAATTTTCTTTATCAGTACCTATTTCTTTTTGAGAGCCAAAGTAAAAGTACCCCGCTTCAAATCCAAATGAATAGACAATATTCAGAAAAGCTATATAAGCAAATACAACAGCAACAACACCGTACTCTGATGGAGGAAAAACATTTGTATAAAACGGTACAAGAATAAAATTTAAAAAGCGGCCAATTATAGTGCTTGTGCCGTATATCAGAGTTTGTTTGGAGAGGCTCTTTAGTTTTTCCAGCATTTCAGCTAC
>JADZAP010000019.1 GCA_020852705.1 Ignavibacteria bacterium | reverse complement strand
TATGTCAACTAATGAAAATACTGCCCCAAATACTTATTCATACTTAGATACTTACGATGATTACAGTCCTGATGATACAGCAAATTACATTGATAATAATCCGTATAATGGAGTCTTAATTGGCTGCGGTTTGGGAGGAAGCAATAACAATACTGATTTCTGGAGATACAAGATTGCTGCAGTTGATAAATATGACGATCAATCAGTTATGTCAGATTTTGTTTCGGTAAAAGGTAATTGGGTCAGTGAGCCGGATAATAAAAATTTAAGCAATAACAAACCTGTAATGTTTAGTTTATTCCAAAATTATCCAAATCCATTCAATCCGGTAACAGAAATCAGTTTTGACCTGCCGCTAAGCACTTTTGTTACTCTTATAGTTTACAATGCAATTGGTAAAGAGGTTGCAAGACTTCTTAACAGTGAATATAAAAATGCTGGCAGTTATTCGGTTGGTTTTAATGCTTCAAATTTATCAAGCGGTATTTACTTCTATAGAATTGAAGCGGGTGAATTTACTAATACCAAAAAAATGGTTTTTATAAAATAAATTTAGATTCATATTTATTATAAAGGGGCTTTGCGCAGCCCCTTTATGTAATTATATTACTTCCCTAATACAAATCTAAAGCCGGCATAAACTTCCCTGCCACGAGTTGGACCCCATATAAATGACGTATCAAAATACGGACCGAACGGGTCATTGGCACCAATTATCGGGTTATCCTGCTTAAAGTCCAAAATATTTTCAACACCTGCATACAATTCAAAATATTTAAAGTTCTTGTTAAACTGTGCATTAATTAATGTATAAGGTTTTGACTCGGCAGGAAGCTGATACTCCACCGGATTTAAAGCTGTTGAAGGAAGACGCTGTTTACCAAACCAATTGAGCCCTGCGTTTATTGACCATGATTTGCTTTGAGGCATATATGAAACAGTAGTAAGTACTCTATGCTTGGCAGTAAACGGCTGTTCGTATCTTACACCGTCTTTATCATATTTTAGATCAATAAATTTATATGCAAGTTTAAGTTCAAGGTTTCTTAGTACAGTTAAGTTAAGTTCCGCCTGTAAAACATTACTAAAAGCCCTTCCGTTTAAATTTTCAAAAATTACTTCACGCGGATTTGAATCATAGTCTGGAATAATTTTATTGTTAAATTCTGTTCTGTAGAAATCAACATTAATGCTTCCGGAGTAATCATTTGAGCCAAAATAAAACAATACATCAGCACCGTAGTTAAGAGTCTTTTCAGGGTTAAGAGTTTCTTTTACAACAATATTTCTGGAACTTGCAAGCAGGTTAGAATACTCGCTGAATAAATTTATTGTTCTGTAGCCAGTACCAATTGATGCCCTAAACACAAGTGTTTTAACGGGCTGGTAGCGGAAAAGCGCCCTTGGTGTAACTATCAGACCGTAAGTGTTATGGTTATCAAACCTAATTCCTGTCATCAGAGAAGCCTTATCGTCAAGCAAACTCAGCGAGTTTTCTGCAAACACACCGGGTATAGATTCTTTTTTAATATAATTTCCGGCATAGGTCTTGCTAGTTGTATCATTAAATTTAATTAGCTCATCAATTTTTTGAAATTTATAACTTGCACCAAGTTTTAAATAACTTCTTGTCATAATTTCAAATTCGTAAAAACTCATAGCACTAAATATCTGCTGTTTTGCATCATAACCGGTAATACCGTAGGTTGAACCCTGGTCATAATAACTGGAAGTAAGGTATGCTTTAATTCCGCTGGTTTCAGTAAATTGTTTGCTAAAGCGGGAGTAACCTTCAGCAGAATTTATTTTAATATTCTGTTCATAAAGTCTGTTACCATGAGTATTTATTCCGTGCGAATGATCACTTTTCTGACCGCCATCGCGGTTTTCGTTCCAATATCTTCCGGCAATATTAAACTCTGTTTTGTTTTCTTTATCAGATAGATTCCATTTGTTATAAATAACATATCTTGTTATTAAAGGATTATCAAGGAAACCATCTCCGTTATGATCCATTACATTTGATTTTTGTACGGTATGAAGTGTTAACATATTGCTCCAATTTTTAGAAATCTTGTTGCCAAAGTTAACATTAAATTGTTTTTCCATAGCACCGTTTATGAAACCGTTGACCATTAAACGGTCTGAATTATTGTAATCTTTAAGAATTACATTCATAATGCCGCTGATTGATTCATACCCCTGAATTACGGAATTTGAACCTTTAGAGATTGTAATTTTATCAATCTGTGTGCCTGGAATACTTGATATACCGTATTTAACATTCAACCCTGACATAAGCGGCATATTATCAATTAAAAGCTGAGTATAAGCACCCTCTAAACCAAGGATTTTAAGCTCTTTGGCATCTGTGATAATATCAGTTACGGCAACTTCAACAGAAGAA
The DNA here is from genome assembly GCA_020852705.1 of Ignavibacteria bacterium. GTDB lineage: Bacteria > Bacteroidota > Ignavibacteria > Tepidaquicellales > OLB5 > OLB5. The sequence continues at coordinate 21,913 of JADZAP010000019.1, read as the reverse complement.
TTTCTTCCAAAGCAGCCCGAAAGGTCACAGCAGGATTCCTTTACAAGCTCCTGCGATGATATCACTTCTGTTTTAGCAGTAAAATTACCAAAGTAACTTGATTTTTTATTATCTTCAACATTAATTGTTGAAGTTTGTGTATTTGGCAGCAAAGTTACTTCTACTGATTGTTTATCTGCTGCATCAACGGTATCGGTTTTATAACCTGTATAGGATACTACAAGCCGTTTATCTGAAATACCGTTTAAGGAAAGAGAAAATTTACCGGTTGGGTCTGTGAGCGTTCCCTTAGTGGTATTTATCCACTTTACAACAGCATCTTCAAGAGCAGTTTTTTTTCCTTCGGATTCGCCATATATATAGCCCGTTAAATTTTCCTGAGCAATAGAAATACTGCTGAAAATTGTTAGTATAAAAATTAGTTTTGATATATGTTTAAACATTGTTAGTCTTCCTTAAATTTAAACAGGAATTTTTCTGTATTACCTGTAAACTTATCCCATAATCAATTGTGTAAAATTGTATTTTAAGGTGTTTAAAATAAACAGGATAAATTTAATTGAATTAATTTTAAATGTTTTAAATAAAAAATATAGATTAATATTTTTCTGTAAATAATAAATTATTACAGAAAAATGCACATACCATTTTAAGCAGTGCAAAGCTAAATAAATAATTACTAAATCCGGAGATTAGAAACCGTAAGGAAAATATTAGAAGTTTTGAATTTGTGGATCACCTGCGGAGATCCAACTATATCAATAGAAGTTAAATTAAGTTCATGTTCTGAAAATATGAACTTAGAAATATCAGCAGTTTTTGTAACTACAGGCATTGTAATATCCTGTTCAACAGTTTGCTCAATATGCAGCTGACAGCATGATTTACTATTATCTTTTATAACAGGAATATCTTTAAAATCTTCAATGCAGGGATTTTTTTTGCAGCATTCCATTTCGCAAGTAATATAACCCTCATCAACAAGGATACAATCACTATGTGCCAAAGCATAAGCAAAATTACCGCCTGTCAGCAGAATAAAAGCTGCAAAAACTGAAATAATATTTCTAAAATACTTCATAGATTTTCAAAAATACTATAAAATATTGCAAAAAGGAATGACATTTATCATAAGTATTGATAACGCAAAATTAAACTTAAAAATTTCGTAAAAATTAACATAATTTAGATGATTTTATTAATTACATTGTTAAAAAAAATAAAAATATTTACATTGCGTAATTGGTGAACAAGAATTTTATAATATTCTGTTTTTACATAACTTTACTAGCGCTTATACCCTGCGGGGATAAATGCATTAATAAACTTTGTCAAACAGAAAGCGGTATTCACATAGAAACCGGTCAAACAGAAGAAGACCATACTGATAATTGTTCGCCATTTTGTAATTGTATGTGCTGTAATGAAATTGTTTCTTTTACCAAGGAAATTACATTAAACAATACAAACAATAAAACCGCATTTTCCAGCTCTTTCATTTCAGAAATTCCTCCAATAAAAATTAAACCAAGTCTGCCGCCTCCCCGATCATAATTTAACAAGCTCCGTTAAGAATTGTGCATAACAACAGCACAATTGATTAATTAATTGTTAAATTTATGATAGAAAAAATTATTGCTTTTTCAATAAAGCAAAGACTTGTTATAGGTTTTTGTACACTGCTGTTAATACTTGCGGGAATTTACTCTGCGCTTAAACTGCCTATTGATGCTGTACCCGATATAACCAATAATCAGATACAGATAATAACATCAAGCCCCACACTTTCGGCATCAGAAATAGAACGGTTTATAACCTATCCGGTTGAGCTTTCTATGAAAAGTATTCCTGATGTAGCAGAACTGCGTTCGGTTTCAAAGTTCGGCATTTCTGTTGTAACGGTAGTATTTGAAGATGATGTTGATGTGTACTTTGCAAGAAATATTGTGTACCAAAAACTTAATGAAGCGCGTGAAAATATACCCGAGGGAATGGGTACACCTGAGCTTGCTCCGTTAAGCACAGGACTTGGTGAAATATACCAATATATAGTAAGACCTGAAGATATTGGTGATACTTCATACTCAATTACACAACTTAGAGAAATTCAGGATTGGATAGTTAAGCGTCAGCTATTAGGAACAGATGGAGTTGCGGAAATAAACAGCTTTGGTGGTTTTGAAAAACAGTACCATATCCATATTGATCCGGGTGCACTTATAAATTACAATATCACCTTGCGTGAAGTATATGATGCCGTATTAAAAAACAACAGTAATTCTGGAGGCGGATATATAGAAAAAAATTCAGAACAATTTTCAATCAGGGGCATAGGTCTTATTGAAAACATGAATGACCTGCAAAATATTGTTGTTAAAACTGTACATGGCACACCGGTTTTTTTAAAACAATTAGCAGAAGTAGAATACGGAGAAGGTTTACGTGTAGGTGCGGTTACTCAGGATGGCAGAGGTGAAGTAGTTTCGGGGATTGTTATGATGCTTAAAGGAGCTAATTCCAGGGAAGTAGCAAATGATGTTCATAATAAAATTGAGCAAATAAAACCTTCGCTGCCTAAAGGAGTTACCATTGATGAATATTACAACCGTGAGAACCTTGTAAACAGAACTATTTTAACTGTTGAAAAAAATCTGATTGAAGGAGGGCTTATAGTAATATTTATACTTCTTTTAATGCTTGGTAATATTCGTGCAGGTTTTATTGTTGCATCTGTTATTCCTCTTTCAATGATGTTTGCATTGATAATGATGAACGTATTTAATGTTTCGGGTAACTTAATGTCTCTTGGGGCAATTGATTTTGGATTATTAGTTGACGGGGCAGTAATTATTGTTGAATCTGTTATTGTGGCATTAGGATTAAAAATTCATGCGGAAAAACGTGCCTTAACATTTGAAGAAATGAATGAAACTGTTTTTTATTCATCTTCATCAATTATAAAATCTGCAATATTTGGTATTCTTATAATATTAATAGTTTACTTGCCAATATTTGCATTAGGCGGAATTGAAGGTAAAATGTTTAAACCAATGGCATTTACAGTTGGGTTTGCACTGATTGGTGCCTTATTGCTTTCGTTAACATACGTTCCAATGATGTGCTCACTTGTGCTGAAAAGGAACATGAATGAAACTGAAACTATAGCTGATAAGCTGATTGGAATTTTAAAAAACTTTTACCTGCCGGTACTAAAGTTTGCACTAAAAAGGAAAACATTGGTTCCGGGTATTGCAGTGATAATACTTATTATCAGCGGTGCTGTTTTCACTCGATTAGGTGGAGAGTTCATTCCAAAGCTTGATGAAGGAGATATAGCATTTCACATTATACGTCCGCCGGGAGTTTCACTCACAGAATCAAATAAAATATCAGGTATGGTAGAAACAGTTTTACGGAAAAAATTTCCTGAAATAGAAACAATTGTTACCAAAACGGGTGCTGCTGAAATTTCAACTGATCCGATGGGTGTTGAGCTTAGTGACGTTTTTGTGATACTGAAAGATAAAGATGAGTGGACAAGTGCAGAAACAAAAGAAGAGTTAATAGAAAAGATGCAGAAAGAACTTTCTGTAATTCCGGGAATTGGTCTTTCTTTTTCTCAACCCATAGAAATGAGATTTAATGAGCTTCTTTCGGGTGCCCGCGGAGATATTTCAGTAAAAATATACGGGGATGACCTTGAGAAATTAGTAGAAATCGGCGAAAAGACGGGTAATGTAATGCGCTCCCTAAAGGGAGCAGAAGATGTTTCTGTTCAGCAGGTTGAAGGGCTGCCGCAGCTGCAGATAAAAATTAACAGGGATAAGATTGCCGCATACGGAATAAATGTTGAAGATATTAATCAGGTAATTGAAACTGCTCTTGGCGGCAAATCCGCCGGATTTATTTTTGAAGGTGACAGAAAGTTTGATATAGTGATAAGATATAATGATGAGTATAAAAAAAATATTGAATCAGTAAAAAATGTCCTTGTAGTTTCTTCAGCAGGATTAAAACTCCCCTTAAGTGAACTTGCAGAAATTGATATTAAAGAAGGATACAGCGAAATTTCTAGGGATGACGGAAAGCGAAGGATACTTGTTCAGTGTAATGTTAGGGGCAAGGATATTGAAACTTTTATAAATGAGCTAAAAACCGGAATTGGAAGTAAAGTTACTCTTCCGCCCGGATATCATATTGAATATGGCGGACAATTTGAAAATCTGGTAAGTGCCCGTAACAGACTATTAATAGCTGTACCTGCAGCATTATTTTTTATTTTTGCTCTTTTATTTGCGGCATTTAATTCAGTAAAACAGGGGCTGCTTGTATTTTCAGGCATACCGTTTGCAATAGTTGGAGGAATATTTTCTTTGCTTGTAAGGGGAATGCCATTTAGTATTTCTGCGGGTATAGGATTTATAGCCCTGTTTGGAGTTGCTGTTTTAAACGGAATTGTAATGATAGCATATTTTAACCGTCTTGAAGAAGAAGGTATAACTGATATACATGAACGTATCATAAAAGGAACAATGATAAGGTTTCGTCCTATATTAATGACTGCATTAGTTGCATCACTTGGGTTTATTCCAATGGCATTTTCAACCGGAGCAGGGGCAGAAGTGCAGCGTCCTTTAGCAACAGTAGTTATTGGCGGTTTAATTTCATCTACTTTTTTAACTTTAATAGTTTTGCCTGTACTGTACGGTATTTTTAATAAACATGTTAATCCAAAATATAATTTTAACAAAATTAAGTAATATGCTTAAATATAATATTATAATTCTGCTGTTAATAATATCAATAATAATTTTTCCTTCAAAAACAATTTCTCAATTCATAAGTATTGAAGATGCTGTTAAAATGGGTATACAAAATAACCCTGAAATTAAGAAAGCAGAACTAAACATACAAAAACAAGAAGCAATCAAGCTGAAGAGTGTAGATATTCCAAAACCTCAGATTTTTATAGAATATGAGGGGATTAAAGGAGGACTAAAAAACTTTGAAAGCAGAAAGATTGGTATAATGCAGGAGCTTGAATTTCCTACATCATACTTTTTAAAGAACGAATTACAGAATACTGAAATACTTAAAGCAAGATCAGAAAAAGAGCTTGCGATAGCAAAATTTAAACACGAAATTAAAAGCAATTATATGCGGATGCAGCTAAATGAGATGCTTTTAACAGAAGCAAATGCCAATCTAAGGATATATGAAGATTTTCTTTTTGCTGCAGAGAAAAAATATGATGCAGGCTCAACTTCAAACCTAGAGGTACTTTCAGCAAAAGTTAACCGAATTAAATTTGAAAATGAAATTCGTACCATAGAGTCAAAAATAAAAATTCACAAAGCAGAGCTAAAAAGACTGCTTAATACAAAAAATGAAATTTCTGCAGCAGAAGAATTTAAAATTATCAGACTAACATTAAATATTGAAGATATAATATCAATGGCATTGAAAAATAACCCTGAACTTGCTATTGTAAGATTACAAAAAGAAAAAAATTCCGGTAAAATTTCTCTATCTAAATCAGAACTGCTTCCTGAACTTTCATTAAAATATTACAGGCAGAAAATTGGCAATGTAAGCGGTTATTGGGGTTTTGAGCTTGGTATCGGAATTCCACTTTGGTTTTGGTGGCAGCCCGCAGGTAATATGAAAGAAGCTGAGCTGGATTACAATATAACATTAAATGAGGAAATTACAGTAAAACAGAAAATTGAAGCAGAAATTAAAATAGCTTACGAAGAATATTTTAATAATATTAGACAGCTTGATTTTTTATCAACCGATGCTATTAGCCAAGCAAACGAAATATTAAGGCAAGCAAGGGTAAGCTATATTGAGGGTTCAATAGATTATGTTGAAATGCTTCAGGCAATTACAACTTCATACGATGTTAAGGTTCAGTATCTTAATGCAGTATTTAGTGTTAACTCTTCGGTTAACGATCTCGAAATGTTAAGTGCAAGCAAGATTTATTAAATATTAAACATAAAAATTTAACACATATAAGTAAAATGAAATTTTTTCAAAATTCAATATTTTTTGTTATTTTAATAATAGCGCTATCCATTTTGAATGGCTGTTCAGATAGCAGCAAAGTAAATCCGGAAAACAAACCCGGTGAAGTGAATAAGGAACATTCAAATGAACATAATGATGAACTCAACTCAGAAGTTCTGCTTACTGATGAACAGATCAAATTCATGGAAATTAAAACGGAAAAGCTGAAACTGCAGAATATATCGGGATATATTAAAGTAAACGGTGAAGTTGTTATAAATCCTGACCATGAGTCAAAGGTAGGCAGTATTATACCGGGAAGAATTAAAAAGATATATGTAAAAGAAGGTGCATTTGTAAGAGCCGGGCAGACACTTGCAATAATTGAAAATCCGGAATTAATAAATGTACAGGTGGAATACATAAACGCTAAAAATGAATATGAATATTCAAAAAAAGAGTATGAGAGACAATTAAAGCTTAACAATGATAACATTGGTTCTAAAAAGACCCTTAATGAACTAGAAACAAATTATAAAAAAGCACTTGCTAATTACAAAACACTTGAAGTAAAGCTTGCTGCATACCGAATTTCCAAGCATAAATATGATGATCTATACAGCGATACAGTTGCCAATCTTCAGCGATATTATAGTGTAACAGCACCAATTTCGGGTAATATTGTTGAACGAAATGTAACCGTAGGACAATATGTTGAACCTACAGGAGATATGTTTCATATTATAAACACATCAAATATTTTTGCAGATCTTAATGTATTTGAAAAAGACCTTCCGTTTATTTCTACCGGACAAAAAGTTTCACTTGAAGTTTCGGTAAATCCTTACGAGATTTACGAAGGCACCATTTCATTTATTAACAAAGTTTTTGATGATGAAAAACGGACAGTAAAAGTCAGGGTAGCTATAAACAATATACGTGAAAAACTTCTTCCAAATATGTTTTTGCAGGCAAAAATATATATAAAGCAGGAAAGTGTTCTTGCAGTTCCAATTTCTTCAGTTGAAAATGAAGGTGAAACGAAATTTGTTTTTGTTAAAACCAGCGAAACAAAGGAAATCGAAGATCATCATGATGAGGAATCAGAAAAAAATCATAATGAAAGCTCAAACAATGATGAACATAAAAAAGGAATCGTTTTCAAAAAGGTAAGGGTAAACACAGGAATTTCTGACGATAAATTTGTACAGATATTCCCAATTGACGATATTTCTATAGATGAAGAGATTGTTATAAATGGATCTTACTATCTTAAATCAGAACTTCAAAAAGGTGATCTTAATCATGATCACTCGCATTAAAATTAAATATTATGGCACATAATCATAATCATTCAATACAAAGTTACAATAAATTTATAATTGCAGGAATATTTCTGAACCTGTTATTTGTATTAATAGAAGTTTTTTACGGAATAATATCTGATTCGATGGCATTAGTATCAGATGCAGGTCATAATTTTAGCGATGTACTTTCATTAATTCTTGCATTAACTGCTTCGTTAATGATAAAGAAGAAGTCTTCTGAAAAATACACTTACGGATTTAAAAAGGGTTCAATATTGATTGCTGCTGTTAACTCATTTTTACTAATAGCTGCTCTAGGAGGAATTACCTGGGAAGCAATCCACCGTCTGTATAATACTATGCCTGTAAAGAGTGAAAATGTAATTATTATAGCTTCAATCGGAATAATAATAAACGGTTTAACTGCAGCATTTTTTATAAAGGGTAAAGATAAAGATTTGAATTTGAAAAGTGCTTTTTTACACATGCTAACAGACGCATTGATATCTGCAGGAGTTGTTGTTTCCGGTGTATTAATGATGATATTTGAAATTTATTGGCTTGATCCGGTAATAAGTCTTTTAATAGTTGTAGTTATATTTATTGGTACGTGGAATCTTTTTACAGAAACTATAAGACTTTCAATTGATGCAGTTCCACAAAAGATAAATCTGAATGAGGTTCGTGAATATATTTTAGGGATAAACGGAATTATTAATGTGCATGATTTGCATATATGGAGCTTAAGTACATCAGAGATTGCCCTGACAGCACATTTAATTATGGAAAGTCCTGTAATTAATGATGAATTTAATAAAGAATTAAAAAATAAACTGCATAACAAATTTGGGATTGAACATACAACAATTCAATTTGAATCAACATCATCAGAAGATTACTGCGTAAACTGTGATAAACCTTAATTAATAATAAAGGCAACTTTAATAATACAGGCAGCTTTAAGGAAAAATATTTTAAAAATTAAAACCCTATACTTCCCGGCGGCGGTTCTCCTGTGGATTCAGTGCTTTCTGTTGGAATATAGGAATGAGTTATACTGCATCTGCGGTTTGCATTCTTTTTTAGAATAAGATCAGTATAAGCGGGGCATGTTTCATTTGCCAATAATCCTGTTACAGAGCAGATATTTGCCTCTTCAACATCGGGCGGCATTTCAAAATATTTAAGCTCCATTGTTGTTTGCGGGTCATCATAAACATACTTCATAAATCTTCCCCAAATAGGTGCTGCAGCTCTGCCACCCTGCCCGTAAGAGCCACCAAATTTAATGCGGGGGTCATCAAATCCAAGCCAGCACCCAGCAACAAGCTGCGGAGTAAAGCCCACAAACCACGCATCAGTATAATCCTGAGTTGTACCTGTTTTACCGGCTGCAGGTCTGTTAAACCAGTTTCTTATACTTGCTGCTGTGCCGTCATTAACAACATCTTCCATCATATCACTCATAATATATGCAACACCTTCACTTATTACTTCGCGAGTTTCCGGAATTGATTCTTCAATAATATTACCATACCGGTCTTCTATTTTAAGTATAGCATGCGGTTCAACCCAAATGCCTTCGTTTGGAAACACTCCGTAAGCTGAAGTCATTTCAAGGGGAGATACTTCTCCAACACCAAGAGCAAGAGAAAGAACATTTGGAAGGTCAGATTGAATACCCATTTTATGAGCGAGTTTAATTACCTGATCAATAGGAGCAATTTCCATTGCAGTTCTTACAGCAACAATATTAATTGAGTGTGTGATACCTTCACGCAAAGATACCATCCCGCCAGTCCCCCCGCCTTTTGGAGACCATGTTTGACCGCCAATAACAACTTTAAGCGGGTCATTAGAAATACTGTAAGCAGGAGAGTAGCCGTTTTCAATAGCAGTTGTATAAACAAAAGCTTTAAAAGATGAACCGGGCTGACGTTTTATCTGTGTAACGTGATTAAGACCATATTTAAAAGGAAAGTTAGGATTTTGTCCAACCATAGCTTTTATTTGACCTGTTTTAGGATCAATTACACAAAAGCCCACCTGTACAGCAATTTCTCTTTCTTTAACCTTTTCTACAAAATTATTATCCTGCTTCAGCTTATTAAATATTTTTTGTCTATCAGCATCTGTTTTAGCTTTTTTGTAATCATCACTCTGTTTAATGTATTTTTCAACAGCATCATTTAAAAGCTGACGGTTTCCCTTCCAGTTCCAAGTGCTGTTAAAGGATTTCTGAAATTCTTTAAGCTGATTTGTAACAGCATCCACAGCATGCTTTTGCATCCTGCTGTTTAGAGTTGTAGTAACAACCAATCCATCTCTGTAAATGTTAAAGCCGTATTTTTCTGCTTTTTTTTCAAGTACCTGTCTGACATATTCACTGAATTGTCCGCCTAAACGGTTTGATTGTTTTGAAATTGTTTTAGGCTGAGCTTTAATAGGATCATTTTTAGCAAGTTCAAATACTTCTTTGGAAATATAACCTTCATCCTGCATATTTTTAAGGACTAGATTACGCCTTTCAAGGCAATTTTCGGGATGCTCTAAAGGGTCATAATATCCTGAAGGATTTTTTACCATACCTATTAACATAGCGCACTCATCAAGAGTAAGATCAGTAACGGATTTATCGAAAAAGGTTTTAGATGCAGCTTCAACTCCGTATGCTCCTCTGCCAAAATAAACCTGGTTAAGATATAAAAGCAAAATTTCTTCTTTTGTGTAGGTTTTTTCAATTTGAACAGCAGTAATTGCTTCACGCAGTTTACGTGTTAAAGAAATTGCCTGCCCAATCTCATCACGGTATAGATTTCTTGCAAGCTGCTGAGTTATTGTACTTGCACCTTCTTTAATAGAAAAACTTGTAATGTTTTTAATCATTGCCTTTACAATACGGTCAAGATCAATACCCCAGTGGTTAAAAAATTTCCTGTCTTCAGTGGCAATTAAAGCATTAATCAGGTCTTTTGGAATAGCCTCAAGCGAAACAACTGTTCGGTTTTCAATAAAGAGTTTATCAATAAGCTCGCCATCTTCGGAATAAATTTTTGTTGCAAGATCTGTTTTAGGATTTTCAAGACTTGCAAGTGATGGCAATCCCTGAAAAAGATAGGCACCATAAGCAATTACTCCGATTAAAAAAATAATAAGCAGAAGTGCAAAAATGCTTAGTTTGCGGGTAGAAGATTTTTTCTTTTTATTCATCATCTTCCGCCTGTACTCCCTGTTATTAAAGTACTCTTCGCGTTCTATATTTTTAGCATTATTTACGTTCTTTTTATTATTTCCAAACATCTTTAATATTCTATTCTTTAATTACTTTAATTAATTGTGAGTTTTCTTTACTGTTAAACTTTTGTAATTGAAAAACACCATCAGAATACTCTCCGAAAGTGCAATTGCTTATCCAGTCACCAAGTGTAATATAAAAACCTTTTCTGCTTCCATTAAAAAGTTCAACAAACTGAGGTTTATGCAAATGTCCCATCACAACAAAATCAAATCCTTCACCAATTTTATGTTCAGCAAATTGGCGCATACCGCTTGCACCGTGAGTATTTAAGTTTGTATTTTCGCTGTATGTTTCAGCTTCGCGGGCTCTATCATCAGTATGCAATCGTGATTTTTTGGATGAACCCTGTGCAAGCCATAGACCAATATCAGGATGCACAAGAGAATATAAAAACTGGTTAACAGGATTTCTTAATATTTTTTTAAGTATTTTATATCCAGTATCACTTTTAGAAAGACCATCTCCATGAGTAATAAAAAATCGTTTACCATCAAGAATTGTATCCAAAAAATCGGGGTATAATTTTAACCCAACATCATCCCTTAAATAAGTATTTACCCAGAAATCATGGTTACCTGAAAAGAAATTTACCTCAATACCGTTTTCCACAATTTCATTCAGTTTTGCTAAAGTGCGGTAATACCCTTTTGGTACAGCTTTACGGTATTCTATCCAGCAATCAAAAAGATCACCGACAATATAAATCTTTTGGGCATCATTGCTTATACTATCAAGAAATTTGACAAGTTTCCTCTCTTTTACCTTCTCATTGGCAAAATCTAGGAAACCAAGATGAACATCCGAAAAGAAATAATACTTTTTTTTGCCCAAAAACTTTGGTTTTATTAAACTTAGCTTACTAACAAACCTATAAATCTAACTTTCCATAACTTAAAGTTAATTCTTTTTTAAACTATAGAAAATACAATAAATATTATAAATAAATAAATTTAATTGGGAAATTTAGCTATTATAAGGCATTTTTTAAAACATTAACAATCCTACGAGAAGCTTTACCATCCATCAGTTGCGGAATTTTACCTTTTTTATATTTTCCTTTGTAAATCTCTGTCAATTTATTAATTACAATCCGTTCATCCAAACCGCATAAGCTATTTGTACCTAAATTAATCGTATCTTGACGTTCAAATGTGTTACGTAATGTTAAACAGGGAATTTTCAAAAAAGTTGCTTCCTCCTGTATTCCGCCTGAGTCCGTAATTACAAGAATTGAATCCATTAACAATTTAATAAAATCAGTATATCCAAGGGGTTCAACAGTTATTAAATTCTTAATTCCTTTAAGTTTTTTTAATAATGAAAACTTTTCAGCCATTTTTAAAGTACGGGGATGTATAGGCAGAACAATCTTTGTATCAGGATTATAATTTTGGGCAGTTTTGGCTGTTGAGTTTAAAATTGAAATAATTTTATTAAAATTATTTTTGTTATCAACATTTACAGGGCGGTGAATGGTAGAAATTAAATAATTTTGTTTATTTAAACCAAGTTTATTTAATATTTTAGAACTTTCAAATTTGCTGCGGTAATATATAAGTGAATCAATCATAGTATCGCCCACAAGGTACATCTTTTTTTTATCTATACCTTCTGCTAAAAGATTTTTAACTCCAACCGGTTCAGTAATAAACAGTATTTCAGAAAGTGAATCAGTCACAATACGGTTAATTTCTTCGGGCATTGTTCTGTCAAAACTTCTCAATCCCGCTTCAACATGAGCAAGCGGTAAAGTCCCGCTATTATAATGAATTTTCGAACAAACCAATGCACACGCAATTGTTGAATTAATATCACCGAAAACAATTACCAGATCAGGTTTTTCCTTAAGTACAACATTTTCAAACTCAGTCATTATCTTTGCGGTCTGCTCGGCATGTGTACCCGAGCCTGCACCGAGAAAGATATGCGGTTGAGGCAAGTTAAGATCTCTGAAAAATATACTGGAGAGTCTGTAGTCATAATGCTGACCTGTGTGAACAATTAAATGGGTGAAAAGGTTTTTGTGTTTTTGAAGCTCCAACTCAATAGGAGCAAGTTTCATAAAATTAGGTCTTGCTCCTACAACTGAAATTATCTTTTTTTTTCTTTTCAAGCTTAGCAGATATATCTAGCTTATCTTATGATTTAATGCTCCAAGCAGTGAAATCTTTTCTCTGTTATTTCTAATTTTTCTGGCAGCATTTCTGGTATCTATAATTCTTTTACTGTAAGTAAATATCCATTCATAATCATAAGTTGAATGATCAGTAATAATTACTGTAACATCTGCATCTTTTAAAAGTTTTTCATTTAGCTCCTGCACGCGAAATATCTTATCCATTAGCCGAATATTTCTCATATAAGGATCATGGAAATTCAAATTACCAATACCTTCTTTATGCAGAGATTCTATAACTTTAATTGCCGGAGAGTTTCTGGGGTCATCAACATCACGTTTAAATGTTGTTCCTAAAATAAGTACATTTGCATCGCTAGCTTTTACAGAACAGTTTGCTAACTCGCGCATAACCATATCTTTTACATAGTAAGGCATTTCTTCATTTGACTCAGCGGCAAGTTCAACAAATTTAGTATGGAAATCATATTTTTTAGCAGCCCAGTCAAGGTAATAGGGGTCAATTTGTATGCAATGACCGCCAATCCCCGGACCCGGGTAAAAAGGCATATAGCCAAAAGGCTTGGTTGAGGCTGCTTCAATTACCTCCCAAATATTAACATTACCCATTCTGTCACAAAGTCTTGCCAACTCATTAACTAAAGCAATATTCACACTTCGGAAAATATTTTCAAGCAGCTTTTCCATTTCTGCAGCACGTGGTGAAGATACCTGATGAACTTTAGTAGAAACTTCCTGCATAATCATAACTGAAAGTTCATGACATTTTTTTGTAACCCCTCCAACAACAATTGGAGTATTACCAGTGTTATACATTTTATTGCCCGGGTCAACCCGTTCAGGTGAAAAGGAAAGATAAAAATCTTTTCCAACTTTCCACCCTTTTGATTCAAATAATGGCTGAATGTAATCTTCAGTAGTTCCCGGAAAAGTTGTGCTCTTTAAAACCACCAGTAAATGGCGTTTCATTCTTTTAAAGATTTCTCCTGCTGAATTCATAATATGTGAAATATCAGGAGTCTTATTTTCTGTAACTGGTGTTGGAACGCAAATAAATATAATTTCCTGATTACTTATTTTATCATAAGTATTTGATGCTGTAAAAAGTTTATTGTTAATAGCATAAAGAAAATCTTTATTAAGAACATCTTTAATATAATTCTTTTTTTGCTGAATCAACTTGATCTTATTTAAATCAATATCAATTCCGTGAACATTGTATCCTTTTCTGGCAAATTCTATTGCTAGAGGTAATCCAACATATCCCAATCCGATAATTCCGATTTTTGCTTTTTTCTGTTTAATTTTTTCTCTTAATACTTCACTCATTTGCTGGTTCTTCCTTTTTAGATGTAATAATGAAATAATTAATCAATAATGTTTTGCAGATATAAAAATTTTATTTGTAAATACTTTCAGCTTCATCTTTGCGTTTTTTCCACCACTGTTCATTTTGCTGATACCACTCAACTGTATCTTCGAACTGCTTAAAAGGGTCATTTGCCGGTTTAAAACCCAGTTTTGTAAGTTTTTGAACATTTAATGCATAGCGAAAATCATGGTTTGGTCTTGGGTCAGGTATATATTCAATATATTCCTCAATGCTTACTCCAAGTATTTTACAAAGCCACTGGGCAGCAGTTTTATTTGTGATTTCAGGATTATGGTTAGCGGCAACATTATAAGCATTTCCGGGCACGCCTTTTTGCAGCAGAAACTCAAGGCACTCAGCAGTGAGCGGAGCAAAAAGCCAATCACGCACCTGCAAGCCTTCTCCCCATAATGGAATTTTATCTCCAAGCAGAATATTTGAGATCCATCTGGGCAAAGCTTTTTCGGGATACTGCCATGGACCGAAATTGTTAGTTGGTCTAAGCACAATTACCGGATAGTTTTTACCAAACTCCATTGCAATATCATCAGCCTGTGATTTAGATTTAGAGTATGCAGAAGTAGCCTGACTATCACCTTGTTTTTTATCATCTTCTGCAAAATAACCGTTTACAATAGAGCCGTAAACTTCATCTGTTGAAATATGTATGAATTTTTTTACACCTGCCCTGAATGATTCTTCAAGCATATTGCGGGTGCCTTCAACATTTGTGCGGTAAAAAAGGTCAGGGTCAGTTTCACTGCGAGTGTTATGGCTTTCCGCAGCAAAGTGAATTACTTCCTCAACACCGTTTAGTGAACTTTTTACAATATCTGCATCACAAATATCACCGTGAATTAATTTAACTTTGCCTTCAGCAATCAGAGGTTCAAGGTTATCTTTTCCCCCTGCATAAGTTAATTTATCAAGTACAACGGCGTTATAACCTTTTGCGGTAATATAGTAAACAAAGTTAGTACCAATAAAACCTGCACCGCCTGTAACAAGAATTTTTTTCATAATATAATTCCAAGCTTAATAAACTTATTCCTCCATTTCGGCAGAATACTTTCAGAAATCAGGAACGTATGTGTTCTATTATCCGCAAAAAATAATTTTAATCTCTAATAAATAAACCGAAGTTAAGACCAACATTAACAAAAAGCCCTTTTGCTTCAATTCCTTTAGGAAAATCCTTCACCTCAACATCATTATCAACACGCCATTTATTCTGTACGCCAATCTGGTAGCCGCAATCAATTTTAAGATACATAAACTTGCGAAGCATAATTCCAACACCAGCCATAGGCTGAATTGTGTAAAACCTTGACTTAAAAGTCCGTGAAATATTTTCTGTTGAAGAATTATTTTGAAGTTCACCGAAGATACTGCTGTAATTACCAAAATCTTTGCCATACTGATACAGCTCAAGTTTTAAGGTACCAGTAGAAAACTGCGTACCAAAGGAAATATCAAAAAGTTTACTTACCGGGAAAACATACTCAACACTAATGCCGCCCTGCCCTAAAGAATAATTGGCATCTTTGGTTAAGGAATCATTAACATGTTTAGAAATTTTGGAAGTAAATCCGTTTCCAAAGCCGCCGATGCGAAGAAAATTATCTTTCATGGGAAGATCAATAAATCCCCCTCCGCCAAGTGTTAAAAAGCCATTTTCAGAAAATTCCGGAAAACCTGCATTTTTAAGTTCAATATTTAGATTTTTGACAGGGTTAAAATGCCATCCGGCGGTTACACCGCCTGCAAAGGCAAAACTCGGGAGAAATTGGCTATAAGAATTGTTAAAAATACCGCAAAATATCAACAAAAAAACAAATAAATGCAGTTTTCGGCTCATATAATCTATAATTTACAAAATTTAGAGCACAAAAATACCAAGCAATCTAAATAAAAACAATTTAAAAATTTAGTGGGGGAATGAAAGCAATTAACAATTAAAAATCAGGGATTATGGATGACAAGTTTTAAATAATATAAAATAAAATTAAGTAAAACTATTAATAATCTTCAATAGAGTATAAATTCCATATCTACAAATGTTCAAAATAAGCAAGACTTGAGCCAACCCATGATTTTTCTTTGTTGAAATCAACACCCATCATTTTACCTTTACTTAAGCGCACCAGATTATTGACAAGATATGGCTTACCATTGTTATGTACAAACAACAGGCGAAGTTCTGCTTTTGCAGGATCTTCAGGGGTTTCAATCACTGGCTCATAATTTATTTTTTTCTGCAGAATGTAATTTTCAGGATTTTTTATTCCATCAAGAATTTCTTTTGTTACATCAAAAACAACACCAACTCCAGCAAAACTAAAAAGAGGTTTAAGAACATAATTATCCAAATCATCCGGATAAGTTTCAATATCGCACAGAAATTTTGTTTCAGGTACATATTTATTCTTTAGGAAAGGGAGCGAATATTTACTTATGCGGTAAAACCAGTTTGGGTGCGGAACCCACTCAACATTAAGTTCATCCTGAAACCTAAAGCTAAAATTCAGGTCTTTTCTTCTATCAAGCTCATCAAAAATTACGCGGTTATAAATTCGTTCTATCTTAGTTTTTTTACCGTTATTGATATAAAAAAGGTTTTTGCCATCTTTGATAATTTCAGTAAGACAAACGGGCTTAACACCAATGTATGTATTGCAGCACTCAAAATCAATACGTGTTTTTTGTTTTTCAGGTTCAATTTCAAGCAGTATTACATTTTCAGGATTTGAATTACCAACAACAACACGCTTTAAAATATCAAGATACTCATCAGGCTTATGGATATTGAATAAACCGCCATATCGCTGGTCAATATAAAAATGCTTGCGGAACATAATATTTTGAAGCAGTTCAAAAAAGAACAATGAAGAAAATCCCTGGAGCTCAATAAGCTTTGGTATTAACTTACCATTTTCATCCTTACAGATTGCAAAATCAATTGCCATCATTGCAGGATACCCCGGGTCATTAGGGACTTCCATACTTTTAGGTATGGCGTTTAATGAAAGCTGTTTATATTCATTACTCATTATAAATGAAGTAATGATATCTACAGCATTAAGGATTTCATTTTTAAATTCTTTGCCGATAAATATAGGTGTTTCAGCAATTCTGAACTCAACAGGAAAATTATAAGCTGTATTAATATCTTTTAAAAATGCCTCATACTTTTCTTGAGTAAATTCTTCATTAAATTTTTTTCTGATTTCAGGTACCATTATAATAATTTATTTTTTTATGGTCTGGTTCTGATTGTAAATCTCCAGATAGGTCCAATTGATTCAGCGCCATGATTATCTTTAGCTTTTATCTTCCAGAAATATGTTGTATTTGGATATGGCAGCATACCCAAATTATATTGGGCAGCTGTTAAGTTAGCCGATATTGGTATTTCACTTAAAGGCAGTGATGTGCCTACATATACATCAAATTTACATGTATCGTTCAGGTCCGGGTCAGAGCTTTGCCAGCTTAATAATACATTACTGCTGTCATCAAGTCCTAAAGCACTATCATGAGGGTTTGGATTTTGCGGAACAGAAGGGGGGTTATTTGAATTTGTATTAACAGATGTATCATCTTTTTTGCATCCGTTAATGTTAAAAATCAATACTGAACTTATTAAACAACAGAAAATATAGTATTTCATTTTTTTGTTTTACTGCAGAATATCATAAAGATTAATAATTTAAAACATAGTTACAACTTTTTGAATTAAATTAAAAACTTTCCCTCTTTCATAACCATTTCTTCATCAAGCCATATACTGCACTCAACACTTACACAATCAATATGAGTTGTTGAC
This sequence comes from Ignavibacteria bacterium, assembly GCA_020852705.1. Classification (GTDB taxonomy): domain Bacteria; phylum Bacteroidota; class Ignavibacteria; order Tepidaquicellales; family OLB5; genus OLB5. The sequence goes on along the minus strand of JADZAP010000019.1, from coordinate 3,961 downwards.
TGCCAATCAGCACCGGTATGTGCAGAATAAGGATGACCGAATGCAATATGAACTGTAGGCAATTTCTCATCCTGCAGAATATTGCCAATTACATGAGTACAGGCAATATTAGTTCCAATTGCAAACTCGCCAACGCGGTTACTGTTTTCATCAGTCATAGTATATTCAGTAAACTCTTCAAGAAGCTCTTTGTTTATACACTCCATTTTGGTAATTCGTGCATCTTTAATCCAAATGCTAAGCGGAGTTTCTTTTAAGTTACCGTATTTTTTACAAAGATAGTCACCAACAACGCCATCAACAACAAAGAGACCGTTTACATTATAGGGTGAAGTAAAAATTTCACCACCGGGTAAATTTCCCCATTTATCCACAGAAATTATTCCGCTGGTTTTAATCCATTTTAACTTTGGGGTAAACGAAGCAACTAAATTAGTACCTGCGGCACTTTTTACAGTTATAGTTTTTGCTTTTCGTGCCTTCTCAATTAGTCTTTGAGATATTTCATCTACTTTCAGAAAATCAGCCCGCATACTTTCAAGCATTATTTGTTTGCTTATATTTACCATGTGTCCATGCCGTATTTTATTAGCATCAACAACTTCGGTCATATCTATTCTGGAGCGAAGCTCACCGGTTTGTGCAACCGCACAGAATATGGAAACCTGACTTTTAGCCAGGTCATCAAGTATTGGCTGAGGCATATTTTTAAGGGGGCGCGGAGCATAATCTTCAATAACAAAGAGACTGAATTCAGACCCTACTTTTTTAATTTCTGCTATAAGTGATGAGGCAATTTCAATGGATTCATTATCGGTTATGATTGTAATTCTTTCAGAAGGTTTTAACCTTAAACAAACATTTATTGCGTTATATGCACCTTCTGAAAGCTCTTTGTCAAAATCTGTGATAGTATGCATCAATTCCATAAAGTAAAATTTAGTTTTTTAAATTATATAATTAAAAAATTGAAAATAAAAACTATTTAAGTCCAATATGAGTTTCATCTATAATATAGTCAACAACTTTTTTAAAGCCTTCCTTTGTGCCGTCCCATTTTGCAATTTGTCTATCGGCACCGGTTCCGTTCTGCAGAATCTGCAAAATATAATTAACTTCATCCCAGCTGCCTAGATCATCAACTACATCACTAATAAATGAAATTAATTCCATTGCAAGAATTTTGAAATCAACCTCTTCCTGTTTGCCAAAATCAATAAGCTTGCCTTCGGTGCCGTATCTTGCAGCACGCCATTTATTTTCATTTATCAGGGCTCTGCGGTAAATTCTAAATCCAAGGTTTTGCCTCATAAGTTTGTACAGCTTAACAACCACTGCCTGCATAATTGCAGCAAGGCAAATTGTTTCATCAACACGCATCGGAATATCGCACATGCGGAACTCTAATGTATTAAAATACGGATGCAGTCTTATATCATACCATATCTTTTTACCGTTATCAATACAATTGGTTTTGATAAGCAAATTAACATAGTTATCAAATTCAGTAACTGAATCATAATAATCAGGAATACCGGTTCTTGGAAATTTATCAAATACTTTTACCCTGTATGATTTGAAACCGGTATTTCTTCCAAGCCAGAAAGGTGAATTAGTTGAAAGAGCAAATATATGGGGTATAAAGTATCTGACAGCATTCATAATCTGAATTCCAACCTCACGGCTTGGTAAACCTACATGAACATGCAAGCCAAATATCAGATTAGCACGTGCTGCTTCCTGCATTTCATTAACAATTTCTTTATATCTGGGGTGATCTGTAATTGAAACTTCATTCCAGTGTGTGAAAGGATGTGTGCCGGCAGCGGCTATACGAAAACCGGCTTCTTTGGCAAGTGCTGCAAGTTTAGAGCGAAGACCCGTAACTTCATCTCTGGTTTCATTAATATCACGGCATACTTTTGTACCCACTTCAACAACTGAAGCGTGCATTTCAGGCTTAATCTGCTCTTTAAGGAAAACCTTTCCTGTATCAACAATCTGCTGCATGTGCGAAACTAGAGCGCGGGTTTCGGGGTCAACCAGCATGAATTCTTCTTCTACGCCTAATGTAAAAATATGCTTATCCATAAATTATTTTATTACAATCTATATATTTATAATTAATAAAGCAATATATAGCAAAATTCTGAAAATTAAATCAATCTGTTTAAACCTAACTCTCCTCGCCTCTTAGAAGAGGGCTAGTCCGAAGGTTTCCTACGGAGGGGCTTGACTTGTAAAGTTGAGGTTACCTACAAATTAATATAATTTATGCTGCCTTACTTTTTTTTGATTTCTTTTCAGGCATAACTTCAACTGATTGGTTTTTTACTGATTCATTTTTTGTTGCAGCTTTTTTAGCCGGTTTTTTTGTTCTTATCTTATTAATGGGCTTTTTTTTTACCGAAGCATCGTAAGCACCTTCGGTAACCGGTTCATTATTTGCAGAGGCATAAATAAAATCACCCCATGTTAAATTATTAAGTCCCTCGCGGTGATTTAAAGCTCTGCGAATAGCCATATTAGCTGCAGCTTCTACAATCCACTCAAAGTTTGCTTCGCCAACGGAATTAACATCAGCATCCGGTGCAGGATTGCAGAAATCAATTGCATAAGGTACTCCATCTCTTAGAGCAAGCTCAACAGTATTAAAATCATAACCAAGTGCACGGTTTATTTTTAAAACTACATCGGTTAGGAATTTATTTTTTTCGGGGGCAACAGTTGTATCCCTTAAATATCTTAAATGGAACGGGTTGCGAGGTTCATACGGCATTACCCAAACATCCTGTCTATCAATACAGTAGCATCTGTAATATTCTTCAAATTTAATTTCTTCCTGAAGCATCATAACAAGCTGATTCGTTTCGTTATAATTATTAAACAGCTCTTCCGGGGTTGAGCATTTATAAACGCTTTTCCATCCGCCTCCGGCATGCGGTTTAAAGTATGCGGGGAAACCAATGTAGCTGAATATTCCTTCCCAATCCAATGGAAATGCAAGATTGCGGAATGAATTCTGGTTTGTATCAGCTGGTAGCTGATTTGAAGGAAGCAGTACTGTTTTGGGAACAGGGACACCGATTTTTGTCATTAAAGCATTGTTGAAGAATTTCTCATCAGAGCTCCACCAAAACGGATTATTTATAACCGCTGTTCCGCTTGATGCAGCATTTTTTAAAAATGCACGGTAAAAGGGTACGTCCTGTGAAATTCTATCAATTATAACATGATATTTTAAAGGTTCACCCTGAACTACTTTATCTATCTTAACAGGTTCAGCAGTAATTTCAGCATTCATTTCACGTGCTTTTTGGTTTATTCTATCAATAAACGCCTGGGGAAAAGTATTTTCCTGCCCAAATAATATTCCGATTCTTTTCATTTAATTTTATAACTCCTTGTTGTACTATTATATATATTAATTTTTCAAAATTCGTTATGAAACTTTCAAAAATGTATTAAAAATGTTCAATTTTAATGATTTTTGGGGATTAATTTCCATAGAAGAATACAAATTTACGGAAAATTAAGGAAAGTTGAAAGTTATGAAGATTATGGAAAAATATATGATTTGCACATCTATCAAAAATACAAAATCATTATTGAACAGGTATTATACAAAGTAAGCAAATTCTAATTCCCCTTAGTCCCCCCTTCAATAGAATGGGGGAGAGGTAAAAAAGATATTGATTACCTCACCCACCGTCTCCCTCTCCTGAAAGGAGAGGGAGTGCCATATCTGCAAACTTTGTTCCCCTCTCCTCTGCGTGTCTTGTAAAGGACTGCCTATGCAAAGTTCACAGGAGACGGGGTTAGGGGGGAGAGTTGAAAAAGATATTGAGTGCCTCATCCACCGTCTCCCTCTCCTGAACGGAGAGGGCGTGCCATCTCTACAAACTTTCTCCCCCTCTCCTCACAGGAGAGGGGGTTAGGGGGTGAGGTGTAAAGTTGAGGT
>JADZAP010000018.1 GCA_020852705.1 Ignavibacteria bacterium | reverse complement strand
TTACGGTATCAATTCTAACATTAACATCTGTAATTGTACATCCGTTGCCAAGAACAACGTTTACAGAATCAAATATTGTTGTATTATCGGGTATTGTTATATTAAGACCATTTCTGCAGATTGTTGTCTGTGGTCCGCCGCCGCCGCCTGAAGGTGGTAATACTGCCATACCGGTTGCCTGATTTAAGTAAGTGCAAAGTACCGCGCCTAAAGTACCTGTTGCTGTATCAACTTTCCTCAATTCAGGTGCGGTTGTATATACCATTCCGTAAAATGTGTTATCGCTGTTATCAACCGATCCATCCTGACCAAAGTTAATATTTTGACCTAGCGGTCCAACAAGTGTTGCAACACCGGTTGTTTTGTTAAACTTATACAGGTTATCTGCAACTATATCAAGTGCAAATAAACTGTAGTTAGCGCCTGTACGTCCAAGTAATGTAATACCGCCTGCGCATGATGCCTGTGGTGTTCCAATTGGTGTGCAAACACCGGTTGTCATGTTAATTGTGAAGATCTGTGAGTTGGTAACACTTGTTGAAAGACCATAAACGGTTGTTCCATCCCAGCACATACCAGTGAAGTTTGCCGAAGGTACACCTGTCATATTAAATACAAGTGTATGTGTACCTGTTACAGTATCAATTGACCATAACTGAAAAGGTGAAGACTGGTTCCAGGTATATACAATACCATTTCTGTACATCAAACCGCCGGGAAATGTTATTGTAAAAGCTGCACCAATATTTGTTATAGTACATGATTCTGTAAATGCTTTACCGAACTGAAAGGTCGGTGAAGAAGATATTTGTGAAAAATATCTTTTGCCAATTGATGCATCCATATCATTATTAATTGGTGCCTGAACTGTCTGCAATGGAGCAGGTCCAACAGAATTAGGAGCATCCTGTGCATGCGTTACTGCTGCAAAAGCAATAACAGCCAAAAAAAGCGAAAAGAATTTCTTCATGTTTTTTAAATTTTGTTTAAAAATAGTTAATTGAATAGTGCATAATATTAAAATTTGTATTATATGTCAAGTGAATTTTTTTTAAAATAATATATTATGGTTATTGCAATTTTTATAATATTTTTGTATTTTTGCACACTTATAGCCCTTATTCATTAAATTTATTATTAAAATTTCAATGAAAACACCTGAAAATTTTACTATTTCTGCAAATAATAGAATTATTGATTCTTCTTTATATAAAGTCCAAACAAATTCAATAAATAATATCTCAAAAAAATCCCCCGTTTTAATATTTGCTCATGGTTTTAAAGGATTTAAAGACTGGGGTGGTTTTCCCTTTCTATGTACTATTCTCGCAAATTCCGGCTTTAATGTTTTAAGTTTTAATTTCAGCCATAATGGTGTTAATGCTAAACAACCTTTAGAGTTTACCCGCTTAGACTTGTTTGCTGAAAATACTCATACCATAGAATTAGAAGATCTTAATGCCGTTATTAAATATATCCCAAATATTGCAGTAAAGTATAATATAGATATAAACAGAATTGGATTAATTGGTCATTCACGTGGCGGAGGTTTATCAATTATTGCGGCTTATGAAAATCCGGAAATTAAAGCTCTTGCATCACTTGCTGCTGTATCTGATTTTATGAGATACACTGACTACCAAATTAAAAAATGGAAAGAAAAGGGATATTTAGAAATTCCAAACACCCGCACAAATCAAATGATGCGGCTTAATTTAACCTTACTTGAAGATATAGAAAAAAATAGTTCGCGGCTTAATATTTTAAATGCAGCTAAAAGTTTACAAATACCTTTTTTAATTATTCACGGTAAAGAAGACCTGGCAGTAAATTCAGCTGATGCTGAAAAAATATTTTCAGCAGCAAACATCAAATCAGTTTCCTGTGCAAAACCAATGCTCAAAATAATTGAAAATACAGGTCATACTTTTGGTACTGTGCACCCGTTTAACAGATCAAATAAATATTTTGATGAAGTTATAAGGATATTAACAGAGTTTTTTAAAAATAATTTATAGTTAAAAAGGTTTATATATATTTTCTTACCTGAACTTAGCATTTACAAGCTTTTGTGCTAAAGGAGGTATAAATTCTTTAACATCACCGCCAAATTTAGCAATTTCTCTTACAAGTGTTGAACTGATATATGAAAATTTTTCTGATGGCATTAAAAATAAAGTTTCAATATCCGGCAATATCTTCCTGTTCATTAATGCCATTTGATATTCATATTCAAAATCAGAAACCGTTCTTAAACCTCTTATTATACATCCTGCATTTTGTTTAACTGCAAAATCCGTCAATAAACCTTCAAAGCTCTCAGCATTGCAGTTATTATATTCTATTATACTTACATTAATTATTTCAAGCCGTTCTTCAATGTTAAGCAAAGTAGTTTTAGAGCTGTTTACTGCTGCTGCAACAATCAGTTTATCAAAAAGCGGGGATGCTCTTTCAATAATATCTATATGACCGTAGGTCAGCGGGTCAAATGTTCCCGGATATATTGCAGTAATTTTTGACATATAATTTTATAATTTTTAAAGTCTGTTGAAAATTGTAAAATTTGTAATACCCGCCTTTTTGTTTAACACCTCAAATCCATTCAGCTTGTGCGGAACGGCTGTTGTTTGAGTGTGTTCAAGTATAAATATACTGAACTCTAATTTAAATATTTCATTTATCAGCTCGGGGTAATATTCATAAATATAGGGCGGATCTGCAAAAATAATATCATAATAATCCCCGCAGCTTCCAAGAAATGCCATGACATTGCTTTCATAAATTCTGATTTGCTCATTGCATTCAAGCTCTTTAGCTGTTTTTCTGATAGAATTTATCTGCTTTGCTGAATTTTCTACAAGGTCACACCTTAGAGCACCGCGGCTTAAAAACTCAAATGCAATTGCCCCTGAACCGGCAAACAAATCAAGGCAAACTGTGCTTTCAAAATCAATCAGATTGTTAAGCACATTAAACAGGGTTTCTTTTGCACGGTCTGTAGTTGGTCTAAATCCTGATAAATTACCCTTAAGGCAGTTATTCTTTTCGTGAGTTGTATATACACTTCTTGATCTGAATTTACCGCTGATAATTCTCATTTTGTAAATTGTTTTTTACGCAGTTAACAAACGTAATGCTATACCGCCTGATGAACTGTAACAGTATGAATTTTTCCTTAAATTCTCATTTTTTAAAAATGCCTCTGTGGCATTTATTCCATCAAACGGATCAAGTACTTTTACTTCTTCTACAGGCAGCCTGCAAAGAGTTTCAACTGTATCTTCTTTAATTTCGTCACCGTATAAAAATATTGCATTTATTTTAGACTGAAAAGGACGGTTTATGATTGTTTGAATCTTTCGTGTAATATTCAAATTAAATTCTGTATTATTATAATATCTGGAATGCTGAAAATATTTATATCTTTTATTTTCAATAATTCCGTAATCTATCCTCCCCTTTTTTATACCAACAAGTAAAATATTCTTGCCTGCCATAATACCGGAGTAATTTTGGCGCAGTATTGTTTCAGCTGAAAAATGATCTATATCAATAACACTAAGTTCAAGCGAGCATATCTTAAAGATTCTTTTTACAAATTCAACCGTATTTTTGGGAACGGCAATTACCAGAAAATCATCTGAGTTTTTACAGGGAAGCACATTACCAAGTCTGTATGTATTTATTAAAAAATCATTATAGTTATCGGGAAAGTAATTTGAAAGTTCCCAGTAAATTTTTGAATTTATTGACTGTCTGCCTTCTGAAAAATCTACCGGAAGTATAAGGGTAAATGCCTGTGATGAACTTATTGTTATACCGGCTTTATTGAAACCGGAATTATGCTTGTTGATATATGTAATAATTTCACTGGAAATATTTGTAAGATCTTTTTGGCTGCTTTTAAATTTTCCTAAATCTTCTTCAAAATCAAAATCAACTTTAACCTGTTCAATATTTTCTGCTCTGTATGCATCTGCAGTACCCAATAGCTCAGTAAAATAAATTCTGTTTCCTGAAAATCCTATACCTAATACTCTGTTCAAATTTATATTTTATTTTATTGCAAAATTAACTCTAATAAAATCCTCAATCAATTTAAAAATATATAAAAATTTACTTATCCTTGTAATTTTCATTTTACTGAAATAAATTCTTTAATTTTTCCGAACTTTTTTTCGCCTATTCCTTTTATTTTCATCAAATCTTCAGGTACCTTAAATCCACCTCTGCTTTCTCGGTATTCAATTATATTGGCAGCTGTAACTTCACCAATTCCGGGAAGTGTTGAAAGTTCTTCAGCTCCGGCAGTATTAATATTAATTACAGTTCCGGGCTTAATATTGCTTGTTGAAATATTTTTGTTATCAATAACTGCCCCTATGCTATCTGCCATGAGCATAAGTTCTTTTGCCCTTAGCTTTTGTAAGCTATCCTGTGATTTTTCTTTTAAGCTGCTAAAAATATCTGTAACTTTTTTCTCAAAATTTTTATCTGTTTTAATGTAGTCAAATTCTTCAGGCTTTTTAAATCCCGAATATTTGATTATCAAACCCGCAGCAAATGTAATAATCAAAAAAGCAGCAAGCCAAAGTTCTTTTGTAGTTAATCCAATTTTTGTGATTAATTTTTTCAAAAGGGTATTTTTATATTATCAGCTGAATGAATCTTTTACTTTACCAAAAAAACTTTTTGATCCTGTGTTTCCATCTTTGTTTTTAGCTTTAAAGTGCTCTGAATGTAATAGTTCTTTAAATATCTCTTTTTCTTTCCCTGAAAGTTTTGTTGGTATGTGAATATTAATATGAACCAGCTGATCACCTCTTCCATTGTGATTAAGATGCTTAATTCCTTTATCTCTAAGTCTTAAAATTTTACCGGGCTGAGTTCCTGCATCTATCTTTAACATTACTGTGCCGCCTAAAACGGGTATTTCTTCTTCGGTACCTAAAACCGCCTGGGGAATACTGATAGTATGTTCGTAATGAATATCATCCTGATCACGCAGAAAATATTTGTGTGTAATTTCCTCAATCAAAACAATCAAGTCGCCATTATGACCTCCTCTAATGCCCGCATCACCTTCACCTCTTAAAGGAATATAATTGCCCGAAGAAACTCCGGCGGGAATATTAACTTTAATTACAGATTCTTTCTTTTCCCTTCCTTCTCCGCTGCACACCGGGCACTTATCTTTAATAACTCTGCCCTCTCCGTTACATGTATGGCAAACCTGAATATTAACAAACTGACCAAACATAGAGCGTGAAACATTTCTAATTTCTCCGCTTCCATTGCATGTACTGCATACCGCAGCAGAAGAAGAATTTTTTGCTCCGCTGCCTGAACATGTTTTACATTTTTCGTATCGTTTAACTTTTATTGTCTTTTCTGTACCATCGGATATTTCTTCAAGTGTAAGCCTTAAATTTACCTTAAGATCATTACCCTGTATCCCTTGTTGATTGTGTCTTGTGCTGTGTCTTCTGCTTCCGCCTGAACCAAATATCTCATCAAATATACTTCCGCCTCCAAATATATCACTGAAATGAGAAAATATATCATTTACATTTCCAAATCCCTGATCAAATCCCGTACCTCTCATTCCAGCATGTCCAAACTGGTCATATCTGGCTTTTTTATTTGGGTCGCTTAAAATTTCATAAGCTTCGGCTGCTTCTTTAAATTTATCTTCAGCTTCCTTATTTCCTTGATTTCTATCCGGATGGTATTTCATTGCCATTTTGCGGTATGCTGCTTTTATCTCTGTATCAGATGCCTGTTTGCTTATTTCAAGTATTTCGTAATAGTCTCTTTTGTTTGACATTTATTCTTTGTTCTTTTTATATAAGTAAATCAGGTTTTGATGAAACAACAACTTTTGCATGTCTTAAAACTTTATCTTTTAAAAAATAACCTTTTTCTGATGTGGCTAATATAGTTTCAGGTTCTTTATTTTCATCGGGCTGCTGCATTATTGCCTCATGCAGATTTACATCAAACTTTTTACCGTCTGTATCCATTACTTTTAATCCATGCTTGCTAAGAACTTTTCTGAATTTCTCATTTACAATATCAATCCCTTTTTTTAATGCATCTTTATCATGATCTTTCTCAAAAGATTCTAATATTCTGTCAAAATCATCAAGCACTCCAAGCATATCAGTTAGAACTTTTTCCCCTGCATATGCATAAAACTCAACCCTTTCAGAATCTGTTCTTCTTTTATAATTTTCAAATTCAGCAGCAGTTCTTAAGTACAGGTCTTTATACTTTAAAATTTCTGCCTCCAGCTCTTTTATTTTAGCTCCCTCAGCTGATTTACTGATATTTTCATTTTTATCGGTAATTTCTTCAGTATTTTCTGATGATCCGTTAATTTTTATTTCTGTTTCATTCAAATTGTTTGTTTTCTCTTTTCTGCTTTTCATTTTCTAAAATAATCAGGTTTTAATTAATGCTTTTCTGTAATAATTTTTGAAGTAAACTCAAGCATTGAAACCATTTTTGAATAATTCATTCTTTTGGGTCCAATAAGTGCTATTCTTCCTTTCACGTTTCCAATGTTATACTCCGATGAAACCACGCTGAAATTTTTTAGCTTTTCATCTTGATTTTCAGAACCAATAGAAATTGAAATTCCGCTTTCATCAGCGGGCATATTATTTAAAACATGTACTACAATATTTTTTTCATCAGTAAGTTCAATAATATTGCGGTAATTTTCTCTGTCAACAAACTCCGGCTGCGAAAGTATTTCAGCAGTTCCGCCAAAATAAAGGGTCATCCCTTCGCGTTCTTCATTAAATATTTTATCTATTGAATCAATAAAAACTTTAATAATTTCTTTTGATTCATGCTGTAAATCTTTTACCCGCTCTTTAAAAGTACTTCGAATCTCATTTAATGAAAGCCCGCTGAGCTTTTCGTTTAATATTACTGTAATTCGTTCTATTCTGTCTCTGGAAATTCCGGAGTCTATATCAAACAATAAAGTTCTAACTAATCCCGCTTGAATTGAAACTACTACAAGAAGCTTTGTTGAAGATAGATTGATGAGCTCTATTTTTTCAAATATACCCTGTGAAAGATATGGCTGTGATACTATACTTATTTCTTTTGAAAGTTTACCAAGAATTTTGGAAACTTCCTTATAAATTTCATCTTTTATTTGATCAGTATCTTTAAGCTGAGTGGATAATATTTCCTGCTCGTTTTGAACTAACGGTTCAATATCCATCAGTTCATTTACAAAATACCTGTATCCTTTATCGGTTGGTACCCTGCCTCCGGAAGTGTGGTTATGAGTTAGAAAATTAAGCTCCTCAAGATCGCTCATTACATTTCGGATTGATGCAGGTGATAGATCTAACTTTGCATTTTTAGAAAGAAACCTTGAGCCTACCGGATTGGCAGAATTAACGTATTCCTCAATAATACATCTTAAAATAACTTTTTCTCTGTTGCTTAGCTCTTCCATTTTTAGCACTATTATAGATTAATTGCTAACAAATTTTATTAGTTCCATATTACAATATTAGTCAAATTTTGAATATTCTTCAACATATTACTAAAAATCTAAATTCATGATTTATTTTATAAAAAATAAAAAAATTAAAAGAAGTTATTTAATTTAAAGAATTAATGGAGATACTACACGGTTTACGGTATTACGTAATGTCATTTGGTTAATTAAATTTGGTGGTAATAGTTAATTAATTCAGTTAAATTTATCAAGGGGATAAAGTAACACTAACGGAGGGTTTATGATTTACAGATTTATAATTTTACTAACAATATTCATAATTATTGCGGGAGCAAAAGAACAATTTGCTCAGCCATTAAATGGTTCTTATAATTGCGGGTCAGGACAAACTTTTACATCATTAACTGCAAACACTTCAGCAGGGTTTTTTCACGAGGTAAATTCAAGGGGTTTAAGCGGTAATGTTACTCTTTATATCACTTCCGGCATAACTGAAAACGGAGCCGTTTCTCTAAATCAATGGGCTGGAAATTATACAATTACTATAAGACCTTCAAATACAGCCTTAAAAACAATTTCCGGCTCGGTTACAACCGCTATGATTAATCTGGATGGAGCTGATAACTTAACAATTGACGGCAGATATAACGGTTCAGGCAGATATTTAAGGTTTGCCAATACATCAACCGGCGGTTCAACTTTTAGATTTATTAATGATGCATCCAATAACACTATTACTTACTGCAGAGTTGATGGTATGAGGGTAAATGCTAATAGCGGAATAATTGATTTTGCTACAACTACCGGAACAACAGGTAACGATAACAATACAATTTCATATTGTACTATGCAGGATTATTCAGGCGGTACGTTGCAAAATGCAATTGTTTCTTACGGAACAACTTCTACATCAGCTCGTTATAACAGCGGAATTTCTATTTTAAATAATGAGATTATTGATGTGTATAGAAGCGGAGAGTTATGCACGGCAATTAAGTTAATGAACGGAAGTACTGATTTCACTATAACAGGCAACAGCATTTACCAAACAGCAACCAGAAACCCTGCATCAGCTACTTATTGGTATTTAATTTATGTAAATACATCAGTTGCAAATAACATTACTGTTTCAAATAATTATTTAGGAGGAACAGCACCAAACTGCGGAGGAACTCCATGGACTGTAACAGGTAACCGCTCAAATGTACTTTATTTTATGAGATTTCAATCTGCCGGAACTTCAACAGCATCCAATATTGATGGTAACTATATGCAAAATTTAGATTTTACTTCAAGACCATCAAGCTCGGCTGTTGGATATTTTGCAGGGATAATTATTGAATCAGGTTTGGTTAATGTTGGTTCTAATGCAGGTAATACAATTGGCAGCAGTACAGGTACAGGCAATATTTCTTTATCTTACGATGGTACAGCTACAAATATTATTAATAGGGGAATTCATAATGGTTCTAGAGGTGATATTAAAAATAATACTATCGGTTCAATAAGTATAGGCGGTTCCAATACTGAAATGATAAGATTAGAATGTATTTATTATACCGGTTCTCCTTCTACTGGAGTATTTATTAGCAACAATACTGTTGGCAGTACAAGTACTCCAAACAGCATTCAGCAAACATCAAATACATTTGATTTTCAGTTAACAGGAATACACAGCCAGATATCCGGCTCATTAATGACAATTTCTGGAAATACAGTTTCTAATCTGGTTGTTACTGAAAACAGTACAACTTCTAGAATTAGAGGTATTTACCAGGCAAGAAGTACTACTGCATCACTTTCTGTAACTAATAATGTAATAAGTAATTTATATTGTGCAAGCACGCAAAACGATAGATATCCTGATAATACCAGTTTAATTGGTTTATTTACCGGTTCAAGTTCTGTTTCACAAACTTTTACAGGCAATACAATAAGCGGTTTATACGGTACAAGTAATTCTGATTCTTATGTTGTTGGATTTGGATTCTACAGCAATGTTGCAAAAGGTACTTTTGAAAACAATCGTATCTATAACTTAAATCATTCATCAACTACGGGAACTGCTAAAATTTGGGGTATTAATGCTTTTTGGGGAAGCTGGAATTTTTATAATAATCAGATAACCATTACAAATGGTGAATTAACAGATAATATTCATAATATTTCAAATAACAATCCCTCCAAAACAGAATATAAATCTGTATCTAGAAATACAGAGTTTTCACAAAGCACTGATAATATTAATGAATTAAATTCATTATCTTTCAAAGATACTCCGTTAAATAAAACTGCAGTAGATAAAGGAAGTAACAACAGTTATACAGATGCATCCACAAATGGAGTTGAAATTAAAGGTATCCATGATGAGGCTGAATTCCCCTGTTTGTATTATTATAACTCAGTTTATGTTGGCGGTTCTGCATCAAGCGGCTCAGCTAACTCGTTTGCTTATGATAGACCATTACTTTCATGGGCAACCAATGCATCATTAAGAAATAATCTGTTTTTCAATGGCAGAACCGGTGGTTCTGGCGGTCACTATGCTATCGGAAATGAAGTAGGAATACTTAACTGGACAAACACATCTGCTGATTATAATGTTTATGTATCTTCCAGTTCTTCAAGAATAGCCATTTGGGGTTCAAGTGATCAGACAATTTACCAATGGCGCGATTCATCTTTAGGTGATAAACATACATGGAGTACTACCTCATCAGATATTGCTCCGGATAATTTATTCAACAGTATTTCATCAGGTAATCTGAATATTAAAACAGGAAACTGGGAAGCTTGGATCGTTTCAGGTAAGGGAATGCAGATTGCCGGGAATAATACAGATTATAACGGAAATACAAGGGCTACTACCGTTTCCGGTGGATGTACCGATATTGGCAGTCATGAATTTTCTGCAACCCCTCCTTCAAATCCTATTGCTTCTGCTGATAATCCTCCGGGAATTGGTGTTACTTCAAACTACACTCTTTGGGGCAGGGTAATTGCTGTAATTAACTGGGGTTCAAGCGGTTCATTCCCAACCGGCATGAATGTTAGATATTATTCAGGGGTAAACCCACCGGATGTATTGGGAGGCGGTTATTCTAACTCATACTGGTCTTTTATACCAGTTGGCTCTTTAACTAATGCTACTTATAATATCTCAATAAATTTCAGTCAGTATGAAACATATTCAATTACTTCGCCTTCTGCAAATACTCGGCTTGCAAAGTATGTAAGTACATGGGAAGTATTTTCTACTGCAGGAACCGGAAGCTGGCAGACTGAATTAAACTGGGGGTCCGAGTTTGCAAAAACAAGAGATATGAATTCATTTTCTGTCTATGCATTAACTGATGCTACTGCACCGCTTCCTGTTGAATTGTGTTCGTTTAATGCTGCTGTTTTTAACAGAGACGCACGTTTAACATGGACCACCTGTTCCGAAGTAAACAATAAAGGGTTTGAGGTAGAAAGAAGAAATTTCAATTCCGTTACATCAAATTATAATACCTGGAAAAAAATTGCATTCATTCAGGGAAACGGAACTACTACAGAAGAACATAATTATAATTATAACGATAATAAACTTAATTCAGGTAAATACCAATACAGACTTAAACAAATTGATTATAACGGAAATTATGAATATTTCAATCTAACATCACCAAATGATGTAATTGTTGGAACACCTTTAAATGCTGATCTTTTCCAAAATTATCCAAATCCATCAAATCCATCTTCAAAGGTTGATTTCCAGATTCCTTTCTCTAGTAAAGTAACCCTGAAAGTTTATGATATTACCGGTAAAGAAGCTGCCATATTGGTAGATAAAGAGATGGATGGAGGTTTTTATACTGCTGAATTCAATGGCTCAAATCTTTCAAGCGGAGTATATTTCTACCGAATTATAGCAAAAAGCAGTGATGGAAACACATTTACTAAGACCATGAAACTTATTTTAATAAAATAAATAGTTTTAAAATTGTTGTTTCTCTGATTTAGAGAAAAACAGTTACATATCCCCAGCAACAGGCAGGCATTAATCCTGCCTTTTGCATTTTATATAATTTACAATGTTTAATTTTCATTTCTTTAAAAAAGTGACCTAATTAAAACATGCATCTTTTTAATTAAATTGAATTACAATTTTAAATACCCTAACTTTGTTTAAACTCCGTAAAAATTCAGTTTTAAAATGCTTAAAATTATACATCATGGGCATTCTGCTTTTGAGATCAAATCAGAAAGCCATAATATATTAATTGATCCGTTTATAACCGGCAATCCGAAAGCTAAAATTAACGCAGCAGAACTTAAACCCGATTTTATTTTACTTTCCCACGCTCATAGCGACCACTTTGGGGATACAATTGATATTGCAAAAAATAATGATGCCTTGGTAATTGCTGTTCATGAACTTGCTGAATATCTCAGCTCAGTTGGCGTTAAATCGCACGGAATGGGTATTGGCGGACAAAGAGAATTTCCTTTTGGAAAAGTAAAATTCACTATTGCTCATCATAGTTCATCAATTGAAAGCAATCAGCTTTATATGGGAGAACCTTCAGGGATTATTCTTAATATTGAAGGAAAATGTTTATATCATGCAGGTGATACCAGCTTGTTTCTTGATATGAAACTTATTGGCGATATGAATGCAATAGATCATGCTCTTTTGCCAATTGGGGATAATTATACTATGGGTATTGATGATGCAGTTAAAGCTGCAGAATTTTTGAACTGCAAAAATGTTTCACCAATGCATTATGGTACTTTTCCTGTTATAGATACAGACCCTAATGAATTTAAACGTAAAGTTGAATCAGTAGGTAAAAAATGTATAATTTTACCTATTGGCGAATCTGTAGAAATTTAAAAATTTTTAATATACATATTTTGGCAAAGATTATTTCAATAGCAAATCAAAAAGGCGGAGTGGGAAAAACTACTACAGCAGTTAATCTGTGTGCATCGCTTGCAATTAGCGGCTGTAAAGTTCTGTTAGTGGATATAGACCCTCAGTCAAATGCAACTTCTGGAATGGGATTCCCTACCAATTCTATGGAAGGATCGGTCTATGAACTGCTTACCGGTATACGTTCACCAAAGGATTGCATAAAGAAAACTGAAATACAAAATCTTTTTATTATACCCTCAAATATTAATCTTGTGGGAATAGAAATTGAAATAGTTGCAATGCAGGAGCGTGAATTCATACTTAAAAAAAGACTTGATGAAATCAGAGAGTTTTTTGATTTTATTTTTATTGACTGTCCCCCTTCGCTTAGTCTTATTACGCTTAATTCTCTTGTTGCATCTGACTCAGTTCTAATTCCGGTTCAAAGTGAATATTATGCCTTAGAAGGCTTAACCATGCTGCTTAATACTATCAAAATGATTAAAAACAGACTAAATTCTAATTTAGAAATTGAAGGTTACCTGCTTACAATGTTTGATTCACGCTTAAAGTTAAGCAATCAGGTTGCAACTGAACTTGAAAAATATTTTCAGGATAAGCTTTATCCTGTAAAGGTAATGAGAAATGTTAAGATTAGTGAATCACCTTCATTCGGAAAACCTGTTGTTGTTTATGATCCCCTTTCTATTGGTGCTAAAAACTATACCGAGCTGGCTAATGAATTTCTCCGAAGAAACGGTAAAGAACATCTTCAGAAATTTGATAATATACTAACATACGAAGCTCCAAAATTTGAAGTTGTGAATAAAGAAAATGAAGAAACAAATAACCGGGCTAACAACAACTGATTTTTTACTTGCTTATAACAGCAGACTTTATTCTTAATTGAATAAACTAATATGTTAAACAACTTATTAATTTAGCAATATGACAAAAGATAAACCAAAAGGCGGTTTGGGTAAAGGATTAGATATCCTTTTTGGGGGGAATTCTATTAATGAACCTTCTCAAAATTCTGAAAATGTTCATAAAAATATTACTGAACTTAATCCTGAACAGAATAATACAGAACAAAATGATGAACAGGTACTACTTATTGAAATTGATAAGATTAAAGCTAATCCATACCAGCCAAGAAAAGATTTTGATTCCGCTGAACTTGATGATCTCACAGAATCTATAAGGCAAAAGGGTGTAATACAGGCAGTTACAGTAAGAAGGATTGACGACAAAAATTTCGAACTTATCTCCGGTGAGCGCAGACTTCGTGCTGCAAAACTTGCGGGATTAGAAAAAATTCCTTCTTATGTAATTGATATTAATTCAAAAGAAGATCTACTGGAAATTGCTTTGATAGAAAATATTCAAAGAGCTAATCTTAATGCTATTGAAATTGCTGAAGGTTATAAAAGACTGATAGATGAATGCAGTCTTAAGCAAGAAGAAGTTGCTGTAAAAGTGGGTAAATCAAGAAGTACTGTTACAAATACAATTAGACTTTTAGGTCTCCCTGATGAAATAAAACTTAGCATTAAAAAAGGTGAAATCTCTGAAGGTCATGCACGTTCAATTCTTGCAATGGATTCTGATGTTGAGCGTTTATTACTGTGGAAAAAAATAACCACAGAAAACCTGAATGTTCGCAGTACAGAAGAAATTGTTAAGAAAAAGAAACCAAAAAGTAAAGTTAAGGGAAAAAAAATTTATGAAATTACAGACCAGAATAAAGCAGCTATAAAATTCCTTGAAGAAAAGTTTATGGAGCATTTTGGCACAAGGGTTAGGTTAAGTCCTTCATCTCCTACAACCGGTAACATAGTAATTGAGTATTATACTGCAGAAGACCTTGAAAGAATTATTGATCTTTGTAAAAAGCATTAACTGCTATTTTCACTTTACATTCTTGTTGGTGCGCTAATTCCTATAATATCAAATCCATTCTTAAGAACTATTCGTGTTGCTTCGCAAAGCTGCAGTCTTGCCATAGATAGATCTTTGTTATCTTTATCAATTACGCGGTTATAATGATAGAATCTGTGGTAATGTTCAGCAACTTCATTAATATATGTTATTATCTTATGCGGTTCAAATGTTGATACCGCAGAGCGTACTGCATCGGGAAATGCCAAAAGTACTTTCATAAGACTAATTTCTTCTGCTGAGGTAAGTAATGCCGAATTATAATTATTACTTTCTGCAAAATCTTTAAAAACTTCTTTGGCATTACGCAAAATACTGCAGATTCTTGCATGTGCATACTGCAGATAAAAAACGGGATTTTTATCGGACTGTTCTTTTGCCAAAGCAATATCAAATTCTAAGTGGGTATTAGCACTTCTCATAACAAAAAAGAACTGTGTTACATCTGCCCCAATATCTTCTATCAGGTCATCTAGAGTGTAAACATTATCAGCACGCTTACTCATCTTAACTGGCTTTCCATCCTGAACAAACGTTACCATCTGATGAATTATAACCTTAATCTTGGAAATATCATATCCAAGTCCATCTATTCCCGCAAGCACTTCGCGGTATGTATCTCCGTGATCTGCTCCGAAAATATCAACTATCAAATCATATCCCCGCTTAATCTTATCTATATGATATGCAATATCAGGTAACCTGTAAGTAGGTTCACCTGTTGCTTTTACAATTACTTTATCCTGTGCGTCTTTTTTGTTTTTAATAAGTTCACTTGTTTTTAACCAAACCGCACCATCTTTTTCATACGAGAGATCTCTTTTTTTGAATTCCTCAATAGTTTCTTTTATTTTTCCTTTATCATACAAACTGCTTTCATTAAAAAAAACATCATGTTGAATTCCAAAAACTTCTAGTGTGTTTCTAATAGAATTAAAGCACCATTTTTCTCCTGCTTCCCTGAAAATTTTACCATTTGCATCTATCAGCTTATCGCCATACTCCTTTACAAGAATTGCTGCAATTTCCTTTACATAATCACCAGCATATCCTTCTTCCGGAAAAGGATAATCACTTTCAAATATCTGGCGGTATCTTGCATAAACCGATTTCTGCAGATTTTCCATCTGCCTGCCGGCATTATTATAATAATATTCTCGTGTAACATTGTATCCTGTCCACTCTAATAAATTGGCAATTGCTTTTCCAAGTGCAGTCTGCCTTCCGTGTCCCGTATGCAGTTCACCTGTTGGATTTGCACTCACCCATTCAATATTAGCAGTCTTGTCAATATTATCATTAAGTCTGCCAAAATTATTTTTTTGTTCTAATATTTCATCAAGTTTTTTTCTGTAATAATTTTCGGAAATAAAAAAATTAATAAAACCGGGTCCTGCTATAACTGCATTGGTAATAAAGTTTTCGGGTATGTTTAGCTCTTCAATTATTGCTTGAGCAAATTCTTTAGGGTTTTTTCCAAGTTTTTTGGCAAACATCATTGCCGCATTTGTTGAAATATCGCCATGGGTTGCATCTTTTGGCTTTTCTAATATAACAACAGGATTAGAAATACCAAGTGAGTTAAGTGAGCTTTTAACTATTTCGGTTATGTAATTTTTTATATCCATCCTGCTTTAAAAATGAATGTGAATTTCTCTCTGTGTAAAATAAATTAAGAAGGGTTCAAATTGAACCCTTCTTTAATATTAATATAATATGAAAATTTTCAAAATCCTTAATTAAGCTGTTATAGTTTCACCTGTACCAACTAGCATTCCTTGCTCGCCTATCATTTCATAACTCATTCCTGCAAATACTGGGACTTTAACTGCTATTTCATCAAACACATCTTCAGTATTTTCGTAATCAAAGCTGCTTCCAAACACATGTGCTATCTGGCTTATTACTTTCCATGCAGGACGTGAATTGAATCTTGTGCCTTTAGTCCATTTGTCATTATGTGAGCCAAATTTATCAAGTCTGCTTACAGAAAAATCTCCTGGTAGTCTTTCAACTTCAAGAGGAGCAACCGCAGGTCTTATCCGCTGTATCCTGTTTTGGAAGTTAATAAATGTACCGTTAATTTCAGCATATGTTGAAGCGGGAAGTATCACACTTGCCTTATGGCTCATTTCATAAAAGTTGCTGGTTTGTAGAACAGCTACTTCAATAGCTTTGGATATTTCTTCAGTTCTCTCAAGTCCGCTTAAACTATCATTCAGTATATAAATCATTTTAATTTGCTTATTCAGCAACTTATCAATAAACTTCGCATCAATTGGATTTATACAAAGATGTTTCAATCCTGTTGAATTTGGAGTTTTATCAGCTCTTAACAGAAGGTTATCATCTTCTCCTTCAATATGTGGTAAGTAAACAATATTTTCAGTTCCAATAATTTCTTTCGCAAACCGCTGCAAAACATAATTATCTTCAAGTGTTGAATATGGTGAAGCTATAAATCCAATTTCATCAGCACGGTAATTCTTAAACTCTGAAATTATTCTTGCAATTGCATCATCCCATTCAACAGGCTTAAGACCGGCACCATCTGAATCAATTCCTTCCTCACGCATCATTGGATTATTAACACGCGTTTCTTCGTTATTTACAAATTTAAAGGTATTCAACCTGCCGTAATCACACATCCAATACTCATTTACCTCCATATTTTCTCTTGGTGTAAGCCGTTTTATAATATTATCGCGAACCCATATTACATCATTGCAGCCCCTTGCACATCCTATGCAAATGCTATTAGTTTGGCTCATATCCCAAACCCTCGCTTTAAAACGGTAATCTCTTGATGTTAATGCTCCTACGGGGCATATTTCAATAACATTCATTGAATACGAATTATCAAGCTGCTTACCTGGAAATGTTTCAATTGCAACTTTTTCAGTTCTGTTAACAAAAGTAAGCTGCGGATTTTTGACAACTTCTTCACAGTATCTTACACACCTGGAGCAGCATATACAGCGTTCTTGATCCAGCATAACATTTGGACCAAGTTCTATTCTTTTATCTTTATGTACTTTTTCCTCATCAAATCTAGATTTACCTACACTGTATTTATATGCATAATCCTGCAATTTGCATTCGCCTGCTTCATCACAAATTGGACAATCAAGCGGATGGTTTATTAACAGAAATTCCATAACTGCGTTGCGCATATGCACAGCTTTAGGTGAATTTGCATAAACAACCATTCCTTCAGTTGCTTGTGTTGCACAAGCTATCATTCCTTTTGGTGCCTTTTCAACTTCAACTAAACATACACGACAGTTACCTGCAACACTAAGTCCGGGATGCCAGCAAAAATGAGCAATTTCAATCCCTGCATTTTTAGCTGCTTGTATTATTGTTTGCCCTGGGGTAAATTCTATTTCTTTACCGTCAAGAAAAAATGTTGGCATAATTTAGAAAATTTGTGTAATTATTTAACAAATTTACCTGATTTAAAAGGTTTTATCAATATAAATATTTTGGGTAAATCAGTAATAGAAAAATTTAATTAATCTTTAAATTTTCTTTACGCTGCTGTAACTTATGTTTTATGTATTTTATTATCCCCGGTAGAATCGATAAAAATACAATAATAATTATAACTTTATCAATATGCTTTTCAATACCGGGTACTAGCCTGCCAAGATAGAAACCAAGTAATGTCATACTCAGCACCCATAATATACCCCCAAATATATTATACTGTGCAAATTTAATATATTTCATCTTAGCTATTCCGGCTACGGTTGGAGCAAATGTTCTTATAATTGGCATAAAACGGGCTATAATTATAGTTATACCGCCATATTTTTCATAAAATTCCCTGGTTTTTATCAGGTAATCTTTTCTGAAAAAAAATGATTTTTCTTTTTTAAAAAGTCTGGGACCCGCTTTTGAACCAATCCAGTAACCTGTTGCATCGCCAATTATTGCACTGGGTATTAATGAAAGATTCAAATATACTATGTTCAAAAAAGGCTCTCCGGTTACAGGGTCATGTGTTGCTGCAAATAATCCGGCTGTAACTAATAAAGAATCTCCAGGAAGAAAAAATCCTGCCAATAAACCTGTTTCAGTAAATATAATAATTGCCAAACCAAGATAACCTGCCCACATTACAATTGATCTTACATCGTAAATCTGTGTTAATATTTCTTTAATAAATTCCAATACCCTGCTCCATTAATTGTTAAACCAAAATTTATACAATAGTTAGTTTCTAAAATTTTGTTGTTAATTTTTTAAAAAATTATTTCATATAAATATATAGTCGTTGTCTCATAAGAATTCTGAAGTTAGCATTTAAAAAAAAATTAATTTATCTGCTTCGGAATTTATGGTTAAGATATTTTATTATTCCCGGAAGCAGTGAAACAATTACAACCCCAACTATTACTTTTTCAATATGCTTATCAATTCCAGGAATAAATTTTACAAGGTAAAATCCAATTAAGGTCATACTTAAAATCCATGCCACGGCACCAATTACATTGTAAAACAAAAATTTACTATAATCCATTACACCTACACCGGCAACAATCGGGGCAAACGTTCTTAATATAGGCATAAATCTTGTAATTACCATTGTAGATGCACCGTGTCTTTCATAGAATGACTTTGTCTTCACTATGTAATCTTTCCTGAAAAGAAATGATTGCTCACGGTTAAAAAGTTTTGCCCCTGCCTTTTTCCCGATATAATATCCTGATAAATTACCTAAAATTGCAGCAGGGATAAGTAATAAATTTAGAAAAATAATATTCAATTCACCTGTAGCTGCAAACAATCCCGCAGTAACCAAAAGTGAATCTCCCGGAAGGAAAAAACCTATCAGCAACCCTGTTTCAGCAAAAATTATTGCAACCAATCCAACATAACCCGCCCACATTACAAGCGATTTTACATCATATATTTGAGTGATTATTTCTTTTAGGAATTCCAATTGTAAGGTACAAAAATAAGCATAAACCCTTGTACCCGCAATATAAGATACTTTCCTATTGAAATATTGAGCCAAATTTCTGTGCAAAAATATATAAATATTCTTTTTCATATTTCAATTTCATAGTTTTCAAATTTCATAGTTCGCTGCCAAACTATAAATTATATTTTTCAAAAACAGGATCTTACTTTTCTATTACAATTTATTACATATTGTTCAAACCAAATTACACACAAAAAATTATGTTTGTATAGTTTCTTTAAATTAACAGTTTGGAACAATAATTTAAATACAATGTACAATAAATAAACACGAACCAAATAAATAAAAGTGTTACTCAATTCTTCAATCTCACCAATATCCTCTGTGCCGCTTAAGTAACCCAAATTACTAAGCGGCTTTTTTTATTTAAAATATTAATATTTATTAAATTAAAATTAGATTTTTTATTTTTACACTAATTTTTGCTAAAAATGCAATTTTATAATTGTTTTTGCTAACATTAATGGTTAATTTTGTATGATATTTTTTAATAACGCATTTATTTTGAAAGGACTTAGTGGAAGAGCTTCATAAAGCCGTAATAACGGCAAAAAAACCGTTACATAATTCAACAGTTGAAGTAACAAAAGAAAAATATAGAAATAGCACTTTTGGGAATAAACAGAATGATAACGGAAAAATAGAAAAAACTGAAAATACTGAGCAATCGAAAAAGAATGATGAGGTAAATCATTTTGATCAGCATAATGTTACATTTGATCAAAATTATTTATCTGATGATAAATTAAAACCGGCAAATCAGCAGAAACCTGAGAGTGAAGGAAAAAATTTCAGCAGTAAAAAGTTCAGCCATTCCGGCAGGAACAGTAAAAACAAGAACGGTAATGTAAATCTTAACCAGCAAAAATCAAATCATCAAAAACAAAACGATCTAAAGAAAGAATTTACGCAGGAACAAAGACCGCAGCATAAAAAGTATTTCAGAAACAATCCGAATCAGCGCCGCTTTTTTAATAAAGAGCAGAGGCATGGAAACCAATTGAATTTGACCAACAAAACTGTTTCTGTTGTTATTCCGTTATACAACGAAGAAGAATCATTAGTTGAACTTTCGGTTGCATTAAAAAAAGTTCTGGATGAACTTAAATGCAGCTGGGAAGTATTTTTTATAGATGACGGTTCTACAGATGATTCATTCCGGAAAATTCAGGAAATACACCGCGTTAACAACCGCTTTAAGTGCATTAAATTTAAACGTAATTACGGTAAATCTGCTGCACTTCAAGAAGGATTTAAAGTTGCCAAAGGTGATTATGTTATCACTATGGATGCAGATCTTCAGGATGACCCTGAGGAAATTCCTGCAATGATTGCAAAACTTAACGAAGGTTATGATCTGGTATCCGGATGGAAAAAGGTTAGACTTGACCCTTTTATTAAAAAACACTCTTCAAAAGTTTTTAACGGTGTTACCAGTTTAATGGTTGGACTTAAACTGCATGATTTTAATTGCGGTTTAAAAGCTTATGTTAATGATGTAGTTAAAAATATTAAAGTTTACGGCGAAATGCATAGATACATACCTGCTTTGGCACATCTTTCCGGCTTTAAAGTTACCGAAATGCCGGTTACTCACCATGAAAGAAAATATGGTAAAACAAAATTCGGGATTTCTCGTTTTTTTAACGGGTTATTTGACCTAATAACTGTACTTTTTACTACAAAATATATTAAGCGTCCTTTGCATCTCTTTGGGTTTATTGGTGTATTAAGCTTTCTGGCAGGATTTGGGATTCTTTTATATTTAACATTGTTAAAATTCATTGAAAATACTCCAATCAGCGGAAGACCATTATTTTTTGTTGGCATACTTTTTGCAATTGTTGGAGTCCAATTCTTTTCAATTGGATTAATTGGAGAAATGATAACTAAATCATCATCAGATAACGATAATGTTATCATTGATAAAATCCTCTGATTTAAAATTGATTTAATATATCCTAAAATTTTTTTTATCAAATTTTTATTATGAGCAATATCAGCAGCCATGCTATAATTTCACCTGATGCTGTATTAGGAAATAATGTAACAGTAGGTCCCTTTTCAATAATTGAAGGCGGAGTATCTATTGCTGATAATTGCGAGATCCATTCAAATGTTCTTATCCACAAAAATACAATTCTTGCAAAAGGTGTTAAAATATATCACTCTGCAGTTCTTGGTAACCAGCCGCAGGATCTTAAATTTTCCGGAGAGGAAACTTCCCTTTCTATTGGTACCAACACCACAATAAGAGAATTTGCAACTATAAGCCGCGGAACAGCCGCAAGAAAAGCAACAGTAATTGGAAACAATTGCTTTATAATGGCTTATGTACACATTCCGCATGATTCTGTTATTGGAAATAATGTTATACTTTCAAATACTGTTAATATGGGCGGTCATGTTGTAATTGATGACTGGGCTATACTTGGCGGTATGGTAGGAGTTCACCAATTTGTACACATTGGTTTGCATTCTTTTATTGCTTTCAGTTCAAGAGTAACTCAGGATGTTCCCCCGTATATTCTTGCCGGAGGCGAACCTGTGGGATATAAAGGTTTAAATCTTGTTGGACTTAAAAGACGCGGTTTTTCTGACGAACAGATTAAAAATATTAAAAATGCTTACAGCTTGATTTATGGAAATGTTTATAATACAAGTGATGCTATTAAAGCTGTTAAAGATACTGTTCCGTTGACCGAAGAAGTTAAAAACATAATTACTTTTATAGAGCAAAGTGAGCGCGGCATCATCAGAAAATAATAATAATTCAGACAAAAATTTAAGTAATTCTGCTGATTCAATTTTGCTCACTAAAAACAGCAGGTGGGAATTCCTTGATACCGGAGTTAGATCAGGTACATTTAATATGGAGTTTGATTTAAAGCTTGTTGAAAAATGCTGGAACAATGATACTGCTTTTTTAAGATTCTACCGCTGGAAACCCTACGCAATTTCTTTGGGTTATAATCAAACAAAACTTTCTAAAGAATCATATATTGATGCAAATAAATGCTATTCTGAAGGTATGGATATTGTAACACGTCCCACCGGAGGAAGGGCTGTTTTACATTCTGAAGAACTTACATATTCTGTAATTTTCAAATCAAATAAACCAATTCAAGAGTTATATAAAGATATTTCAATTGCAATAATGAACGGATTAAAAAAACTTGATCCAAAACTTGAAGAACTTTCTTTCACTTCAAAAACTCCTGACTTGTTAAAACTTATCCGTACCGGAATGTATAACCTTTGTTTTAACAGTTCAGTTAAAAATGAAATTAACTATAAAGGCAAAAAACTTGTCGGCAGCGCTCAGCGGAAATTTGGTGATGTGGTCCTTCAGCATGGCTCAATTTTGATTGGTAATCATCATAAAAATATTGTAAATTACCTGAATATCTCCGGTGAAGAACGCAGTAAAATGCTTAAGGAAATTGATGAGAAGACTATTTGCCTGAATAATATTACCCAAAGAAATATAGATTACAGTGAAGTCTCAAAAACTGTTTTTAAAGGATTTAAGGAAACTTTCGATATCAGTTTTTCTAAAATAAACCGCGTTGCTGATTTTATTGAACCAAGAATGAAAACACCGTTTATTGTAAATTAAATAGATTTTAATAATTACAATAAATTAATAAGTTACAAAGGTCACATTTATCCAACTGAAAATCAAATGAATGAATTTCAAAGTAAAGAAGTAAAAAACCGCAAAAAAATAACCACCAAAACGCTGGTTACAATGAAGGGGCGCGGTGAAAAGATTACTGCTCTTACTGCTTATGATTTTCTGATGGCAAGATATCTTGATGAAGCAGGTATTGATATGATGCTAGTTGGCGACTCACTTGGTAATGTTATACAGGGTAACGCAACAACACTTACTGTAACCCTTGATGAAATAATTTACCATGCTAAAATTGTTAGGAAAGCTGTAAAAACTGCATTGTTGGTTGTTGATCTTCCGTTTATGAGCTACCATGTTGACCTTAAGGAATCAGTCCGCAATTGCGGAAGGGTAATGAAAGAAACAGGTGCTGATGCTGTTAAGTTAGAAGGCGGCGAAAGAATTGCTGAAACCGTGAAACATCTCATTAAAGTCGGTATTCCTGTTATGGGGCATTTAGGTTTAACTCCGCAATCAATAAACATTTTCGGAACGTATGCAACCAGAGGTACTGACCCAAAAGAAGCAAAACAGATACTAAAGGATGCAAAAATTCTTCAGGATTCAGGGTGTTTTGGAATAGTACTTGAAAAAATTCCCGCCTCTCTTGCAAAAAAAGTAACCGATTCAGTTAAAATACCTACAATTGGAATTGGAGCAGGAATAAATTGTGATGGTCAAATTCTTGTAACACAAGATATGCTTGGTATGACTGAAATGTTCCACCCGCGCTTTGTAAGAAAATACCTAAATATCGCGGAGCAATCAAAAACTGCATTCAGAAATTATATTAAAGATGTTAAGAATAAAAAATTCCCCAATAAATCAGAAAGTTACTGATGCAATTAATAATTGGTAATTAGTAATTAATAATTTTTTTGACATTAAAATTAAATTTCATTTACTGATTATTTTTTTTAGAAAAACAATATTACCATTCACTTATTATTAATTACTAATTGACACTAAACATATTATTCATAGGTGATATTATCGGCGAGCCCGGTTTAAAGTATGTTGAAGATAATCTTAAAAAGCTTGTTGAAAAATATCATATTCATTTTGTAATTGCCAACGGCGAAAATCTTTCAGGAGGCAAAGGTTTCCTTGATAAAGATGTTAAACGCGCTTATGATGCAGGTATTAACTGTATGACCGGAGGAAACCATACATTCAGCAAACTGCAATCTGTTAACATACTTAAGGATGATGCCAGAATGCTTCGCCCTGCAAACCATCACGATGATGTTTACGGCAGAGGTTATCAGCTTTACCCTGTTTCTATTGATGGCGGATTATTTAATTTGTGTGTGATAAATGTTATGGGCAGAGTATATCTTTCAACTCTCAACTGTCCCTTTAGAACTGTGCATAAGATAGTTGAGAAAGTTAAGAAAGATACAAACCTGATATTTGTTGATTTCCATGGCGAAGCTACCGCTGAAAAAATAGCTTTCGGCTGGTATATGGATGGCAAAGTAAGTGCTATTGTTGGAACTCACACACATGTACAGACAGCCGATGAACGCATTCTTCCGCTGGGAACAGCTTTTATTTCTGATGCAGGTATGACAGGAGCTTTTGATGGTGTCATTGGCGGAAACAAGGAAGCGTCAATAGCAAGATTTTATTACCAGACACCACATAAAACCGATGTTGCTACAGGAGATGTAAATATAAGCGCAGTTGTTGTGAATATAGATACCCAAACAGGAAGGTCAATAGGTATAAAACGCATATTTGAGCCGGGGTTTAAATAATTTTGTAATTCCCTTTTACCTTG
>JADZAP010000017.1 GCA_020852705.1 Ignavibacteria bacterium | reverse complement strand
TTACGGTATCAATTCTAACATTAACATCTGTAATTGTACATCCGTTGCCAAGAACAACGTTTACAGAATCAAATATTGTTGTATTATCGGGTATTGTTATATTAAGACCATTTCTGCAGATTGTTGTTTGTGGTCCCGGAGGTGGAGCAGTTGTACCTTCAAGTCTGATACCAAAGTTTTTGAAGGCTGCCCATTGCGAAATGCAAGTTGTCCAAGCAGGCGGATATCCTGTTGTCATTCTTACAAATCCAGGTCCGCCTGATGTACCGTTTTCATCTGATGAAATGAAAAACGGAAGTATCGGATTGTTATTCCAGCGTACTCCTACATAATATGCTTTCATTGTTGCATTAAAGGTGATCGGGAAACCGTATCTTGAGTGTGCAGGATATAATGCAACACTGTTGCAAACATGGTTGTTTGAGCGGTAAACAACACTTCCCGGCTGCGTTCCGCCTGAACCAAGTGTATCGTAAATTATGATATCTACCGGCAGGTTGCCTGAGGGTGATAAAGCTGTAAATGTAACACAGAAATTTGTTAAGTTCATTGGTGTTGAAGGAAGCCTCATTAACTGAACAAATGTTGTTGAGTCACCGGTTGCAACTGTGCGGTAACCGTTTTCGTATGAATTATCATCTCTGATAATGCTTGTACCCGGACCGCCTGTGCAGGTTATACCCGAGTCAGTTATTGTTCCCCAATTAGGACCGTTGTACAGCGGTGCTATTGAAGAAGGAATATCCTGTGAAAATGATATAGCTGTATATGTTATTACAACTATTAAAAGCGTTAAAAAGTTTTTCATTTTTTCCTTTCTTGGTTTATTGAAAAATAATTAATAATATTTAATCAAAAATTTAATTTTCAAACTTTTTTTTGATCTAAATTGTAATTCTGATTCGTTAATTTTAATTTATTTTATTATTATAAACAAGTTAGAAATCTGCCATAATTTATAATTTTTTAAACAATTACCTGCACAAATGTGAATAATTTGAAGGTTTATTATTAACTTGAAGGTTTATTATTAACAAAATATCATTTTCTAAAAAAAGTGTATTTACGTACTTAAATCAGATAAATTAGGCAAATAAAAAACCCGGCTTTATTTCTAAAACCGGGTTTTGTAAAACAATTTTTATATTGTTTATTAAATCAAATTACTTAACTAATAGCATCTTCTTTGTCTCGGTAAAGCTGCCTGCTTCTATCTTGTAGAAATATATACCTGATGATAGCGAGGATGCATCAAAGTTTACACTGTAAACTCCTGAGTTCTTGAACTCATTTACCAATGTCTTTACTTCTCTTCCTAAAGCATCGTAAACAACAAGTTTAACATTTTCACCCTTAGGTAATGAATATTTTATTGTTGTTGAAGGGTTGAATGGATTAGGATAGTTTTGTGATAACGTAAATTTCTGAGGTATTTCATTTCCTGTTTCAGAAATACCTGTAATTCCGCAGCCACCGAGGTCTGAATTCCAAAGAGCAGCAACTTCAGAAGGCGATAAAGCTCTTCTCCACATTCTGAATTCATCCATCTTTCCGTAAATTGATGGTGAAGCTCCGTAACCGCCGACTTTAAAGCCTGATCCCATTGGCATGTTTAAAGTTGCTGAAACAGTATTTGCAAGAACTCCGTTTTTATATGCCTTTACCTGACCAGCAGTTGAATCGTAAACAAATGTAACAACTGTTGGGGCGGGTCCTATTCCAGTTACATTTAGATCACTCATACCGCCGCCTCTCAATACTAAATTATCCTGTCCTGCAACTCCATTATGGAAACACCTGAATGAACTTGAACCTGCATCGCCAAACATGTAATAAGCAGTACCCGCTGAGGTTGAAGGGATTGTAACCCACATGCTTAAGGTCCAGCTTGAAGATCCTAAGTTGCAGTTCCAGCCGGTTGTTACACCGCCGGTACCTAAACCGGTACCTGTTATACAGCTGTCATATTGACCTCCTGAACTAAGTGGTGTTCCCGTACCTAATGGTGCAGTACCTGTTCCTACAAAAGGAACTGCACAGTTCAGTACTGTTGATGAACTTGGGTTATTTTCAAACTTGTAATATAACATATCCGGGAATGTTGATGATGAAGCAGGAGAACCTTCAAGTCTGATACCAAAGTTCTTAAAACTTGCCCATTGTGATATTGCAGTTGTCCAAGCAGGTGGATATCCTGTTGTCATTCTTACAAATGCAGGTCCGCCTGATGTACCGTTTTCATCTGATGAAATGAAAAACGGAAGTACCGGGTTGTTGTTCCAGCGTACTCCTACATAATATGCTTTCATTGTTGCATTAAAGGTGATTGGGAATCCGTACCTTGAGTGTGCAGGATATATTGCAACACTGTTGCAAACATGGTTGTTTGAGCGGTAAACAATACTTCCCGGCTGTGTTCCGCCTGAACCAAGTGTATCGTATATTACGATATCTACAGGCAGGTTGCCTGATGGTGATAAAGCTGTAAATGCAACACAGAAATTTGTTAAGTTCATTGGTGTTGATGGTAATCTCATTAACTGAACAAATGTTGTTGAGTCACCGGTTGAAACTGTGCGGTAACCGTTTTCGTATGTATTATCATCTCTGATAATGCTTGTACCCGGACCGCCTGTGCATGTAATACCTGAATCTGTTATTGTTCCCCAATTAGGACCGTTATAAAGAGGTGCGATAGAGGTGGGTAAATCTTGTGATATTGCTATTGCAGTAAAAATAGTAACAGCAATTAAAAGCGTGAATAAGTTTTTCATCTTGTTCCCTTCTTTTAAATTGATTGTTAAATTTATTTTAAAAAGCTAAAAAACTTTTATTTTTTTTTACTTCAAATAGAATTTTTATTGAATATTGCTAATATATAAATTTTTTATTTATAAAAACAAGATAAATAATACTTTTTGAAAAAATAATTTAATTATTGTTCATTTTTTACAAAATATT
The DNA here is from genome assembly GCA_020852705.1 of Ignavibacteria bacterium. Lineage (GTDB taxonomy): Bacteria > Bacteroidota > Ignavibacteria > Tepidaquicellales > OLB5 > OLB5. The sequence goes on along the minus strand of JADZAP010000017.1, from coordinate 4,461 downwards.
GATATTTACAAATAATACAAAATCAATTTTTAGAATTAAAAATTGGAAGGAATTAAAAAAATAGGAATGAATCTTTAAAATTTAATATGAAACGTCAGTTCATGTTTTCTAATACTTTTGCAGGAAACCATCCGTTTTGCAATGATGTAACAAATATTTTAGATGAAATAATTTTAATTGGCACCATCGGAACAAATGTTTGATACCACGGCATTTTTTTAAGCAGCATTTCCCTTACATTTGCTTCCTCTTTTTCGGGCAGAACTTCAATCACTGCTTTGCCCTGTATAAAATCTTTGGTGGCATCATTTTGTGAAATTGAATATGCTGCATTTTTATTCTGTTTTATATTGGCAAAACTTTTGCCGCCTTTTTCTACCAACAGGTAAATATCCAATCCTTTGCTTACAAAGTATGCTCCTAAGATCCATGGTGAGTAATCTGCACCGGTTGTTGCAAGCATAATTGCATTATTGCTCTCAAGTATTTCTTTTACTTTTGCCTCAACTTCATTGTTAAGTGTTTCAATCATTGTAGTTTTCTCCAATTTAAGAATATTTGTAGTTATGATTTTGCAAATATAGAGATTAATATTTGGTTAAAAAACAAAAAACCCCGGTCTTTTTACCGGGGGTTTAAAATAAAGATGAAAACAACAATTATTCCTGAAATATCAGTACATTTTAAATTAAATGATTTATTTAATCAGAATCATTTTTGCAGCTGCCTGATATTTTCCCGAAACCAATTTGTAAATATAAACACCGCTTGATAAACTGCTTCCATTAATTTTTATTGTGTGACTGCCCGAATTTAAAAATCCGCTGAAACAGTTCATAACCTCTTTACCGCTTATGTCATATATCTTAACCGTTGTTTCAGCAGATTTGTTTAGTAAAAACTTTATATTTGTTTCGGGATTAAATGGGTTTGGATAATTCTGCATCAACTTAAACTCTAACGGAGAATTATTTTCAGAATTTATACCAATTGGAGAAGATTCCCAGTCGTATTTGTAACCGCGGTAGGTAAATATTCCCGGAACGTAAGAACCCTCAAATACAACAGTTCCATCGTGTTTAACTTCTGTAACAGTATTTACACAGCCGCCCCATGCAATTAATGTGTTGCCGTTTGGTAATCTTTGAGCGTTGCCTCCCCAGCTTGATATTGCTTGCGGATCTCTATGAAACTGCCAGACTCGAGTTGCAATGTGGTTGGTTTCATCAAGTGAATATTCTGCTGCTCTTGAATACTCAGGAAATCTGAAATTTCCGTTATCAAAAAATGTAATATTGCCGTTACTTATTCTTCTTATATCATGCTGATGACTGAATGGTATGTCATCATTTATTGTAAACATGTTATTTTTTCCTCCAAGTCTCCATATTATTGCTCCGGTTGTTTTATTTATCTTAGTAATCTCATCCAAATGTCTTGATGATATTAAAAGGTTGCCGTCATTATCAGGTTCAATAGCATTTCCATGAACATAATCAATTACTGAGTCCAATAAATTTTCCTGTGTTGCATCAGTAATTTGCATGTGATCCCAGCTTCTCCATTGGAAAAGTACATTATTTTGCTGATCAATTTCCTGAACTATTAATCCTATTACAGTTGCATTTGTATGTCCTCCGGGAATTATTAAACTCATATCAACTTCTTGCGGGTCATACGCCATTAATAATGCATGTCCGCTTGGTAATAATTTTAATTCATGACCATCAGTAGTATATCCGTTTCCGCATGTATAGGTATGTACTTGTATGTAATCTTTATTAATTTCTAAAAATCTAGATGGTGTATTTGTAAAATATGTAATATTGCCGTTTGGCTGTTTTTTAAAATCTAAAATATTTGATGAATATAACTGTGACCAATAAATACTGCCATCATTGTTTAAATTGTATTGTAAGCTATAGATTCAAAAGGTGCAAAAAATAATTTCCCCGGTGCAGGATTATTGTTAACTGTAACATTTAAAACCGGGGGAGAAAGGGGCACCTGATACTGCTGAAAATTTATTCCGGTTTCTTTTTCCAGTGTTTTCATTGGGTCAATAAAAAGTTTTTGTTTTGATATACTAAATGAATAATTTTTTATTTTTGAACTTGAATTATTCATTTTGCTCATCACTCCAGTGAATTTTACACTTATATTTTCTCCGGCAGTAAACAGCACCTCCGGTTTAAAAATAAATTTTTTTCCATTCTCTAAAATTTTTACACTGCCATTGTGGATTCCGCTGATAGAACCTGATACTATTATAGAGTTGTTAATATCACTTTCCGTAAAATTTACCGGGCTTTTAAATCCAACGGTAATATTATTTTCCGGATTTATCATCTTAGCGCCGTTTACAGGGTCAACATAAATTACTTCATTTGAATAAATTGCTGCTGCAATAAATAGTAAAACAATTATTTTTTTCATAATTTGATTTAATTTTTCTTGTGCAATTTATGAAATAAATAAATATCTACGCAAGGGTTTTGAGACTTCCTAAATTAGTAAATACAAGGATATTGAATAATGAATTTTACATCATTTCAACAGTTATTCTGCTGTAAGAATAAATTACTAATAATTTAAGTTTTTTTGAAATTTGATGTAAGTGTTGTGTTAAATTGATTTCTTATCTTCCAAAATCATCCTGAAGGCGTACTATATCATCTTCATCCGAAGGATTACCGGCATCGGTATGCTGCCATATTTCAGCAATAACAGCCCAATTGTTAAGCCCAACAAGTCTATGCCTTATGCCGCAGGCAAGTGTTATAAGCTGATTACTTGAATAATTTTTTAATTCACCTTCAATATCTGTATTGCCGGTAATAACTCCTGCAGTTCCTGCAATAACACGCCAAATTTCTGCCCTGCGGTGATGATACTGCCACGAAAGCCGTTTGTGCGGCTCTACTGCCAGAATTTTGGGGCTTAGCTTTCCAGCTATACGAAGATTATCAATATCGTATTCAGGGAAAAAATTTTTTCCGAATTTTACTGATTCGTTTTCATCAATTACAAAAAATCCGCCCCATGGTCTTGTATCATCTTTAGATAAAATTTTCAAATTTAAGCCCATCAGATAATCTTCAATTTCCTTGAAAATTTCCTGCTTAGATATACCATGCAAAATTAGTTCCATAAGTTTACAAATATAATAAAAAACCACGCAAATATGAGTGGATTCTTTAAATTAGCATCTATGTCCATTCATTATAATATTTTATATAGTAATAATTTATTTCTTTTAAAAAAAATAATATAATGGAAAAGTGTTCTATAAATCATCAAGGGGACTTTTTATTTTGGTTATTTTTGAGTTTGCGATGTGTGTGTATATCTGCGTGGTTCGTATGGAATTATGCCCCAGTAATTCCTGAATGTACCTTATATCTGTTCCGGCTTCAAGTAAATGTGTTGCATAGCTGTGCCTTAAAGTATGCACGCTTCCATTTATCTTTACACCGCTTTTTAAAATTGCATTTTTCAATATCTGCTGAACGCTTCTTGAGCTGTATTGTTTGTTATCCGTACCTTCAAATAAATATTGTTTTGGCTTGTACACTTTAAAATATTCCCTTAGCAGTATAAGAAGTTTTTCTGAAAGCATTACCTGTCTGTCTTTCTTGCCCTTGGCTTGTTTAATGTAAACCACCATTCTATTTGAATCAATATCAGTCATTTTTAAATTTATAAGCTCTGAAAGTCTTAACCCGCAGGCATAGATTGTTGATAAAATTGCTTTATGTTTTGTATTATTGCAGGAATCAATTATGCTACTTACATCTTGCTTTGAAAATACCGGAGGCAGTTTACTTTCTGTTCTTTTTGGGTATAAGTGTTCTATCCTCGGATTTCTTCTAAAAACTATCCTGTAAAAAAGTTTAATCGAACCGAGCAGATGCTTCTGATAAGACTGTGAAATATTTTGTGTTCTAATTCTTTCAAAAATAAAATCTTCTATTGCTTCATCCGAAACACTTCTTAAATCATCTGATTTGATACCGGCAAAAAATATTTTTATTGCACTTAAATATGCCAAAACAGTCCTCTTGCTGTATCTCTGAACTTCCAGTTCTTTTCTAAACTTACTTATATATTGTTCTATGTTTTCACCCATTTCATTGCGTATAACAATACAAAATTAGTAATATTAACGAAAAATAGATAGTAATAAATTGACGCAATGCGTAAATTTGAACGTTAGTGGCAAGGCTATGACAACACAACCCGACAGACAAATCGGGTTCTTTTTGATGTTTCGTATTTTAGTAGTTGCTTAAATAAGCAAATTGACTACCTTTGTACTATGGACAACAATTCTTGCATACGACAACAAGCGGACATTAAACAAATAAATCGCTGTAAAGACAGAGTTTCAGAACTCAACGGCTCATTTGACTATTTATCAAACGGACTTGAATTGGCAGGAAACAACGTAAGACTGAAAAT
>JADZAP010000016.1 GCA_020852705.1 Ignavibacteria bacterium | reverse complement strand
TTTATTACTTCACTTTCACCTGCTTTATATCCTTCATGAAGCTTAAAAGGAAGAATTGATTTATTTTCATTTTCCATTGATCATTATTCCCTTTCCGCATTATATTTCTCACCTGCAATATTCCTGTCAACTGGCCATCTTCCCAACTGACCGCCTTTACCTGGAACTTCCTTTATCATTTCTTTCTTTTCCTCCATTATCCGGTCAACTTTCATACTACACAAAGCGCAGTCATTAATTCTAAGCTCCTCGTCTCTGATTTCACCCAATTCCATACCCAACCATAATTTAGCTTCCGTAAGTCTCAGCTCAGATTCCTTCAGGAACATTCCAACAGAATTGAATGGATGATATTCAGCATCTTCTTTCACCATATTTTTATACTCCGGTAATAATTTTTCGATTAAACGCCTCGTTTCTTTTATACCGGAAGGAATAGTAAAGTATTCAATATCCAATGGTCCCTTATATACATCTGCTTCAGCTTCAATAACACTGCTTTTAGGATTCATACTTTGCGGATAAGGATTCAAGCTGCCAAGTTCACCCAATACCTTCCCAAGCCACATTTTAGCAAGCTTTAAATTATTTAAAGCCTTTTCCCGGGTAGCTTGATGATGTGTGATCATCTGCATAAGCATTTTGAAAACATAATCGATTTCAATTCGTAACTTTTTTAATTTTTGAGCTGTCATTTTTAAGACCTTTCTTTATGTTATTTATTTAATGTTGATGATAACCGACCGGAACTAAAACATTACGAACAAATAAGGATTTATCTGTTTCCACACCATTATATGTGATCATAAACTCCAATACCTTAACTCCGCACTCATGCTTAAATACACACATCGTTTCAAATTCATCCATAAACTTTATTATATACTTGGTATCATCAAAACTTCGCATTACATCACTTGAATTTTCTATTACAATTTCTGTAATTATCCCGCATTCAACGCTATATCTTATTCTTTTCTTCCTGATTAAACTTACCAATTTATTATAAATAGCTATTTTCAGATCCTCTGTTTCCTGGACTAAGCTTATTGTCATTTTAATAACTCCTCAACATATTCTTTTACTGTGTTTAAATTTTTATTGAATCCAATCTTGCCGCTAACGTAAAGGCTCCATTTTTTACTGTTTTTTTTCTGCATAATGCAGAATTTCTTATCTTCAAACTTCATTGTGCAAAAGTGATTTACCAGCTCCGCCCGGTCCCTCGATAAACCCGCAGCCAATAATACCGGCTTAATCATAACTTCTTTATTTTACCTGCATCAAATAATCTTATATAATATAACTCAGCTTCATCGGGAGTCATGTACATTATATTTTCTACCAGGGTATTTAAAGTCCCGTCGGTTATCCTCATTTCACTTGTATGTTCAAGTTCTCAAACGAAACTGAAATAACATTTTTCATCCTGCCGGTATATTTTAATTCTTTTACTTTTAAATCCGTATTGTTTCGGATTTGGTAAATCATCGATATATTTTCTTCTCATTTACAGTAATGATAATTGTTCTGATTCTAAAGCTTCATGCATTGAAAGCCATTCCCGCAATTCCCCGTTATCCTTCGAAATCAAATCATCAAATGGCATATTCAATTTGGCGCACCGCTCTAATAGATTAAACCGCGGCATTGTGACTTCTATTTTATTAAATTTTATAAAAGGGCGTGTATCTTTTGATAGTTTTTCTTTGAATATTTTCAGATCACGTCTGAAATTCTCTTCATCAATTCTTTCTTTTTCCTTAGGATCTATGGTTCTGGGTTTTCTGAATACTTCAGGCCGTGTACAGGTTACAAAATGAGATTTATGTTTCTTGTAATTGAAATGCTGATCATCCTTATCAACTGTATCTGCATCAACAGGCATAAGCTTATTCTTTTCAGTCAGAAGATATATTATCTTCGTTCTGCAGGCTTTACACTCACTTTGTATTCTTCTGTTATCACTCATAAATATTACCGAAAAAGTACTCCTGGTATTTATCGCCTTTTACGGCTAGCTGATTAATTTTCTTTTCAAAAAAACTCATTGCTTTTAAATCAGAATTACTCTTATTTTTCTTTTTTTCTATTCTGTCATACTCACCTTCAAAATATTCCCGCATTGCGCACGTTCTCATGTAAACATCAAATATATTCATCAGCATAGTATCTTCCCTTCTTCAGCAAATTGCCTAATTTCAACCTGGTACTCTACTATCTTTTCGCATTTATAATAAGAAAGCTCGATCGGATATTGTGTACCTTCGCAGATTGTAATTGATGGTTTTTTTCCAGCTAATCCCTGATATGATATTACGTGCATTCTAATCGAATAAAAACTATCCATTATCTTTTTACACTTTTCTCTCCCGAAGTATACTTTATATTCTTCATCGGGATTCAGAAGTAATGTTTTATTTCCTTTATATTCTACTATGCTAGCCATTGTTTTTTAAAAGTGCGGCTGCCTGGGCTTCCGATGTTATTCCAGGGAAAGAAATGGAAATAACATTTATTTGAATTCTGTATTATTTCAAACTGAATCTGGCAGCCGCGCTCAACATTATAGGTTTTCTCTTATTGTTAACTCAATTAATTCGTCAAGTTTGTTTCTTAATATCTTTGCATCCTGTACTGATAGACCGTGATTTGCCATATAAATATCCTGAACATCAATTTCGAACATTATCACATTTTTTGAATCCGGGGTATTTGCCCTGCCCACATATACGTTCATAATAGACTCATTTGTTGGTTTTGGCTCAAATGAGTCCTTAAAACTTATTATTGATTTTTTCAATGGAGTTGTCATATACTACCTCTTTTGTTATGGTTTTATTAGACTAAACTGTTTATTTTTGGTTATGAATAGAATAAGTAAAATATTATCAGACCGCATGAAAGAGCTCGATATTTCCGAATATCGCCTTTGTAAGGATAACGGAATTATACAGCAATCTTTTAACAGTTCCCTTAAATCCGAAAACAGCTGGAACTCAGCGATCGTATTATATAAAGCCTGTAAATATCTTGGATTGGATTTTGAAGAAGTTGTTTCAGATGAAAAACCTGATAAACAAAGTTTGCTCATCACTAAGCTTATACGGGAAAATAAAGCTTTAAAAGAAGACTTCGAAAAAGAGAAAATTAAAAATAAAAAATTCAGCAACATCGTAAAGGTTATTAAAACTATTGATGAATGACCGGTTATTTTCATTTCAGTTTCTCTTTTAATTTCTTTTCTACTAGTTCTAAACTTTCGATATTACCGAACAAATCCTGTTGTATGGTTTTACCGTAATATCTCATTTGATACTTCATCGCCAGATCATATTTAGCCTTCATATATTCTTCACATTGCCATTCTTTTTGGAATACTTCCCCCCTGTTATATGCTTCAAAGCATAATCTGAATTGTGGTTCCCATGGAATCCTTTCCGGTATGCTGCGCCCGGGTATCCAAACAGAACTTCCCTTATCGGGATTTTCCTGCCATGATCTTAAATGAATTTGTTTTTTGGGGGTAATTGCTGCTAAAGTCTCAATGAAAGAGAGATGTCTATCCATTAAGTGGTAAGTCCTTTCTTGCAAAGTTTATGGAATTATCGAAATTCCCTTTTAACTTTACTCGAATCCATACCTAATTTCAGGTATTGATATAAAAAAATTTGTAAATTGTGGAATTAATATTGTAAGTGTATTTGTAGTTTTTGTTTAGAATTTGAATCTTTTTTTTTGCAACTTTACATATGCCCAATTATATTTTACTGAGTATATATTATTTCTCATTTATTTAACATATTGTTAATTTTATGTATTTTTTATAGATTTAATATACCGAAATTCCGCTATTTCTGTGATTGATATTCTATTAATTTGGTTATAAATTGTTTGTAGTATCTAATATATAATTAAAAAATATGAATATCGCCCGGAAAAATTTTTTTATAATATTTTTCATCTTAAATTGTGTTACAGCTTCATCTAATTCACAGGATAACTGGAAAACATCTTGGAATGCCGTTCTGGCTAAACTTGATTCTATGTTTTACCGTGAACAGGCACAATTCAGGCTTATGCAAAGCTATCAGAACGATCCCACGGAAGAGCTAATATTAAAAGATATAGATTCATTAATTGTATTTCAAAAAGATGTAAATTTACATATTGATTTTGCAAATGATTATGAATTCACATCAGATGCTGATTCAAAAAATGCCAGCGAAACAATCAGACTTAAAATTGAAGGATTAAAGGAGTATTTTGAGCAATGCAGATTGCAAATCCATGTAAATAACAACATATTACAGCGAAGACTGAAAAATGAATCGCTTGATTTTAAAGTAAGCCAGATTGACGAGCTAAAATTAAATAATTATGAGCCAAAATTAAAGTAAAAAGAAGTATCAGCACACTTACCATAATTATTAAATCTGAATTAATGAAATATGTTAATTGATTGCAATTAAATATAATTAAATCTAAAATTTAAACCTTTACAAAGTATAAGATTCCGTTGATTTTTTAATTTACCTCTTTATTTCACTTGAAAATCCAATTCTTATTAAGTTAATTCGTATTATAAAATTTGTTAAATTAAAGAAGTTTAACAAATAATTAAGCAAAAGCAACAATTTTAATTCTGCAATAATTTCCAGAGAAAAACATAAAAAGACAGGTAATTGGGCTGATATTCAAGTTATGAGCGAAAATGAACGCTTAAGTAATATCAATCCAAATGAGTTACTTCATGTGATTTCAGCACTTCAGTTCAAACATGAGGATCTGCTGATTTTATTTGAGCTAGCTGATAAAATACGAAATATTGCAGAAACAAAAGCCGGATTAGATTTTTTAAGAACAATCCTTTCGCATAAACGTGCCGTACTGTATTTTGCACAGCCATCAACAAGAACATATCTTTCATTCAATAATGCCTGTCAAATATTGGGCATGCAGACAAGTGATATGCGTATTGCCGGAAACTCCAGCGAAGCTAAAGGCGAATCACTTGAAGATACTCTAGAAACAATACACTCATACACAGATTTGTTAATTATCAGGCATATTGAAGAAAATCTGGCAGAAAAAGCGGCGTGGATGTATAATAATTCAGATAGACCAATTCCAGTTATAAATGCAGGGTCAGGTCCTAATGAGCACCCAACTCAGGCATTGCTTGACGCATATACGCTTTACAGAGCCTTTAAAGGAAATATAAAAAACAAAACCATTGCAGTTATAGGCGATTTAAAACGCGGCAGAACAGTTAGATCGTTAATCAGAATTTTAAATAATTTTGAGTACATAAAATTCATTTTCATATCCCCTATTGTGCTAAAAATCCCAGAAGATGTAAAGTCATACCTCCTTAAAAATAACATAGTTTTTGAAGAATCAGATAGTTTAGATAGTTGCATTAAAACCGCTGATGTATTTTATTATACAAGGATACAGGATGAATATGATATGCTGAATGAATCGAAAGCCATAGATTACACAAATCTTTACCTAAATCCGGAATATTTATCTAAAATGCAGAAAAATGCAATAATTCTACATCCCCTGCCCCGCAGGGCTGAAATACCGCCTGATATTGATAAAGATAAGCGTGCCTGGTACTGGAAGCAGGAAATAAACGGGTTATGGATACGTACTGCATTGATTTCTTACATTTTTAAAGTTGATGGATATATCTTGAAATATAAATAGCTATATGCATTAAAAATAAACAAAAAAGCCTCTAAAATTAGAGGCTTTTGTATTATGTTTTAGTAGATATAGTTAAAACGGTAAATCATCATCTGCTGCAGTTGTAGTCTTTTCTGCCGGCTTTGTTGATGAGTTTGATCCACCGGCTGAACTACCGCTGCCGGAGTTATCTCCTTTGGAATCAAGCATTATCATTTCATCCAAAACTATCTCAGTTTTATAATGTTTTTTCTTGTTTTCATCTTCCCAGTTGCTTGTTTCAAGTCTGCCTTCAACATATACCTTACTTCCCTTTTTGAGGTAATTGCTTATTGTTTCAGCAAGTCCCCGCCAAGCTTTGCAGTTATGCCACTCTGTTCTTTCCTGCAAGTTGCCATCCTGATCTTTCCATTTACTGCCTGTTGCGACAGAAAATGATACAACAGCGGTGCCGCTTTGTGTGTATTTAAGCTCAGGATCCTGTCCCAGCCTGCCGATAAGCATTACTTTATTTAAATCTCTTGCCATGATGTTTTCCTTTCTTAAGAAAACAGCCTTTGATATCACCCGTTTTTAGTCAAAATGACTTTAATATCAGCTATTAGTTATTAGTTTTTTATTTAGTTAATTCGGAAAAAGGAAAATATGAACTGAATCCTTTGATAAAAGCAAAACGGTACTTTTATCAATTACAGCGATATCAGTTAAATTCTTAATAAGCGGTATGTAAAAGAGCATATTGTACTTTCCGCGTTTTAAGTCATATACCGTTATTCCAGTTGAATGCAATATATATAAATTATCGTTAAAATTCGCAATACTTATTATTGGATTATTTTTTTCGGGGTTTACAAGGCGTTTTACAAATACTCCAAAATTATTAAAATTTACAATATCACCTGTATTTTTATCAAGTATCCAAATATCAAGACTTGAACCTTTTACCATTTTAACAGGATTATCAAGTTTTTCCTGACCCAAAGTTGCAGAACCGAAAACCAAAGTAACATCAGAGTAATCGTTTATTTTTAGTACTTTATAATTTGTAGCATCAGCAAGCACAAAAATTTCGCCGGTGCTTAAGGTTAAAACTCCGTTTGGATTATAAATTTTTTTAGAAGACTCAGCAGTTAAATTATAGGAATTAAAATCAAACTGAAGGATGTAATTCAGGTTTAAATCAAGCCGTTTAATACGGTTATTCTGGTAATCTGCAACAAGTACATCAAGTCCGTTTGATGCATCAATAGAATACGGCTGATTTAGTTCATTTTGACCAAGTCCTGAGCCGCCAAAAGAAGCAATTTGACTGCCTTCTTTTGAAAATTTGTATATTGTGTTAGTTTCAAGGTCAGAAATAAATATAAATTCTTCTCTTGCGGTGGAAATTGATACTGCATTTTGAAATTTGCCGAAAGATGATATTAATTGCAGGGAATCTAAAGAAGTGGTTATAGTGGAATCATTTTGTGAAAACAGCTTTACTGAAAATATATTTTCTAAAAAAAGAATAAGGATTAGAAAATATTTTAAATTGAAATTATTCAATCTTCAAACCTGTTCTTGTTTTTTAAATAATCAACAAAAACCTGTTCGCCAAGTTCATTAAGGGAAGAATAATATGCTTTCCCTCCGTTTGCGGCAGTAAATTGTTTAATAAATTCAATTAGATATTGATCTTGTGCAATCATAAATGTAGTTATTTTTATTTTTTCTCTGCGGCAAGCAACAGCTTCATCAAGAGTTTTATTGATAATTTTCGGATCAAGTCCCCATGAATTTTTATAAATTCTTCTGGAGTTTGTACCAGGCTCATAAATTGCAGATGGTTTTCCATCTGTTATCATAAATATCTGTTTATTGGCATTCTTTTTCCGTTTCAATATATTTCTTGCAAGTTCTAAACCCGCTTTTGTGTTGGTGTGAAAGGGTCCAACCTGTACAAACGGCAATTCGCTAAGTGATACTTCGCGGGCTTCATCACCAAAGAGAACAATACTTAAGGAATCTTTTCTGAATTTTGAGAGAATAAGTTCAGAAAGTCCCAGTGCAACCTGCTTTGCCGGAGTAATTCTATCTTCACCATAAAGAATCATGCTGTGGCTTATATCAACAAGAAGTACTGTTGCAGCAGAGGTTTGCATTTCTGTATCATAAATTTCAATATCTTCTTCATTTAAAATAAATTCATCAATCCCCTCACGTTTAAAGGCATTACTTAGAGTTTGGGTAGTATCAATATTGTTCGGCTGATCGCCAAACTGATATTTTTTAGTAGTATTATTACGCTCAATCCCCTTTCCGTTTATTGATGATTCATGAAAACCTTCGGGTGATTTTTTCATTTTGCCGAAAATTTCATTGAATGAATCTCTGCGGATTTTCATTTCTCCCTTAGGAGTTAAAATGAACATTCCATCGGTTTCATCTATCAGACCTTTATCTTTAAGTAAATTTATAAAATCGGAGTATGTAAAGGATTCATCAAAGAAATTATACTGTTCATCAAGCTGATTCATCCAATCAAGAGCCTCGTTCACATCACCGGATGTTTGCAATAATATAAAACTGAACAAATTTAGCAGACGCTCAAGTTTTTGCTCATCAGTGAGAGATTTTTCGTTCCATCTGGAATAAACGAACTTCATTTTCTCATTATTTTTGGTTTATAACGGGCAAAGCTGTACATAGTTCCGATAAAGATTTTAAAATACTGTTTTTAGGAAGGTTTTAAAAATATTTTATATCAGATAATATTCCGTATATATTTTAAAATCAGTTCAGGGTAAATACCAAAGGCAAATATTCCGATTACTGAAATAACAGCAGCGGTGAATGAAAAATCAGAATGCAGTCCGGTATCATTAATTTCTGCTGCTTCATAGAACCACATGTACAAAATAACTTTAATGTAATAGTAAACTCCAACTAAACTTATCAGGATACCTATAATAGCAACCCAAATGTAATTAACCTGTATAGCGGAAAGGAAAATATAATACTTTCCCCAAAAACCTGCAAATGGCGGAATACCTGCGAGAGAAAAAAGAAAAATTGTCATTAAAGTTGCAAGGAAAGGATGTTTTTTTCCAAGTCCTTTATAGCTTTCAAGAGTGTTTTTTGCATTAACTTTACCGGTGTTTTCTTCTACCATTGAAATAATTATAAACGCACCTAACTGCATTAGAATATAAGCTACAAGATAAAATAATACTGCACGTATTGAAAACTGGTTTATTGAAATAAATCCAATCATAATATAACCGGCATGCGCTATACTTGAATAAGCAAGCAGCCGTTTGATATTTATCTGCACTAAGGCAACTACATTTCCGTAAATCATAGTGAAAATTGCAATCATAGCAATAATCATTGGAATATTATTAAGACCAAAAATTGAGAATAATGAGATCATAGCTCCAAAAGCTGCAGTTTTGCCAATACTGGACATCATTCCGGTGACAACAGTTGGCGCACCGTGATATACGTCTGGAATCCACATTTGCAGCGGGAATGAACCGGTTTTAAAGATGAAAGCAATAAAAACAAGAGTTAAACCAATTAAATAAAATGTATTTTTTTGAGGATGAGTATCTGTAATTGCTGTATAATTTGTAGAGCCGGTGTATCCGTAAACAAATGCAATACCCATCAGGAAAAAGCCGGTAATAAATGCTCCGAGCAGAAAATATTTAAATGCGCTTTCGTTTGAATCTATATTCTTCCGTAAAAATCCTGCAAGTACATAGAAACAAACCGACATTAATTCCAGACCAACAAATAAAATGATCAGGTCATTAGCCTGAGTCATCAGCATCATACCAAGCAGAGCGAAAAACATTAGAGCGTAATACTCACCGTGATTAAAATGTTCCTGTTCAAGAAAATTTTTAGAAGAAAGCAAGGTAATTAGCATACCTGCTATTAACACAATATTTAGAACTGCAGTAAGAGTATTTACACGTATAAACTTATTGTAAATAATAAAATTTTTAGAAAGATCGGCAAATGAAAAATAAATTCCGGCAGCAAGTGCTGCAATGGAAAAATAAAATATCAGGGTTTCTGCTGTAGATCTTTGTGATTTAGGGAAAATTGTTTCCAGCAGCATTACTACTAAACCTGCACCTGCAATTATCAGTAAAGGGATAGAATTGGTAAAATCTAAAAAATTTATCACTGTTTTTCCTCTGCTTTAATTTCCTCTGTATTTATTATTTCATCTTAAAACTTATAATGCAATATAAATTATATTGTTTAATATAATTTATATTGTAAAATACATTTTACAAATATTTTTTAATCCAGTTAATCATAATGGAATTTAAATCACTTTCAGAATCAATAAGAAATTTACCATGTTTATCGGAATTATATACTTTCATTTCTTTTGGTTCCGAGCAGAAATTATCTAAAATCCATTTTTGCCCTGTTTCATGATCATCATCTTTGGAACCGCAAACTAAAAGCACATTTTTAATTTTAGGAAAAAAAGGTCTGCCCATCATTTTTTCATTGTATCCTGTGTAGGATTCAAATGTGCTTTTGCCGTTTGAAACGGCTACAGTAACTTTTAAGCCAAGGTTTAATCCTGCATAAAGAGCTAAATTACCTCCTATAGAAGTTCCAATAGCTGCCACTCTGGTTGAATCAATCCCCTGCTGCCTTTTTACCCAGTCAACAATTGCTGTAATATCATTTGGGGCTTGTTCAGGATCGGTTAATATATCTTCAAGTTTTCCGTTTTGTTTATCAGATTTGCCGTGACCTCTTATATCAAAAGAAAGGACTTTAAATCCTGAGGAAATTAATGAATCAATAAAAGAAAGTTTCCATTGCTCTTTAGTTTGGTTAAACTGGTGAATAAGAATCACAACAGGCTGCAATTCGTTCTTTTTTTCATCAGAGTAAAATAAAGAACCAAATATTTTCTTTTTATCTGCTGTAATTACAGAAAATTCTTTATTAGTAATTTCCAGTTTAAGTTCCGGGTTGTTAAGTTTTATTTCTTTTTGATTATTGTTTATACTATCCGGAACTTCTTTTTGATAAACTTTATTTTCACTGCAATCAAATGCAGTGGAAATAATAAAAATTGTCAGATATATTATAAAATACTTCAATTTTTATACTATAACCCTTAAAAATAGCTAAATTTTATAAATATTTCAATTCAGGAATTAACGAAAAATAGATACATAATTGTAAAAGATTTATAAGGATTAAATTCTTTAAAATGGATTAAATATTTTGTGAGAATATAAAATTATTACAATGACAATAAGTAAGGTTTGCTGTGTTATTAATTGCATTACAGCTGTATTTCATCACCTTTTTCAGGAATCAGAACATTTTTCCTTTCCATTTCATTTAGCATACTTGCAAGTGCCTGCTGCTGGTCATAGTCACCATGGACTAAAAATATCTGCTCCAGCGAATTTTTACTGAACTTACTGAAATATTCACGTAATTCATCTCTATCTGCGTGAGCGGAAAAGGAATTAAGAACATAAATTTTTGCTTTCACCGCATGTTCTTCGCCAAATATTCTTACATAAGCACCTTGTTTATCCTGTGCTTCAATTAATTTTCTGCCAAGGGTATCATGTGCCATATAACCGACAATCAATATTGTATTTTTTTCATTGGATATGTTATTGTGCAGATGATGAACAATTCTGCCGGATTCAGCCATTCCACTTGCACTAATTATCATACAGGGACCTTTAAAATAATTAAGCTTTTTAGATTCTTCTGCACTTTTAGTATAAGTAAGATTATCAAAGCCAAATATATCAATACCAGAAGAAATAAGTTTTGCTGTTTCGGTATCAAAACATTCGGGGTGCAGTTTAAATATTTCTGACACATTAGTGCTTAACGGACTATCAACAAAAATAGGGAATTTGGGAATAACATTTTTAGCAAAAAGTTTTGAAAGAGAATAAACAATTTCCTGTGTTCTGCCAACACTAAAGGCGGGCACTATCATTTTTCCACCTCTTTTTAATGCTTCAATGATTACTTTTGAAAGCTGGTTATCAATATCAACAGCTTTATCATGTACCCTCCCTCCATAAGTAGATTCAGATATAATGAAATCAACATCACCCATGAAGTCTGGATCTCTTAAAATAGGCAGATGCGGTCTGCCAATATCGCCCGAAAATGCAAACTTAATTAATTTACCATTTTCATTTATTTCCAGCTTAACCTGTGCCGAGCCAAGTATATGCCCTGCATCAAAATAAGTTACTTGTACATTTCCGCCAAACCCATTAATACTAAATGTGTGATTGTACGGCATAGATTTAAAATTACACATTATTCCGCATACATCTTCATAGTCATACAAGGGTTTAAAAAGGTGTTCATGGTTTTTGGACTTTTTTCTGTTTACAAACTCAATATCTCTTGTCTGAATATGAGCGCTATCTTGCAGCATTACTGAGCACAGGTCACGTGTTGCATGAGTTGCATAAACATCACCTCTGTAACCTGCTTTATAAAGACCCGGCAGATTGCCAGAATGATCTATATGAGCATGAGAAAGTACAACTGCATCAATTTCTTTAGGATCAAAGAGAAATTGTTTGTTAATATTATAAGCTTCTTCACGCTTTCCCTGATATAACCCGCAGTCAAGCAATAATTTTTTATTATTAATTTCAAGTAAATGCTGTGAACCGGTTACGGTTCTTGCTGCTCCGCAAAATTTAATTTTCATAGACTTAGATCAGATGGCTGAATACTGTTTAAGAATTAGTTTTTATATAATATTCCAAACATACAATACAAATTTGATAAATTAAATGTATTTCATATATAATTAATAAAAATTATTTTTGTAATCATTTTAAAAAAAAAATCAAATTATCCGCTCACTTTTAAATTATAGATTATGAAACTTAAATATATAAATGATATTAATCCAGCAACCGGAAAAATTTTTGCAAAGATAAAATGTTCAACAAAAAAAGAAATTGACGATGCAGTTTTAAAAGCAAAAACAGCTCAAAAAAAATGGAGCAGTTTAACGTTAGCTCAAAGAAGTAAAATGTTAAATGCATGTGCAAATGATTTTATAAAACAAAAGGAAAAAATTGGGAAAATTATTACTGATGAAATGGGCAAATTGTATAAATCTGCTGTTGGAGAAACTTTTTCAACTGCATACGGCATTCGCGAAACAATTGAACAGGCAAAAACAGCTCTTAAAACTGAGAAATTTTATGAAGAAAATCTTATTACAGAACTTCACCGGACACCAATTGGTGTTTGTGCAGTAATAACACCTTGGAATTTTCCGGTAAGTATGCCGGAATCACTGCTCTCCCCCGCTTTATTAGCCGGAAATACTGTAGTTTTTAAACCTTCAGAAATGGTACCGCTTACAGGCAAAGCAATTTATGATATTTTTAAGAAACATCTTCCGCATGGTGTTATAAATCTGGTTCAGGGTGCTGATGAAGTTGGCGATTATTTGATTCACAATAATATTGATATGATTGCATTTGTAGGTTCGCAGGCAGTTGGCAGAAAAATAATGAAAACTGCAGGTGATAAACTGAAGCGAATTGTGCTTGAGCTTGGCGGAAAAGATCCGATGATTGTTCTGGATGATGCTGATTTACAAAAAGCTGCTAACTATGCTGTAAACGGGTCTTTACGGAATACCGGTCAGGTATGTGTTTCAGTGGAGAGAATATATGTTCACCAAAAAGCAGCAGATAAGTTTACAACACTTGTAGCTAATGGCGTTAAAAATTTTAAATATGGTAATGGGTACGATAAGGAAGTACAAATGGGTCCGTTAGTTAGCAAAAAACAACGGGCAAATGTAATTTCACAGGTAAAAGATGCGGTTAAAAATGGAGCAAAACTTATTACCGGAGGCAAGATGCCAAGAAATACAAAAGGTTTTTTTATGGAACCTGCTTTAGTAACTAATCTTAACGGAAAACACAGACTGATGAGAGAAGAAACATTTGGTCCCGTTGTTGCAATTCAGAAAGTAAAATCAGCAGATGAAGCTGTTGATTTGGCAAATAATTCACCATTTGGGCTTGGCGCCACCGTTTGGACTAAGAACAAAAAGAAAGGGTTAGAAATTGCAAAAAAAATTGAATCAGGTATGATAGGTGTAAATCAGGGAATTGGCGGAGTTAGCGGTACCCCCTGGGTTGGTATTAAACAAAGCGGGTTTGGATTTATTGGATCAATTGAAGGAATTAGGCAGTTCACAGTTCCAAGAAAAATCAGCTACAAGAAATAATTTATTTATATAAAAATTAATTATTTTATTCTTTCTGTCATTATATTTTTCATGGTTTCAATCAATTCAGGATTTGGAATATTTTTTTGCTGATTTAGCAGCATTACAAAATGATCTGCCGATAGTTCTTCAACGTGAATATTATATGACGTATTCCTTCCTGTTTGTTCGTAAAAACCATTTACATCTTTTAATTTTAATATCAAAGGTTTGCCGTTTTGGTAAACTGGTTTTTTATTTATATCATTCCCTTCAACCACCATAAGACCTAATTGCATATAAGCAAAAAAACTTCCACCTGTATAATTTCTTCCGGAAAATAATATCAGCATTGCATCAACAGGTTTGTTATTATAATTTACATTAATATAAAAATTATTAAATGGAGCATCCGGATTTGAAATTCTGAAATCTGAAATTTCCGGAGGATACGGAACTTCATTACACTTTTTAAATCCTAGTGAGTTATAAACTTTTTCACTTGTTAATGTATCATATCGGGATAATATATGGAATAGCTCATGGATAAACGTATTTTCTGAAATATAACCTCCGGGGAGTACGATAAAGTTCTGTCTAGTGTAACCTTCTGCCCCGCCCTCGTTATTCATATCTGATTTAATTAACTCTATTTGTTCGGGCAAATTAAGATTCAAACCTAGTGATTTAATCTTTTTACTTACTGATTCTGTAATTTTTTTAAGTTCAGCAATTTCTTCATCATTCCAGTTATTAACCGTATTTGAAGATGCTATGAGATAATTTTTGATAGTTAGGGTATCATTAATGTTTTTACATTTACTCATAAGATCAAACCTGCTGAGAATGGCAGTATATGCGTCTTTGGTTGTAATTAGTTCTTTCGCTCTGATTTCATCAACAGGGAGGATGCTTGTTCCAGGCTGCAAGGTGAATTTGTTTTGCGAATATATAAATCCGTTGAAATATAGCAAGATAACTACTATATATCTATAGCTGAAATATTTATTAACAGACATATTTTTTAAAGAAAAAATTATGTAAATTTATATAAAATAACATTAAAATATAAGAAAAAATATAAATTAGTTTCTATATTATGAAACCGGAGGCAGATTTATGAAATTGGAGTTTTCGCCATATATAGCAATTCAGGTACAGGAACATTTGAAAGCTGTTGATTTTTATAAAAGAGTGCTGGGTATGGATTTGATTGATGAACGAGGAAGTGACTGCTATATGAATAAGAATGGAATTAATTTTGTTTTCGAAAATAAACCCGAAGGAGCGGGTTCAGTATTTTTTGAATTTAAAACAGATAATCTTGCAGAAGCAAAACAGGAACTTATTAATGAAGGATGTAAGATAACTACGGAATATAATGAACACTCAATCATGTTCAGTGATCCATTTGGCATGAATTTCCATGTCTGGGAGGAAGGTGCATTTCAAGATAATCCGTAATTTTTGATTGAATATACTATGGTATTGTATGGAAGTAATTTTTTCCTCTATAGGAAATAGAAATTTACATTTTTTAAGCTTTCTCCTCCCAAATCATACATAAATGCACAATAGTTTCAACTGCTTTCTGCATATCCTGCACACTACACCACTCCTGTTTACTGTGAATACCATGCTCACCTGCAAAAATGTTTGGACAAGGTAAACCCATAAAAGATAATTTAGAACCATCAGTGCCGCCCCTAACGCTTTTCTTAAAGGGTTTCAATCCAGTTCGCTTAACTGCCTCAAGTGCATATTCAGTAACAAACGGCACATCCTTTATAATATCATACATATTGCGATAAGATTCTTCAACTTTAAATTCATAAGTACTATTCTTATAATAAGTTAAGACTTTATCTATAATGTTTTTTAAAATTTTTTCTTTTTCTGCTAAACTACTTGTATTAAAGTCACGGATTATGAATTTAATTTCAGTACTTTCAGCACCGCCTTTAACGCTCACAGGATGAATGAATCCTTCTTTTTCTTTTGTAGTTTCTGGCGAAAGGGAATCTTTTGGCAATGATGCAATAATATCTCCGGCAATTTTAATTGCATTTTCCATTTTCCCATAGGCACTACCAGGATGTGTAATAACACCATTTATTATAATTATTACAGAATCTGCGGAAAAAGTTTCTTCTTCAACACATCCGGCTTTATCGCCATCCAATGTATAAGCGTAATTTGCACCTAATTTTAGCATATCAAGTTTTTCCACTCCCCTGCCAACTTCCTCATCAGGGGTAAATAGTATCCTTATCTTTCCGTGTATAATTTCCGGATGAGAAATAAGGAAATTAGCAGCATCCATAATTTCGGCAACTCCGGCTTTATTATCAGCACCAAGCAGCGTGGTTCCATCACTTGTGATAATATCATTGCCTATTTGATTTTTCAATTCTGAATGTATTTCAGGGGTTAGTATTTCAGATAAATTTCCGGGTAAATTAATGTTGCCCCCCTGATAATTTTTATGAATTATAGGTTTTACATTTTTACCGCTGCAATCGGGCGATGTATCCATATGCGAACAAAAGCATATCACATGTACATTTTTACTTGAATTACTTTCAATTGTTCCAAATACGTAACCAAATTCATCCATGTGTGCATCTTTAACTCCGATTTCGATAAGTTCTTCAACCAAAATTTTTGCAAGATCTTTCTGTTTTGCCGTAGATGGGAATGTATCAGAAAGCGGGTTTGATTGTGTATCAATAGTTACATATTTCAAAAATCTATCTTTGCAGGTAAATTTATAATTATTGAACATATTTTTATAATTTAAATTTATTTTATATTATCTGAATTAAAAATATCCGAACTATATCTATATTTTTCTATAATATCTTCATCTTTGGATAAGAGAAGTATTTCTTCACAATTTTGGCATTGAAATATTACTTCAATTGGTTTGGCACTAAAGCCCAATGAAAGCCATACAAATCCTTGTTTACTATATCTGGTTTTAGGAACGATCATCGGGTCACCTAGTTTAAAACCGCATTTACATGTTTTTTCTTTTTCCATTTATTTTTGTAAAAGATTAAAAAACTATGAATAAAGTAATTTTAATATATAAACAATAACCAAATTAAAATATATACAGGAATTAATATTGGAATAGAATACTTATACATATATTCAACAAAGCCAGGGGTATCAACATCCTGGTTTTTAGCAATTGCTTTGACCATAAAATTCGGTCCATTACCAATGTATGTCATAGCGCCAAAAAATACTGCAGAAATTGAAATTGAAACAACATGCTTTTCGTGCTCTGCAATAAACTGCAAAACATTCTGAATGCTGTTAATATCAAGTCCGTAAATTCCCATTGCAGCAGTTAAAAATGTAAGGTAAGTAGGTGCATTATCTAAAAATCCTGATAATACGCCTGTAAACCAATAATATTGAGTTGGCGAGTTTAACCCAATATCTTTTGAATGAAGTCTTAACAACTCCAAAGCGGGAGTCATAGTTATAAAAATCCCAATAAAAAGCCATGCAACTTCTTTTATAGGAAAAAAATTAAAAGAATTTTTTAAATGAATTTCTTTTTTAGTAAGCTTATAAGAAATAAATGCAGTAAGAAGCATTATTGCCTCTCTTAAAAACAAAGGTTTTGTGATAAATACAGAACCAATAACAATTGTTAAGAACAGAAAGTTATACAAACCGCTCATTGTAAGCTTTTCTTTTGCTTTAATTTCTCTTTCTGCAATTTCAATAGGTGCTTTTTTAAAATTAATATAATCAAAAATATAAAATAAGGTAAGCAATATTAGTAATGCTGTAATCCATTTTATAAAAACCTTATCAATTATCCAGAAAAAAGGTATTCCTTTTAGGAATCCCAAAAAAAGCGGAGGGTCGCCAATTGGGGTTAATGCACCACCAATATTAGATACTATAAAAATAAAAAATACAATATGAAAATTTGTTACTCTTAGTTTATTGGTTTTTATAAAGGGACGAATTAAAAGCATTGATGCCCCTGTTGTTCCGATGAAGTTTGAAAGCACAGCACCAATTGCAAGAAATATTGTATTGCGTAGAGGTGTAGCAAGTCCTTTTAATTCTATATATATCCCCCCTGAAATTACATATAATGCTGTTAATAATGATATAAACATAATATATTCTTCAACAGAGAGAAGGATTTCAAAACCTTTTGAGATGTATAGATAATAACATACGGTAACAACACCTAGCGATAATGAAACATATTGGAAATTATTATGCCAGAATTTAGGTGCTGCAAAGGGCATTATTGCAATTGCAAGCAGAAGTATAATAAAAGGAAGAACGCTTATAAAATGCGGTTCCAAATTTAAAATCCTTCCTTAAAAAAATAAATTTTGATTAATAATTACGGTAAACTTAAAACATTTGCTTTATTTGTTTCAAAGCGTTCAATCATTTTTTTAACTGAAACTTCTGATTTGCTTAAAAAAGTGTTTGGATAAACGCCTATCCAAACAATAAAAAACAACAATAACGCAGAAGCAAATATTTCTCTGAAATTGAGATCGGGAATAATTTTATTTTCTTCTTTGGTAACGGGTCCTAAAAGTACTTTTTGGTACATCCACAGTAAATAAATAGCACTTAACACAACCCCGCTGGTTGCAATAATAGTATAAGTATGGCTATTTAATAATGGTGAGTTAAAAGAACCAATGAGTATCATAAACTCACCAATAAAACCATTCAGCCCGGGAAGCCCTATTGATGAAAGGCAAATAACAAGAAATAGCGAACCATAAACAGGCATGGATTTTATTACTCCCCCGTAATCGGCTATTTCACGGGTATGGCGTCTGTCATATAAAAATCCAACAAACATAAACAAAGCTCCTGTTGAAAGTCCATGATTAACCATTTGGATTATGGCACCCTGTACAGATTCAACTGTTAAAGCCGCTATACCAAGTAAAATAAATCCCATGTGGCTTACAGATGAATAAGCAACAAGTTTTTTAAAATCTTTTTGAGCAATACATACCAATGCACCATAAACAATACCAATAACTCCCAGAACTGCAAAGAGCCAAGCATATTTAATGAACATTAGGGGAAACATTTCAATGGAAAATCTCAATAAGCCATAAGTTCCCATTTTGAGCAATAAAGCCGCAAGAACAATTGATCCTGCTGTTGGTGCTTCTGTGTGAGCATCCGGCAGCCACGTGTGGAACGGGAACATTGGAATTTTGATAACAAAACTTAGAGCAAAAAAGATAAAGAGCCATAACTGTATTTTTTGCGGAATATATGGTGATACTTTACGCAGTTCAAGATAGTCGGTAGTGAATTTTGCCAAACTTGGTGTTAAATATTGTGACATCCAAATCATTGCAACAAGCATTAACAGACTGCCAAACATTGTATATACAAAGAATTTTAAATTTGCATAATACTTATTTTTCCCGCCCCAGAATCCAATAATAAAATACATAGGAATGAGAATAAGCTCCCAAAATACATAAAATAATATAAGGTCAAGTGAAAGGAAAACACCCATCAGTGCTCCCATTAGCAATAAAAGCAGAAAATAAAATTCTTTAACTCTGGTTTTAACAGAGCCCCAAACACCAAGTATTGTTACAGGAAATAAAAATCCAGTTAACAATACCATTAATATAGAAATGCCATCAACGCCAAGCTGATAGAAAATATTAAAATCCCTAACCCATTGGAAACGTTCTATAAACTGAAAATCGGGATTAGCAGAATTAAATATGCTGAAAAGATAAACCGATAAACCAAAAACACCCGTTGATACAATGAGAGCATATATTTTTACCAGTTTTTCATTTTTCCCGAAAAATAAAATAGGTAACGAAAGCACAATTGGCGCAAATATCAGAATTGATAGAATATTATTCACCTGATTATATTATAAAATTTATTTTTAAAAATATTAAGAAACTTAAAAAACTAAAATAATTCTTTTATTGATTATTTAAATTGAAAATTCTGAGTCTTTCTTCCAGTTCGGGCAATTGTGAATCCTTAACAAGAGAAACACATGCACGAATTCCCTCTTTTCGTAAACTGCCTGTATTGCTTAAAGAAATAGCACTAATGCCATAGTATAAAAGCTCTTCCAGTAGTTTTTCACCTGAATAATTGCTATAAGCAACTGTGAAATAAAAACCATCTGCAATCAGACTATCTACGTCATGATCGTAAACAATTCGGAAACCATTTTCAGTAAACATCTTTTTCATTAACTTTGCACGTTTGCCATAAACTTTCACAGTTTTTATAAAATCAAGTTTGCCCTCATTAGCAGCTTTAAGCAGGGCTGCATAAGCATATTGAGATGAGTGAGTTACTCCTGCACTTACAGAGTATGCCGAACCGTATATTATTGTGTGCCCAAAACCTGAACTTGAGTAATACCTAAGCAAATCAGGATAATCTCTGCCGAAAAGTGAATCAGAAATTACAATACATCCAATTCTTTGACCTGCATAAGAAAATATCTTTGAACTTGAAATGAGAATTATATAATCTTTGCAGTAATTTGAGACCGATGGCTGATATGGTTCTTTGCCAGGAATTGAATAATCTTTTCTAAAATCCATATTAAAATATGCTAAATCTTCAATTGGAATAACATCATACTTTGCACATAACTCTCCAATAATTTTAAGCTCATCTTCAGTAAAACATATCCATGATGGATTATTTGGGTTTGAATAAAGCAGGCAGGAAATATTTCCTGCTTTCAGCTTTTCTTCAAGTATATTTTTCAGCTTCTCTCCGCGAAATTCATATACATCAATGCTCGTTTGATTGATACCAAGAACCTTTAACTGCATTTTATGAACAGGAAATCCCGGATCTAAAAATAAAACTGTATCTTTATTCTTATTTGCTCTAGCCAGAGTTAAAAATGTTATAAAACTGCCGCTGGTTGAACCTGTACAGGGAATGCAGGAACGTTCTTGTACATTAATACCAATGAAGAATTTTACAAATCTTGAAATTTCTTTTTTCAGTTCAGGAATTCCCTCAATTTCAGGGTAATGATTAGCAATACCGCTTTTTAATGCCTCTATTTCAGCATTAATGCCAATTTCTGAGGCAGGAAGTCCGGGCACCCCCATTTCCATCCTGATAAACTTTTTGCCGCTCGCCTTTTCAATTGCATTAATTAATGAGCGAATTTCTCTGATTGAAGCTTTGCCAACAGATGGCAGTTTTGATTCAGCAATTTTTTGTTTTACTAAGTTATAATCTATTGGAGTGTTTTTCCACTTTTCTGAGGAAGTTTCCAATAATGTATTTTCAAGTACTTCTTTCAATGTAAGTTTGTTTTAACAAACAGTAATTTAAAGTGTTTGGAATTTAATTAATTAACAAACTTAACAAAAAAAGGGGTTTTTTACAATTATCAAAGCAATGACAGTATTTTTGACATGCCCGCGAAGGCTGCTTGTCCTGCATTCAGCGGGAGGCATCCAGACAATAATCTAATAATAAAATTATATGTTTGGCAGACATTACTAGCAAAAATTCTAAATAAATAACCTGGTAGTTTTATAACTCTCGGGTTTGTTAGTTTCACTATTTTTGATTTTTCATTATTGACTTTTACTTTACCAGCACCATTTTCTTCACATCCTTATATCCATTAGCTTCCAGTGAGTAAAAATACATCCCGCTTGCAAAATTTGTACCATCAAATTGAACTTCATAGCTTCCTGCAAGTTTGTATTCGTTGAAGCTGAATACCTCTTTACCGAGTATATCATATACCTTTATTGTTACCTGTGAACTTTGTGGAATATCATATCTTATGTACGTAGTAGGATTAAACGGGTTCGGATAATTTTGATATAATATAATTTTCTCAGGTAAATTAACATTTGAATTATTGATACCTATTGGCGGAGGTGCATTTAATAGACTGTCCGTTCTTAATGCATAAACATCTTCTCTAACAGGGGATGGTTGAAATTCGGCATAACCTGTATATAATATATCACCGTTAATTAAAGGTAAGATTGAAAGTATAAATAAATCTCCAAATCCATTGTAAAATTTTTGGTTTAAAACAGTACCTAAACTATCAGT
>JADZAP010000015.1 GCA_020852705.1 Ignavibacteria bacterium | reverse complement strand
TGTCTTCATGGCCCGCATTTGCAGTATTTTTAACTGCTACCATTGCAGAAATTGGCGCATATTATATTCCTGTATTAGATAATGCCCTTGATACAATTTCTGTTCCGCTTGCGGCTGTTGCCGGTACACTGCTCTCTGTAACATTTATAACAGATGTGCCGCCAATGGTTCAGTGGACACTTGGTATAATTGTAGGCGGCGGTTCAGCTGCGGTGATAAAAAGCGGCGCAAGCATGGCAAGGCTTAAATCAACTGCATTCACAGCCGGCTGGGCTAACTGGATTGTTGCCACCTTTGAGCACGTTACATCATTTGTAATGAGTATTATGACCGTGCTGCTTCCGATTGTTATGGGAATTATAGCGCTTGGCGTGCTTGGATTCTTCGGCTGGCGTTTGGCTGTAAGGCGACCCCACCCCAGCCCTCCCCGAAGGGGAGGGAGTTAATTTTAAAATTGCTTCTGTAGAGACGATGCGGTGCATCGTCTCAAGTTTCTTTCCACCTGGTATTTTTATTTGTCATGCTGAGCGGAGTCGAAGCAATTTATGAAATATATTTAAGAAGCTTAAGATTTTATTTTAACACAAAATCAAAACAGCTCCGTCAGGAGCGGCATGTAAAAAAAATTTCCAGGAATTATACAAATTATAAATTAATGTATGCATAAGTAGATACGTTGCAGCATTAATTCTCTCCCCTTAAAGGGGGAGCAAGCACCGCCTCCGGTGCTGTGCGAGGGGGTTGTTATCTGAACGATCAACTGATTATTTTATCGGCGGCGGAGTATCGCTCCGTTTGCCGAAATGATGTGAACAACTTATCTCCTATAAAATAAGGGCGAGAAGTTAAGTGTATATGATTCCGAATTTTTTTAAATATTAAAGAGCGGCGGTTTTCTGTCTCCTTTTATAATAATTATTTTTTGTAAGTAAATTTAATTAATCTGGCTAATAATTTTATAGATTTAAATATTGTATTTATATAGCTATTTTTACAAATATTTAAATTACAATTCAAAAAATGAAAAGAATAGTAGAGGATGAAATAAACTTAATTAAATCAGAAATTGATGAATTAAATTATAAACTATCCATTGAAATAGATGATAAGGATAAAATAAATATTGAAAATAAAATTTTAGAATTATCTAATAAATCCAAACAGATATTTGAACATGTAAAAGAAAATATTAATAGTTATGAAGATTTAGAAAACCACAAAGGCAAAATTGATATCCTATTTTCTAAAATTTTTGATCGCTTAACTTTTTTAGAAAAACCTTCAAGATCTAATCTAACCGAAGAAGAATGGCTTAAACATGTAGAAAAAGTAGGTCGCTATATAATACAAATATTAATATTAATAAGTTTATTAATTAAATATTTATAGATTATTTAATGAAATTTTTTATTAGAACATTAGTTCTTTTTACTTTACTTATTTTTAATAGCTGTTATAATTTTTTACCGGTTGAAGAAATTGATAATGGTAATCCAAACATTCCAGCTACATGGAAACTTTATTCTTTACGATGGAAAGCCGGAACAAATCCGTCTTTGGAAAATGAGTTAAATAAATACTATACTGATTGTAATCCCGGATGTGTATATGAATACGTTTTGTTGATTAATTTATTAAATGAATCTGATATAGAAATATTAAATGCTTACAGAAAATCAAAAAATAAATATAGTAAAACAATTAAGGCTAATTCTCTTTTTCTTACCGAAATAGATACTTGCGGAAATAATAATTGCGAAGGTACTACTTTATATTGGTATATGTTAAGCGGAGATGTTAAAGGATTAATTAATTCAGCAAATGCAATTAAGATAAGAATACCTGCAAATTTAAACGAAACAGCTGATAAAAGAACATGGAAATATTTCAAAATCGAAGTAAAGACAAATGACGATCCTTTATTTACACAATTACAAAATGAATTGTATATCGAACCAATATTAGAAAGTTTTACTTTAGTTGTTAATATATTCGATCAAAAGATTAACAATCAATTTTTAATTATAGGTGATGAATCTGATCCTAGTGCTAGTAGATATTCTTGGAATCAATTATCTAAAAAAACCAGGGAAGGTTTAATAAACTGGGATAAGAAAAATAAAGTAAATTTAAATAATTTTAGAATTTGGTGATATCACATGTTTAAAAATTATACTTTAATCTTTATTTCTTTTTTATTTATAAATACAGTTTATTCACAAGCGTTTGAATGGGACTGGATACTTGTAAAAGAATCAATAGAACTAGGAGGTGCACCAACAGGTATAGTATATTTATATATTTATAATAACTCTGGGATGAGGTTTGACTACTTAATTAGTGAAGATAGAGACGGAAATTTAAAACAAATTGAAAACTTTGATTATGAAAACTGGAAAGTACCGGCTAATTCATTAAGCGCTGTAAGAACTTATCGCATGGAAGCAGGCTGGATTTATTATGTACTATTAAGGAATAACACTCTTAAAGTATATAAACGAGAGTATTGGGAAGTTATGCCGGAAATGACAGATGATGAAAGCAAATGGGGTCAAATAGAATTTAACGAAGAAGTCTTATTAATGAAAAATATTAATATTAAATGAATTCACTCTCCCTCCACAACTTTAATCTCTTCCTCTGTCAGCTCGTAAAGCTCATATACAAGCTTATCTATCCGGCGGTCAGTATGATCTATCCGCTGCTGTATCTGCTCCTTATCTGCAGGCAGCCTGGCTGATTGCAGTTCCTTGTGCAGTTCAAGCATTGTTTCAACAAGTTTTACTATTTCATCCCTGTAAATTTTCGTCAGGTCTATGTTGGGTAAAGGCAGCATTTCCAAAAAGGTTTTCGAGATATTAACTGTCAATCCTGAGGCATTACTAAAATTTTTTGAATAATAATAATTAAGTAATGAAGAATTTAATAATGCGCATATTAGTTCATAAGCGTAAATATCTAAATATTTTTTTTCAATTAACAACAAATTTGTAGAAGCAAATGTATAATAATGCTTAGTGTCAATAGTAGCTACTAGTGGTTTTTTTCCACCACTTATCCTTTGAATTATAATCTTTTTATTTGCTTCCCATATATAATCTGGTCTTGGTCTATGTAGTTTTTTTCTGTCAAATAAAATATATCTTGAATTAAAATTTATTGTGTATCGCTTTATATCTTTGCCCTCTAAGAATCTTTTATATCTGTTATCTATTTTTATTTTTTCAATATACTTTTTATGCGCAACAATTCCCTCAATAATATCAATAATTATATCTTTTAGAAAAAATTTGTTTGAAGTTAGTTTGTTGAAAATATTCGTTTCTACCTCATTTACAAAAATATTAAAAGTATAGCTAACATTATTAATTAATTTATCTTGTGAAATATAAGTTATTTTTTCATCATTTATACAGAGATCTTTTTTATAGTTAGCATCAATAATTTCAATTTTATTATTTTTTTTATATTTAGAGAGAACTATTATTATAGATGATGCAGTAACTCCTTCAAACACCCCACTTTTAAGGTCTACTATTTTATTTATTGCAGTTTTTTCGATTAAAAATTTTCTTGTTGTATCATATGTTGTGGTTCGCAATAAACCATTCGGTATTATAAAACTAGAGATACCATTTTTTTGAATTAATAAATTTGATTGTAGTAAGAATAATATAAATAAATTTATTTTACCAGATTGATTTTTTTTAGATTTATTATTTACGTTAAATAAATCAAATTTATTCCAAAAATAATCTTTAATTTTATCAGGCCAATCAACATCTCTAGTAAAAACCCAGGGCGGATTTCCAATTACACAATCAAATCCTCCCTGCTTAAAGACTTCAGTAAATGCCCTTTGCCAATTAAAAGGCTTGATTTTTCTATTGGTACCTTCAAATTCAAGCTCACCATCAAAAAAATCTGTATCTATCAATGAGTTTCCGCACTTAATATTATTATCCAAAGTCGGCAGAACCCTTTCATGCATAAAGCTCATTGTCTGCTGTATAGAAGCTTGTGTTTCTCCCTCCATACACTTTAGTAGCAGGCTTAATTTTGTTACCTCAACCGCCTGTGTATCTATATCAACGCCAAAAATATTATTAAGCAGTATTTTTTTCTTTATTTCAGTCGTAAGCCTGCCGTCAGGTGTTAGTGTTTTTTCCTTCGAGGTTTTGCCTGTATAATAATTCAAGTGCCAGTCAAGCAAATACTGGTAAGCTCCTATTAAAAAGCTTCCGCTTCCGCATGCAGGGTCAACAATTTTTATCTTCTCAAGTTCCTTTGGAGTTTTGCCTTCAACCAGCCTGCCAACCGTATTTTTTACAATGTAATCTACAATATATTGCGGCGTGTAATAAACACCGCCGGCTTTTCTTACTTCAGGCTTTTCTTCAATCTTTGCCTTATGGCTGGGTGTTAATCTTATCTGTTTTCCAAGGAACTGTTCGTATGCACTGCCCAGTATTTCAACGGATAATACCGAAAATTCATAGGGTGATTCGGGATAGTAAAGCTCTTTAATTATTTTTTCAAGTATCCTGTTCTCAATTTTTAATGATCTTGAAAGTGTATCCTTTTTAAAATCAAAAAGTCCGCTGTTATATTTTCTGTCAGCTTCTTCAAAATATTCAAACAGGTTTTTATAATATTCCCCTTTGTTCAGGGCATCCTTAAGCTTTCCGTAAGGTTCAACACTTCTGTCTTCGGATATCCTTAAGAAAATGATCCGGTCTAAAGTTTGCTGTACTGCAAAGTTAATATCATCTTCATTAAGCTTTCTGTTATTTATGCTGATTGTTTCAGCAAGCAGTTTCCGCCATTCGTTCAGTGATTCAAGGAATTCCTTATCAACAGTTGCAGTACCTTTTTTTCCTGTATCGCTTAAAACAAATTTATCAAAGCTGCCTTTTAATACTTTTTCTTTGCTGAATGTATCCCATATAAAATCAAATTCCGGTATATATTCCTTATAGGTAAGATATTTTATTCTTGCAGTCGAAGCCTTATCCGTTGCTTTGGGTTTTTTTGTGCAGTCATAAATTGAAAATTCTTCAAAATCCGTTACGATGCTTATAGGCATTTTTGCAGACCATCCGTAACGCCGGACCTGGTAAGCCGGGGGCATTTCTTCCTTAACATATACACTAGGCTTTTTAGCTTCTACAAAAAATAATCTTTTTCCACCGGGTAATCTAAATGAATAATCCGGCGCTTTTGTAGCGCTTCCTATCTTAAGCTTATCTTCGTGAATAACCTCACGGTATGCTTCAGCATAACCGTTCTCATTATCCATATCCCAGCCAAGTGATTTAAAGAACGGATCTATAAAATCCCTGCGGGTTAGTGTTTCGTTATATTCTGAGTTTTTATAAGAGATTATCTGCTCGCCAAACCTGTTAACAAGCCCTGTAATTTTTTCGAAAGCTGATTCTTTGGTTACCATAAGATAATATATGTATGTAAGGTCAAATTTAAGTATTATCAAAACTTTAATAAAGTCGTTTTACTTACGTAAATTTGAAATAATAAGGCTCCCCTCCTATGCTTAGGAGGGAAAGAGATTCTGATATGGCGCGACTTTATGATATTTCTATGAATATGAGGAATTATCATTACTAAGCGTAATATCATTAAGGAAAAAGCAAGAAATATTTCAATCGGATAAAATAATTCTTGCTTAATGTTCAATTTAATTATATATTATAAATATGGCAGTTAATTTATTTTGTCAACATGTAGTTAATATATGTTAACTGCCAATATTATTGTATTTTCACTTTTCATTCCGAACTGTGAGAGTTCGCTCTCTGCAAGGCTTTTCGGCTTGTCAAGTCTTTAAGTAAAATTTTTTCCTGCGATGTAATTTGCATTTAAAATTTAGTTCAATTAATTTTGATACTAGTTATAAAAAAACCCGGAGGTGGAGCTCCGGGGGGTAATAAGTAAACAGACTCATCATGCAATTTGATTATAGGGACTTTTTGGATCCTCTATCCGTCTGTTTTTATATGCAATTTTAATGATTGCAATTCCCAAAATCAAGACTAGAATAAGTGAATTTGATTTTTTTTTTTATAACTAGAATAAATACTTCTAATTAGAAAGGAGGTGAAATCGACAATGTCAGGAAAGACAGGCCAGAAATGTGAAGTTAGCGGCATTTATAAATGCTCTTCACATCCAAGCAACACTATTCCTTTAGCTAAAGGGAATATTTTTCCGCCATGTTCATTAGGTGGAGGTCATTCAGCTACTTGGATATTAGTCCAAAAGGCTTAGTGAGGAACTAACGGAACATAGCAGCTGGAATATTTCCAGCTGCTAATTTATTCTTACTTTAATATGGAATATTTAACTTTTGGGCTTTCTATCACTGGAGCAGTATTAGGTATAATAAACTATTTTTATTCTTGGAACAGGGACAAGGTCAGGCTTATTATAAAGCCAAAATGGTATTACGCTTATCCTACTGAACATTTTTCAGTCGAAGTAATTAACATTAGTACATTTGATATTTATGTTTCTGAAATATCTTTTTATGTCGGACAAAATCAAAAATTAATGGATATGACAAATTTGCATATTTTTCCTATTCAGCTTAAGCCCAGGGAAAATCGATCAGTTGTTTTTGACTCTGAATTTCATAAAATGCCTGAAGTTTCCCGATTGAAATATATTCAAATATTTACTAGTTGTAATGAAAAATTCAAACTAAAAGGAAAAATTATTAAAAAGCTGAAAAACCAATGAAATATTTTTAGGGATAATTTTCATCTGTACTCATTTAGTACTGCGATCTTTTTTTCATTATTGGCTATTGTATCGATTGTTCCTTTGCTGTCTGTGCATCAGTTGGAATACTGCCTGCAACTTCGACCTGTTCAACTTCAGGCTTATCGTTCCATTCAAGAAGCTCTTTAAATTTCATTGCATAGCCGACTATTAAATTAGCCTTGTCTAAACGGTTTATGCTTGTTGGCGAAGGGTTATGCTCATAAAACTATGGTATGGTAGAGAAAGGTCCTTCTTCATACTTTTTGATCAGCTTTATCCTTACTACTTTACCTTTTCGTTTTATTATTTTTATTATACGGCTCACCAGGAAATAATTTTTCGGTACAAGCCATTTCTCAAGTGCTTCTTCTGATGGTACGCTTTTAAATTTTCTTTTGTCAATTTTATTTTCACTGTTCATCTCTGTTTTCTTTTCTGTTTTCTTTTTTGACCTTCCCTTTCAAGCTCTTCTTGGATACGTCTGTCTTCCTCAAGTTTTTGTCTTTCTTCTATCAGCTTTTTTCTTGCCCGCATTATTGCTGATTCTCTCCTTTCAACTATCTGTTTTGTTTCCATAATGCTCTTTAGTGCATATGCGCTTGGCATTTCACCGGTCTTATGCATCTGGTAAAGCTTTCTGCGTATCCCCTCTTCCATTTCTGCGTGGAATGTTACTTCATTCTGTAAAAACCTGTTTACCTGTGATTCACCGCTTATTGGATTATCCCTCATCAAATATACCTTCAGCATTTCCATTGTTTTTTTGGTGACCCTTAGCTTTCTGCCGTCTATCTCAAATTCTTTATAGCTTTCCTCTGCCATAAATTCCATGCCCATAAGCTTTTCAAAGAACATATTGCTGCGTTCAGGAAAATATGACCTGTTGGGATCATAAACTGATTCATCCAGTTCTTCTGCAATTTTTCTGGCACTGTCAAATCTATCCCAGTAATAATGAATTCCCAGCTCCCTTGTCATTATTTTCATTATCTCCTGGTTCTGTCTTCCCTGTAAAAGAAGCTCTCGTACCATCAATGCTTCTTCGATGGTAATATCCATCTTTGGTGGATTGTAGTTAGGCACTTTGTATGTGCCCGGCATATCTTTTCTCATTTCCCGGTATAGGGTTGCTTTGCTAATGCTATGCTTATTCATAAGCTCATCTTTGAAAGCATTAAACTCTGATTTATCTTTTTTTGCATGCAAAGCTTTTAGCAAAGCAATATCATCAGACAGCTCTTTATTAAATTCTTTCAACGTTTTTATTCCCGCGAAAACAGGAATCCATTAATTAAAAATAATATAAAAGTTTTTATAGATGTTCTGTCAGGTCTTACGTCTTGACAGCATTATTTATTCGTTTCAAATTTACATATGCCATAAGCATATATGTGTATCATTCATTGATACTTTTTTATTGACTGTTGAAATAATGTTATTTAGTGCCCCCGACTTTTTGCCTTATAAAAGTTTTGCGTCTTTGCGTGTGAAAACTTTTGGTTTTTAACCTCCAAATATTGCAAATTTTGGCAAAAAACCCTGTTTTTTGGGGTTTTCTCCCCTCTCCTTGATAGGAGAGGGGTTGGGGAGAGGTTTACTTTAAATTTTGGCAAAAAACCCTGTTTTTTGGGGACTTTTCTCCCCTCTCCTTTTAGGAGAGGGTTTGGGGAGAGGTTTACTTTAAATTTTGGCAAAAAACCTTATTTTTTGGGGTTTTCTCCCCTCTCCTACTTAGGAGAGGGGTTGGGGAGAGGTTTACTTTAAATTTTGTCTAAAAACCCTGTTTTTTGGGGCTTTTCTCCCCTCTCCTATTAGGAGAGGGGTTGGGGGTGAGGTTTTCCTTAAAAAAATAAAAAAAATTAAAATTTTTTTCAAAAAAAAGTGGTTTGTTATCTGCTTATTTGCTTAACAGATAGCTTGCATAAGTTTAATAT
This sequence comes from Ignavibacteria bacterium, assembly GCA_020852705.1. Lineage (GTDB taxonomy): Bacteria > Bacteroidota > Ignavibacteria > Tepidaquicellales > OLB5 > OLB5. Next base: position 67 of record JADZAP010000015.1, on the reverse strand, counting down.
AAGTAAAATATTTACCCTTTTCACCTGCTTTAATCCTTGACTTTTATAACATTTTGGGCTAATTTTG
>JADZAP010000014.1 GCA_020852705.1 Ignavibacteria bacterium | reverse complement strand
ATGGAAACTATGCGTTGTTGTTCGGGGAGAGGAAGTTTTGGAAACTTTTCCGATTTATAATCTTTAAAATAAATGTGCGGAATGGTGCTTCCGTTTCTGTGTTTTTCAAAGTCAATCCCTTCCAAAAAATATTTGATGAAGTCAATATCAAATCCTTTCTTCGGAATTAAGTATTGCATTGTAGCGACAACAGATGATTTCGCTGGGTGCTTTGAAACTCTTCCTATTCCTGCACCATCTTTAATAATGGCCAAGTAGTCTTCATCTTGTTGATAGAACGAAACATTTTGAACAAAACCTTGTGCTGCAAACACAGGATAATCCCCATCTTCACCTTTAATTTTATTAAGTGAAATATTAGATGAGCCTTTTGTTACTGCATCTTCTAACTGACAATATTCCCAACCGTTCCCATTGTCTGCATTAGGATTTTTAGGATTAGTTGATTTTAGGATTTCTTTTTTTTTAGTCATTTTTTTCATCCTATTAATCAATTAATCCTTTAATCATAGTCAAGATTTCAGCACTTTCTTCGTCCAATGCTTTAATTTCTTTTAGTATCTCGTGTGGTGAGCGTAGCGTTACTTCTTCTTTTTTGTTCGGGTTTTTTACGCTTAGGTCGTAGGTGGCTGAGTCTATCGAAGCCACATTTACCGTCCAAGAGTTTTCGCTATCAGCAAAGGTTTTTTGTAGTTCTACAAACTCTGCCAAGTCGTTTTCGTTGAGTGGGTTGGTCTTGCCCAAATTGCGGTCGAGGTTCAACTGGTAAAACCAAACCTTTTGTGTGGCTTTGCCTTTTTCAAAAAACAGCACTACGGTTTTCACACCTGCACCGGTAAATGTGCCGCCGGGCAAATCCAACACGGTATGCAGGTTGCAGTTTTCCAACAAGGTTTTGCGTATGGCTACGGTGGCATTATCGGTATTGCTTAAAAAGGTGTTTTTAATAACGATACCTGCCTTGCCGCCTGCTTTCAAAATTTTAATACAGTGCTGCAAACAGAGCGAAGCGGTTTCGCCTGTTTTTATGGGGAAGTTTTGCTGCACTTCGGCACGTTCCTTTCCACCAAAAGGCGGATTGGCAAGCACTACATCATAGCGGTCTTTTTCCTGTATGTCGGCAAGGTTTTCGGCAAGCGTGTTGGTGTGTATGATGTTGGGAGCTTCAACACCGTGCAAAATCATATTCATCACACCCAATATGTAAGCCAAAGATTTTTTCTCTTTGCCGTAAAAAGTTTTCTTTTGGAGTATCTCGGTTTCTTTGGTGGAAAGTGATTTGTGTGATTTCAGGTAATTAAACGCTTCACACAAGAAGCCCGCAGAACCGCAAGCACCGTCATAAATTTTGTCGCCAATTTTTGGGGCAACCACTTTTACAATGGTCGTAATTAGCGGTCGGGGCGTGTAATATTCGCCACCGTTTCGCCCTGCATTGCCCATATTTTTGATTTTGTCTTCATATAGGTGGCTCATTTCGTGCTTCTCTGCGTGGGTGCGGAAACGCAACTGGTCAATAAGATTTATTACTTCCCGTAAGTTGTAACCGCTTTGTATGCGGTTTTTCAGTTCGCTGAAAATCTCTCCAATTTTGTATTCAATGGTGTCGGCACTTTCAGCACTTTGCTTAAACTTTTTGAGGTAGTTGAAAAGTTTGCCGTTTACAAAGTCGGTGAGGTCGTCACCTGTCAGGGCTTTGTGGTGGTCGAGTTTGCCGTCCTTGCCTCCTTCGACTCCGCTAAGGACAAGTTTGGGTGCTGCCCAAGTTGTCCAGCGATAATCTTTGTCAATGATAGGCCTATAGGTCTTGCCTGTAAGTTCTGCTGCTGTGGCCCGGTCTTTCTCTAAGTCATCTAAATATTTAAGGAACAATATCCAGGAGGTTTGCTCTACGTAGTCTAATTCACTGCCGCAACCTGCATCTTTGTGAAGTATATCGTCAATGTTTTTAAAAGTTTGTTCAAACATGTTGTTTTTTTTATCTCAATTTAAAGTTTTCAAAGTTAATATTCTCTTTGGTGCGTTGGCAAAAAAATGGCTCTTTGGCAAACATTGGTCTGTGCGATGGCTGTATGTTGATGTCCTGTTAAAATGGTTTGTCAATGTTTAAAATTTCAAATTTTGGTTGTCTGTGTCAGGGGTTGCGGTTTAGCTTTACTATTGGCAATAACGGTTTAATTATACGAATATCTCAAAAATACATTGAAATTATTGAAATTTCAAAACCTTTTCAAAACATTCAAATTTATGTATCAATAATTTCTTTGAATAATTGCTTAATTTTGCATATATTTGATGTTTGCAAAGCTAATAATTCTATATTTTTAAGCAAAAGCAAATATTTTATATCAACAGTAAATTAAGAAAGGTTTTTGATGTCATCGCTTAAAGCCAGAAAAAGGATTACTCATAAAGAAATAAAACAGGATACACTTGTAACAAAATACTTTGAAGCAAGAAACTGGTTAGATAAAGACGAAAATAAAAAGAAAGTTTATATTGCACTAGCCGCAGTTGCTGTAATTATTGCTGCCGGATTTTTGTATTATAACAACAAAAAAGCAAAAAATGAAGAAGCTGAAGTTAAATTATCAGCAGTAATTACTTTATATGATCAGGAAAAATTTCAGGAATCGATAAATGGTGACCCCGCAGCCGGTATAACCGGCTTAATGCAGATTGTTAACGAATACGGTTCCACCGAAAGCGGTGAAACAGCTAAACTTTATTTAGGCAATTGCTATTATAATATTAAGGATTACGATAATGCCCTAAAACAGTTTGAAGATTACAGCGGAGATAATAAAATTATCAAAGCTTCCTGCATCGGCGGAATAGGTGCTGTTTATGAAGCAAAGGGCGACCTTAAAAAAGCAGGGGAGTATTATGAAAAAGCAGCAAATTTGGATAAATCAATTGTAATAAATCAGGAAAATATGTTTTATGCCATTAGGGCATATTCAAATGCCGGTGATAAAGAAGCAGCTAAAAGAGTTTATTCACAGCTTAAAGAACTGTATCCCAAATCTAAATATATTAATGAATCAAAAAGATTTGAATCAGAATTTAAGAATTAATTTAAGTTGTAAAATATAAATTTAAACACAAAACTGCTGTTAAATAAGTTTTGTGTTTTTTTTTCCTGTTTAAATATTGATTTTAAAATACTAAGATGAACTGGCTTGATATAGTACTTGTATTGTTAATAACATTACCAACATTTTTTGGATACAGAAAAGGTTTTTTACGTAAGCTGCTTGGAATTGCAGGTATAATTCTAGGATTTATTCTCGCAGTAAAATTTTACGTTGCAGTTTCCGGATTAATAGGAAAGATAGTAAGTGAAAATTCAGCTATAGTATCAGTTATAAGTTTCCTTTTGATTGTAGCATTAATTTACGGAGCATCAATTTGGCTGGCAAGGTTTATTGCAAATATAAATTCAGGTACTAGTTTGATTGATAAAATACTTGGTACAATAACCGGTTTTCTGCAGGGACTTTTAGTTGCAAGTGTATTGCTTTATAATCTTTCAATAGCAAATATTCCTTCTCAAATTACCAGAGATAATTCATTATTATACCCAACAGTAATTAAAATTGCACCAGCTGTATTTGATAAGATCATTGAATTTTTCCCCGGTCTAAGCGAGCTATACAAAGAGTATATTTCACCTGAAACAAAAAATGATCAAACTCCAAAAAGCAAGTGATTTAATATGAATACTATCCTGCTAATAGAAGATGATAAAGCAATAGTAGATGTCTTGAAGATGATACTTGAGCATGACGGGTTCAGGATTGAAAAGGCATTTAACGGACCTACCGGAATTGAAAAGTTTAAAGAAGTTAATCCGGATATTGTTCTGCTTGATATACGCATGCCTAAGATGGATGGTATTGAAGTTTTACAGGAATTAAGAAAGATTGATAAGGATTCAATTATCATAATGATATCAGGTCACGGAAATATTGAGACTGCTGTTCAAACAACAAAACTCGGAGCTTATGATTTTATTTCTAAACCCTTTGATGTAGAACGGTTAAAGTTGACAATTAATAACGGATTAAATTACAAGCGACTTCTTGCCGAAAACAGAAGTATGAAGCAAAAGTTTGATGCTGATGCTGAGTTTATTGGGAAAAGTGATGAGATGAACAAACTTCGAGACCAATTGATAAAGATTTCATCAACACAAAGCAGAGTAATTATTACAGGCGAAAACGGCACCGGCAAGGAACTTGCCGCAAAGCAGTTACATAAATTAAGCGGAAGAGCGGATAAACCGTTTATACATGTTAACTGTGCAATTATTCCTAAAGATCATATTGAAGTTGAGCTTTTTGGATGCGTTGAGGGTTATCTGTCATTTTCACCTGTTAAGCGTATTGGAAAGTTTGAAATGGCTGACGGTGGAACATTATTTCTTGATGAGATTTCAGATTTAAGTATGGATTCACAGGCAAAGCTATTGAATGTACTAAATGAAAATAAAATTGAACCTTTAGGTTCAAATAATGAAATCCCTGTAGATGTTAGAATCATTTCATCAACCAACAAAGAACCGGCTAAATTAATAGAAGAAGGGAGACTTAGGGAAGACCTTTTTCACAGACTTAATGTGCTTACACTAAATATTCCCTCTTTACGAAACAGAAAGGAAGATATTCCCGAATTAATTTCTTACTTTACACAGGAAATTTGTATAAAAAATGATTTACCTTTTAAAACATTTACACAAAAAGCAATTGATCATTTAAGTGCCCTTAAATGGCCCGGTAATGTGAGAGAGCTTAAAAATACAATTGAAAGATTAATAATTTTATCAGATTCAGATAAAATTGATAAAAAAAATATTGAAACAAGCGACGAGTCGTATTTATCAGAACTGGATAAGATAGTTAACACAGATACAACTTTGAGGGATTTTCAGGATATTTCAGAAAAGATATTTATAGAAAAAAAATTAACAGAAAATAACTGGAATATTTCAAAAACTGCAGAAGCATTGGATATACAGCGAAGCCACCTTTACACAAAGATAAAACAGTTTAATATTGAAAATCCCGAGAAATAGATATTTTCTAATAAAAGTGATAAAAATCATTAGTAAATATAATTAATTTAGGCAATAATACGTTAATTGTATATATAAACATATTTTCATATAATCACATCGAAATTTAATTACAATAATTTATTTTAATATTTAAAAAAATGAAAAAAACTTTTCAAATTGCCGGACTTTTAATACTATTCATATTTACTATGTTCAGCAATACTGCTTATTCACAGCTTGGCAACAGCAATATGACTTTACTTGCAAATAAAAATCAACATCCTTCTGCAACTATGTATTCGGCTTTATGGGGTTACAGAGCTCCAAATGGCAGGGAGTATGCAATATTAGGATGTGCAACAGGTACTGCATTTATTGAAATAACAGATACTGCAAATATAGTTGAAAGAGATTTTCTTACTGGTAATTCCAGTTCATGGAGAGAAATGAAGACATATTCGCATTATGCCTATATAGTATCAGAAGCATCAAACAGCGGATTACAAATTGTGGATTTGCAATATCTTCCTGATTCAGTACATCTAGTAAGAACATTCTTCTACACGGGTTATACTCATACTCATTCCATTCAACAAGATGGTCCATATTTATATTTAAATGGCGGAAATGTAACAAGTACTTTGCCAGATCATGGCGGTGTTAAAATTTTGGATTTAACTTCAAATCCTGAACTTCCTGTTGTAAGAGGAGGATGGGGCACATATTACATTCATGACTGCAGAGTAAGAAATGATACTATGTATGCATGTAATATTTATGACCCCCCGGGGACTGTTTCTGTAATTAATGTTGCAAATAAAGATAATCCGGTAACTATAAATTCATGGGTTAATAATCCAAATCCATTCCCACATAATTGTGCTTTAGTTCCTAACGGTAGGACTTATATATATACAACAGATGAAACTGCAACACCACCGGGCAAACTGAAAGTATGGAATATATCAAATTTAAGCAATGTTACTTTTGTAACAAGCTGGCAGCCAACTGGTATTACTAATGCAATAGTACATAATGTTGAAATTTATGGAAATTATGCCTTAGTAGCTCATTATACAGCCGGAATAAGGTTAATTGATATTTCAAACCCTACTTCACCAACTGAAATAGCTTATTATGATACCTATCCTTCCAATAATAATAATACATATAATGGACTATGGGGAGTTTATATGTTCCCGAGCGGTAAAATTATTGGTTCTGATAGACAAACCGGTTTGTATGTTGTTAAACCAACTATACAATTAGTCGGTATTAATGTACCTTCTAATAATTCACCTGAAAAGTTTGAATTAAAACAAAACTATCCAAATCCTTTTAATCCTTCAACTAATATTGAATTTAATATTAAAAAATCAGGGTATGTTACATTAAAAGTTTATGATATATTGGGCAGACAGGTTGCATTACTTGCAGATGAATTTAAACAAGCTGGCTCGTATAAAGTAAGTTATGATGCAGGCAGACTATCAAGCGGTATATATTACTATACATTACAAACTGATAACGGATTCAGTGAAACAAAAAAAATGGTTCTTAATAAATAAATTACACTATAGAAATGAAAAAAGCATTATTTATTCTTCTGCTTACTGCCACCACTGCTTTTTCTCAGTTAGCTAATCAGAATACTATACTCATTGCAAATAAAGATGAACACGGGAGCGGTTACTCAGCTTTATGGGGATATGCCGGTCCTAATGGAAGAGAGTATGCTATTCTTGGCTGCAATAACGGTACTGCATTTTATGATATTACCGATACAACCAATATTCATGAAGTTGATTTTGTTTCAGGGGTTACCTCAAACTGGCGTGAAATGAAGGTATTTTCCAGCTATGCTTATGTTGTTTCAGAAGGTTCAAACAGCAAATTACAGATAATTGCACTGCAATATCTGCCTGATTCTGTCAGTTTAGTTGCTACATATTCTTACAGCGGATATACACATACACATTCAATTTCACAGTCAGGTCCCTATATTTATTTAAACGGAGGTAATAACACAATTGGTGGCTCTGATCAAGGCGGAGTTACAATACTAGATATTACCAATCCGGTTGCACCGGTTAAACGGGGTTCCTGGTCAAATTACTATGTTCATGATTCACGAATACTAAATGATACAATATATGCTTGCAATATTTATGATCCGCCCGGAACTGTTTCTGTAATAAATGCAATTAATAAGGATAATTTAATAACAGTCAATTCATGGGTAAATAATCCAAACCCATTTCCTCACAATTGCGCTATACCAAACAACAGGAAATATATTTATACTACAGATGAAACTCAATCACCCAACGGAAAGCTGAAGGTTTGGGATAAATCAAATTTATCAAATGTAACCTTGGTTACTTCGTGGCAGCCAACAAATATTACAACTGCAATTGTTCATAATGTTGAAATTTATAATAATCTTGCAGTTATTGCACATTATACTGCAGGTATAAGAATACTAAATATTTCTGATCCTACTAATCCGCAGGAAATTGCTTGGTATGATACATATCCTAACAACAATAATGCTCAATTTTCAGGATGCTGGGGTGTATTTATGTTTCCTTCATCAGGTAAAATTATCGGAAGCAATATTGGTGAAGGTTTATTTGTGATTAGAGTTGGAAACAATATAACAGCACTTAGCAATAACAACACCAATATTCCTGAAAAATTCAGTTTAAAACAAAATTACCCTAATCCGTTTAATCCTTCAACAACTATCAAATATAATTTACCTAAAGAAACTTACGTTACAATAAAGGTTTTTGATATTACAGGTAGGCAGGTTGCATTACTAGCTGATGAGTTAAAACAAGCAGGCAGTTATAGTATAAATTATGATGCCGGGAAACTTTCAAGCGGAATCTATTTTTATAATCTTCATACATCAAACGGATTCAGCGAAACCAAAAAAATGGTTTTAACAAAATAACATTGTTTAATTAATAAAATTTAAACCCGCTTTTTGCGGGTTTTTTTTATATAAGCCATATAGATAAATGTATTAAATTTTAAATATTTTAACCGGAATTTCTCTGCCTGAAAATTTCATATAAAATTACCCCTGCTGATACCGATACATTAAGTGAATTCATTTTGCCCGACATTGGTATTTTAATTAAGTTATTGCATAAATTCCTTATATTTTTCCTTAATCCTTCGCCCTCACTTCCGAAAATTACAGCACATTTTTCGGGAAAGGTATATTCATACAGATTTTCGCTGGCATTTAAAGCTGTACCAATTATTTTAAACCCGTTTTCCTTTAAAATATCAATAGTTTTGTAGATATTTGGTTCTTTTGATATCTTTATGTAATTTGTAGCTCCGCTTGATGTTTTTATAACCGTGTGATTTACCTTTACTGAGTTTTTTTCTGATATAATAATACCATTAGTGCCGGCAGAAACAGCAGTTCTAACAATTGCACCAAAGTTATGAGGGTCTTGTATTTCATCAAGAATAATTAAAGTTGAACTTGTTTTGCTATTAATAGACTTTAAGATCTCTGTAGTTTTTGAATATTCAAAATCATTTACAACGGCTGCTATACCTTGTGAAATTCCCTCAGATTTATCTTTTTTATCAAGCAGTTTTTCAAATAATGATTTCTCTAATATTTCAATTATAATATTTTTTGGTTTAGCAAGCCTTGTTATCTCATTTATTTTATTTTCAGTTAAACCCTTTAATAAAATGATTTTATTTATAGTTTGCGGTGAATGATTCAGGGTTTCGAGAACCGGATTTTTTCCAATTACTAGCATTAAATTTTATTTAGTTTTTGGTTATATTTGAATATAATTAAATAATAAAATAAACTTTTATACACAAATCTAATCAAATTAATTTCAAAATACAGTTAATTTGCTAAGTTAATGAAAATAATATGATCCCCGAAAAACCAAACCACTCACCACAATTTAAACAAAGACGCGGTATAAACTGGATGACATTAGGCTTAACCTATGCGGCAATGTATATGGCACGTTACAACTTTGGTTTTGCCAATAAACAACTTTCTGATACTTTTGGCTTTAATAAAACAGAAATTGGCACAATAATTACAATAAGCACACTTGTTTACGGTATAAGTGCAATTTTTAACGGTCCAATTGCTGATAGATGGGGTGGGAGAAGAGCAATGATAACGGGTGCAGTTGGTGCCTGTATTTTTAATTTTGCATTCGGTATGGCTGCATATATGGGATTTCTTGGGATGGGTACATTTATGCTGATTTATTTGGCAAGTATGTGGACTTTGAACCAATATTTCCAGTCATACAGTGCTTTAGCACTGATTAAAGTTAATGCAGGCTGGTTTCATGTAAGTGAAAGGGGAGTATTTTCAGCTATTTTTGGGTCAATGATTCAAAGCGGCAGATTTGCTGTTTATGCGCTTATGACAACGGCACTTGTTGCTGCATTACCATGGCAATGGAAATTTTTCCTTCCATCAGCAATTGTAGGGGTTTTTACTTTTTTGACCTTTTTATTTGTAAAAGATACCCCAAAAGATGCCGGCCTTGATGATTTTGATCCCCAGGATGCTACAAGCGGTGATACTGAAAAGATAACTCTTGCTTATGTTGCCAAGAAGGTATTTACAAACCCAATTGCAATTACAATTGCTTCGGCTGAATTCTGTACCGGACTTGTAAGGAAGGGTTTTGAAGAGTGGTTTCCTCGTTATATGCAGGAAGTCCACCATTTAGCATTAGATAACCCCGTATTTCAAAGGAATGCGTTTGCGGTTGTTCTAGCGGGTATTGCAGGGGCATTTGCTGCCGGATTTTTATCTGATAAAGTGTTTGGGCATCGAAGACCGCCTGTAGCATTTTTGGGTTACATATTGCAGGTTATTTCCTTATCTGTAGTGGCGTTAGCTCCTTCGCTTGAAGCAATTATTATTGCTTTCACGGTTAACTCGCTTGCTATTTCCATGGTTCACTCAATGCTATCAGGTACTGCATCTATGGATTTTGGCGGAAAGCGGGCTGCAGCTACTGCTGCGGGAATGTTTGATGGTATGCAGTATATCGGGGGCTCTGTAATGGGTGTTGGTGCAGGGTGGCTGATTGAAACTTACGGATGGGGGACATGGGGTCCGAGTATGATAGGTTTTGCTGTTATTGGAGCAATATTAATGTTAAAACTGTGGAATGCAAGACCTTCACGGGCAGGGCATTAGACCCCACTTCTACTAGTCTTCAACTCGAAGTGTCATAGATCTTCCTCTCTCTACGAGGTCGTAGATCCGAAGGGGAGGGATTTACCTGTTTCCCAAACTCCAGTTTGGGAAATATACATCCCCCCGCTTTTGAAAACAAAAACTTCAATTTCATTTCCAATACACATATGTTTTTTTATTGATCTTCACAGAGCATTTTTGGTGAAAATGTGATGTTTTAAAAACATAATTTTTTTGAAAATATGGTTTTTCGAACAACCCCCCATCGGCGATTTAACAAGGATTTCAATTAAAGAAAAATTTTCAGTTTATTGTCTGCAGGAATTCTGTTCCCTCTTCATTTGATCCCGCCAGGGCGGGACTTGATTTTTGGGGTGGGGGGATGAAAAGTCTGAACAACAGCACATCCGGGATGGAAAGAAATATTTAACATGATTAAAATCTTAGTTGGGGGTTCGTTTCCAAATACTCCACTGCATTTACAGTAGTTTACTTAATCAATATGACAAAGAATTAATATATGCAATTTGCATATATAACAAACATAATATATGATAAATACAGCGTCAAGTCATAAAATGGATTCTGCTGAATTGATACCTGCCTAAAAACTCACTAAAAATGCGTTTTGCTGCTCTACCGTAAACCAGAATTGCAAAAAAATTAGAGGTTATTGAATAAAATTAATTTAATATATTATATTTCTCAGCAAATTTAGACCGCTGCATTGAGGCTCGATTTTCTTATTACTTTAATTATATATAGGGTTCACTAATTATTGGATTATGAATATTTACACGGGATTTAAGCAACTCTTACTTACTTTGCAATAGCTGAAAACGTTTTAAATTATGCAGTAATCAGTGTATTTTAGGAATTGGTTTAAATTATTATGATAAAAATAAGCAACTTTATTCAATAAATATGCTTGCACCGGCACTTTTTATTATTTATATTAGTATCGGATGAATCAGGATTTTGCTGAAATAAATACAATATGATTTTTAATACAAAATAAAATAAAATTGGCGGGTTTCAATATAAAATAATTATTTTCTGTTAATCATCTGCATAATTTATTTTTAAGCAGCATTAAACTTAAAAAACATGTCAGTAAATCCAAAATCTAATACTTCAAAATCCTTAACTTTCATTTCTATATTCATTTTTAATATATTAAAGATTTTTTGCAAATAATATTTAATAGTTTATTCATGCAGAATCTAAAAGCAATATATTTATTTTTAGTTTTATTTTTTTAATGCAGGGTTTTTTATTCACTCAGCAGCCGACCGAGGTATGGGTAGCCAGATACACCGGACCAACAAATGATATCATAGGACCTTTTATGCAGGTTGATAAACTGGGCAACAGTTACATTACCGGAACACATCAAATGAATGATACAGTCTTTCTATTGTGTGTAAAGTATAATACAGCAGGTGTTCAGCAATGGGAGAAAATGTATATTTACCCCGGTGAAGCATATATCCGTCCTACAGGTATAACCCTTGATAGTTCGGGTAATTTGTATGTAATTGCTGAACAGGGACCAGCTTATTATTTGCCTACAAATGGATTGATTGCAAAGTTTAATACATTAACCGGAAACCCGGAATGGGTAAGAAGATATTTTGGCGATTACGGCTGGGGAGTATTTAATGATATTAAAATTGATAAGCATAATAATATTTATGTTGCAGGCAGATCAGATACTTCTCACCTGCTGATCCGGTATAATACCAGCGGTGATACTGTATGGGTAAGAAAATATCATCCCCCGGCACCTGCTCCTTATATAAGATATGAAATAGCAGAGGCGTGTACTATTGATGATTCGCTCAATATTATTTTTACCGGCATAAGGAGATTCAGTAATCCTCCATTCGGGAGTGTTGATTCTGTTTTAACTGCAAAATATTCATCTGGCGGTATATTAAGATGGGAAAGCACATATTTTTATTCGATAACCGCAAATGTTGGAGAGAAAATTACAACTGATGAAAACGGGAATATATATGTAGGAGGAGGAACAGTTGTTTCAGGTTTTGGCGTTTACCTGACCTTGAAATATGACAGGAATGGCGTTCAGCAGTGGGCAAAAATTTATGATGCGCCGGGCAGCGGAGATAATATTTTAAGAGCAATAGTATTAGACAGAATTAACAATGCGCTGCTAGTAACCGGTGGTGCAGTAACTAATGGAATTCAAATGGCTACAACTATCAAATATAACCTGACTAATGGTGATTCAGTATGGATCAAAAGAGACACTGGAACTTATTCCCGAGCTAATAACAACGCTATTATTGTTGATTCATCAGGTAATTGTTATACAACAGGCGGCAACTATAATTTGGGATTATTTCCATTTGATATTATGTCAAGAAAATATTCAGAAATAGGAAATTCAATGTGGTTTATCATATATAATGGACCATTTAATGGAATAGATTATGGTGTAGATTTAGCATTAGATAATTTAAGAAATTTATATGTATTAGCTACAAGTGAAAGCGGAGCAGGAATTCGGGATTATATTGTTATAAAATATAATCAATTAACTAACATTAACCCAATTTCATATAATATACCATTAAAATTTATTTTACAGCAAAATTATCCAAATCCGTTTAACCCCATGACAAAGATAAAATATGCTTTGCCTTATGCTTCAAATGTAACTTTAAAAGTATATAATATTTTGGGGCGTGAGGTGATTTCACTGGTAAATGAATTCAAAGATGCCGGTTCTTACATTGTTGAATTTAACGGTAAAAATTACGCAAGCGGCGTTTATTTCTATAGAATTGAAGCCGAGGTTCAAAATGGCAGGAAATATGTGGAACGTAAAAAAATGGTGCTTGTGAAGTAATTAATAACTATATATTTAATATTATATAATTATTGCTCAAGCATTCATCAATAGAATTACTCCGTTTATATTGAGTATTAAAGGATAGAACAAAATAAACAAAGATTTAATGTCCGTTTGGCAGGGGAGAAGCAGGGAAATTCAATAAAAAAAAGGATAAGTTAAAAACCTATCCTTTTTCTCCTCCTTTAAATATCCT
>JADZAP010000013.1 GCA_020852705.1 Ignavibacteria bacterium | reverse complement strand
GTGAGGTCTCATTATATTGCACCGATGAAGTCAAAATTTTTGGGAAAAAACTTTTCTCTTCCGTAGTTTGGTTATACTTAGGTAAATTGTAGGGACAAACATCCTGACATATATCACATCCAAATATCCAGCCTGCAAGATCAATCTCAGGAGATATTTCTCCACGATTCTCAATTGTCTGATATGAAATACATTTATTGGCATCTACAACATATTCATTTACAATTGCACCGGTTGGACATGCTGAAATACACAATGTGCAGTTTCCGCACATATCTTCAATTGGCTCGTTATAAGAATCAAATTCAATATTTGTAATAATATTACATATAAAAAACCATGAACCAAATTCAGGATTAATTATATTTGTATGTTTTCCCATCCAGCCAAGCCCTGCCTTTTGTGCCCAAACTTTATCCATCACAGGTCCGTCATCTACATAAGAACGTAAAATTATATTCCCTTCATTTTCAAACTCACTCCCCTCCGGGGAGGGCAGGGGAGCGGTAATAATTATATCGCACAATTCCTTCAATTTCTTCTTAAGTATTTTATGGTAATCCTTACCCCATGCATATCTTGAAATTTTCGGTTTGTCTTCATTATGTTCAAACGGTGTAAAGTAATTAAAAGCTAAAGATATAACACTTTTTGCTTCAGGAATTATATTCTTTACATCTCTTCGTTTCTCAAAACCTTTTTCAATCCATGCCATATCTGCATGCATACCATCATTTAGCCAGTTTCTCAGTTTAATGGATTGTTCTTCAAGCACTTCATACTTTGCAAATCCGCATGCAGTAAAGCCAAGTTCTTTTGCTTTACTGTATATTTGATTTTGCAATGCCTTTATTGTTATTCTCATCTATAAATGCTGTTTCAGCAAATTCTATAATTAATTTGAGTGTTATTATGTAAAGGTGTTTAATTATTGTTCGCCTTTAGGGTCCCTTATTAACAGGCGGTGCAATTTTTATTGATCTTACTATTGCATCTACCATCGGCTGATATTTTTCCATCATTACCTGAGATGCAAAATCAACATTTACCTGAATGTTCTTTAATCCTGTTGGATCAGTGAACACAAAATATTTCGTTGATAGCTTTTTACCGCTGGTTTTTACGGGATTTGTAACATACGCTGCTATCATTGAGTCATTCATGGTAAAAGGATTTTTATAGGTTGCTTTGTTATATGCGCTGTGATTTGGGTCATCTACCAAAATAAACATATTTACTGCACCGGGGTCTGCAGTTCCTGTATCAGTTGCTAATATAACACCGTTAAAATCCTTTTGGTTTAAATTCACCTGACGGTTATCAAGCAGTTTCCATTCTTTAGGATACCAGATTACTAACCCTATATCATTTTGGTCATAAGTAGCTTTTATTGAGTCTGGTATTTGTATCCTGTTTGTATCTCTGTTATTGCTCGTTAAGTTTGAATCATTCTTAATCTTGTTTGAATCATTAGTTGCAAGTTTATTGGTATCAACCGTGTTATCTTTTGGACGGTGAATTTTTGGGGTTATAATCTTTTTTTGAATTTTAGGTCTAACTTCTTTATTATTATCTTTTAAATCCTGTTCTTCAGAAAGCTTTTTCTCATCCTCTTTTATTTTATCTATATCAGGGGGATTAAATTTCGGCATTTCCAAATCTTCTACAACAACAATTCTCTGGTTATTTTCCGGATTCTGTAATTCATCTTTTGGTACTAATGTTTGATAAATTATGAACAGAAAAAAGAAATGAATTATTATTGAACCTATTATGCCTTTGCGGGTATTTGGCTGATACAGCTTCTTTAAAATCAAAAAATCAGTACCGGGTCTTGTGCTTAGATTATATATTTCTTCCGGAGTAAGCTCCTTCGGCTCTTCTTTAGCATCAATTATAACAGGCTTAATGTGATCCTGTGTATTTATTTGCTTCTGTTCTGTTAATGACTTATTAGAATTTTCATCTGTTTTGCTTACTTCATCTTCAAGTTCTTTAGTTGTTACTTTTTCAATTGTTTCAATTCCAACTTCAGGTCTTCCCTTTATCTCAGTTTTTTCTCCGGTTTTTAACTCAATTACAATTGATGGCTTCTCAAATGTATAATCTTTTTTACTGCGGAATTCACTGCAAATTGCAATAGTAATATCTGCAAAACGGCTTTCAACCACAACATTAGGATGCCTGCATATATTTCGTACAGCACCCTGCTCATTAGAACTGTTAAAAATACAATCAATATTTATGCACCGCAAAAAATTTTCGTCCTGTGGTGGATTTTTGCTGTTTTCTTTATTATTTTTAGGTTCTTTTTCTTCCAATAATTACTGTTTATACTTGTAAATCAACAAATTAGTAATTTAATTTACTAATTTGTTCATACTTATTTAATCAAATTATACTGTTTTATGTTTCAATTAAACCATTATTTACAAATTTATCTTATTTAATTATATTAATTTAGTCAAAATTTAATGTTATTTCAAATAGCTGAAATTTCTAATTTAAGTATGGTGAATTTATTACCGATTTTCAGCTTGTGGATTTTAATTTATTCTTCTTTATAAGCATTATGCTTGTTATTAGCAATAATAACCCGCCAAGCAGATTTGTTGCTACTACTATAAACATTGCATGCTGAAGGTCAATTGCATCTGATACTTTCCCTAAAATTGCAGGTGCAGGTGTTGAGCCAATCAAATGAACTGTAAATAAATAAAACGCAAAAGCTGTGGCTTTTAATGCACCTGGAACTATATCCTGTATCAAAGCAACCATCGGACCATAATACCATGTCATTAAAAAAGTTGCAATTACTAATGTTACTAAAAGCAGTGTTTCATTATTTGTTGTAAGAGTTAAATACATCAGCGGTGTTGCTGCTATAAATCCTAATGACATTGCAAAGCTTCTTGGATATCCAATTTTATTATATAACCAATCACTTACAAATCCTCCGGTATAAATACCAAGCGGACCGCCTAATACAACTGCAAAACCTATTGTTAAAGATGCTTGGTCAACACTGTAATTATGGTAACGAATAAAAAATTGGGTCATCCATGCAATAATTGCTGATGATGTAAATGTCAGCATTATACCAGAAACTAATGTCATAATATAAGCGGGATTTTTAAAAAGTGCTAATATACTTTTCTTGCTTACCTCATTAGAATTTTGATGACTATGTTTTTTTTCCTTGATCATCAAAGCGCTGAATGCTAACACCAAACCGGGTACGGCTACTATAAAAAAACACGCTCTCCACCCTAAATGAGTTCCAATTACACCTGCAAGAATCATTCCAAGTGCACCTCCTAAAAACATACCTAAATGGAAGATTGAGCTTGCCCTCGCCCGCTTTTCTACCGGAAAGTTATCAGCTATAAGGGCTGTGGCTGCCGGTGCATAAGATGCCTCGCCTATACCTACTGCACCGCGGGTAATTAATAACTGATGAAAATTTTGTACTAATCCTGTTATAAGAGTTGCTATTGACCATATCCCGACACCTATTGCTATTATATTCTTTCGTATCCATTTATCCGCAAGTATCCCAAGCGGTACAGAAAATGTTGCATGGATTATCATGAAAACTGTTCCTATCAGCCCAAGTTCAAAATCACTTAATCCAAAATCACTTTTAAGAAAACTGAATAAAGGGAAAATTACCTGTCTGTCAAAATAATTGATAAATTCAATTAATGTAAGTACAAGCAGTATCTTTCGGGGAGTCTCGATCTTATCCAACCTGCTCCTGCCTTATTAATAAGTATAATACAGAATTAATGCGAATATTGTTTTAAAACTTCAGCAAGAAGTCTTACTCCGTATCCGGTTGCTCCGGGTGTATGGTACTCTTCTGCGCTCTCATTTAAACCCATTGCCACACTTGCAATATCTAAATGTGCCCACGGATATTTATCCTGAACAAATTTCTTAAGGAATATACCGCCCATAATTGTTCCTGCTTGGCGTGCCGGACCTGCATTTTTAATATCAGCAGTTTCACTCTTCATAAGTTTATCGTATTCATCATATAGAGGCAATTCCCAAACTCTTTCGTATGTCTTTTCACCGGCTTCAAATATCTTTTTCTTCAGTTCCTTATCATTACCCATCATGCCGGCAAGCAAGTGACCAAAACATACTATTGCAGCACCTGTTAATGTGCAAAGGTCAATTACAACTTTTGGCTTATAATTTGCTGCATATTCCAATGCATCTGCAAGTATAAGTCTGCCTTCTGCATCTGTGTTTTCAATCTCAATTGTAATTCCGCCATAGCTTTTTATTACATCTCCCGGTTTATAAGCTCCGGCATCAGGCATATTTTCTACAGCAGGTATTAAACCAATCAAATTCATTTTATATTTCAGCCGTGCAACTGCTTCAAATGCTCCAACAACTGCTGCTGCGCCGCCCATATCCATTTTCATTGCTTCCATACCTGCTGCGGGTTTAATAGAAATTCCGCCTGAGTCAAAAGTTACACCTTTGCCTACCAATACAACAGGTTTTTCTGATTTATTTGCTCCAAAATACTGCAGTATTAAAAACCTCGGCGGATTTACACTGCCTTTGCCTACATTAATTACACCGCCCATTGAAAGCTGATTAATTTTTTTCTCATCAAATATTGTTACCTGATAACCTGCTTTGCTCGAGGACTTCTTTACCCATTCAGCAAATTTGTCCGGTGTTAAAAAGTTTGATGGCTCATTTTCAAGTTCTCTTGCTGCAAGAGCCGCATCACATATAATTTTTGAGTCTTTTAATGCCTCTGTTGCTTCTCGGGTGTATTTAGGTGAATCTGTAAAAAATATTACTTCGTTAAAAGGGGTAAAATTATTTTTAGTATGATATTTTTTTGCTGTGTATTGTGTTAAAAAAACACCTTCGCAAATTGCCTGCATTATATCATAGTGAGATGCATTTGTAATGCTTTTTATATATGAAAGGTCGGGAACTTCAAATGCTGCTGTTGTCAGTTTCATTGCATTCAGCTTTTTTGCAGCAGCTGCATACGATTTTCTTATCGTCTCAAGTTTTACCTCTTTAGAGTTTCCTAAACCAATTACCATTAAGCGTTTACTCTTGTTATCTGGTCCAAGATATGTTAATATTGATGTAGATGACTTTGCTTTAAAATCATTTGTTTCTATCAGCGTTTCTAAAGTGCCTTTAAAAAGGGTATTTAGCCAGTGCATTTTTGTTGAAATCTGGTCTTCAAAGGTAACCGATGCAACTGCATCAGCTTTTATATCCTTTATCTTCTTTACCTCATATTTGATTTTCATTTGTATCTCCGAACGGATTTATTATTTGTTAAAATTTTATTAATTAATTTTTATTTCTTCTAAATACTTTTCAGCTTTTTTTACTGCTTCTTCTATCAGGTCATTTATTCTGCCTCCCGCAACAAATGCCCCTGATGCATTTTGATGTCCGCCTCCTCCAAATTCCTTTGCCAGAAGGTTTGAATATACATTCCCTTTTGAACGGAAACTTAACTTTACTCCATTTTTAGTTTCTGTAAATACAATTCCTAATGTTACTGTGCTTAAACTCAATAAATGTGTGCTAAAACCCTCTATTGCATACTCATCTGTATCAGTTTCTTTAAAATCCTTTTGCAGCATTGTTGAATAAGCCAAACGTCCTTCATAAAGCAGCTTTACATTTTCCAGAAACCTACCTAATAAATGAAGCTTGCCTGCAGTTGCATTGTTATATACTTTTGAATATATATCGTACGGATTTATTCCGTGTTTAAGAAGTTCCGAAATGATTAAATGTGTCTCTGCATCTGTTCTTTCATATTTAAAAGAACCTGTATCTGTCATAATTGCTGTATAAAGTGCTTCAGCAATTTGCGGGTTAATAATTTTCTTCCCGCTGTAATTTATTTCAATATCTTTAAAGAACCTGTATAATATTTCTCCTGTTGCAGGCGAATTGGTATCAATAATGTAGTAATCAAATTCTTCCGGTTTAAATCCCAAATGGTGGTCTATTACTGTTTTTTTTGCACTACTTAACTTTATAAACGGCTCAAGTGTGCGTATCCTTTCATACTCGTTTGTATCAAGTATAAATATTACATCAGCGTTTAATATCATATCCTTATGCTTCGTTTCGTCAAATTGCTCTATCACCTTATCCTTATCCAGGAATGTGTAATTATCAGGCGTAGGGGAATAGTTCAAAATTCGGGCATTTTTACCCAATGACTTTATATATATAAAAAGAGCAATTTCACTGCCAATTGAATCCCCGTCAGGGTTTACATGGCTCGTTAGTATAAACTCTTGATTATTATTAATTAAATCAACAATATCCTTATTCATCTACTCAAAAAAGTAATATAATTAAAAAATAAGGATTTAGCAATGATTTTTAAAATTATTTCACCTACCTATAATAGGTGAAATAATTAACTAAAACCTGAAAAAAATATTACTTTATATTCGCTAAAAATATTTAATGCTTTTTTTAAATTATAATTTTGTTTTTCTAAATATAATAATTTCAAATTTATATCTAAAATATTTTTGGCTTTTTGTATTATATCAGTTTTAATCCAACGGTTTTGAAAATATATTACTCATTATATTCATCCTGATATTCATCCTGATATAAACTAATTATTTGATATTTATTCCTGTGGTTTTATTTATTTTTTAACTTAAAATTTGACTAATCAAATGTTGAATATTTAACTATATTTATAGACGAATGAAATGTGTAATTACTGCAATACTATTGTTTTGCTCTGCTGCTTTATATTCCCAGCAGTATTGGCTTCCTGTAACCTCGCCGGTATCAAGGTCAATTAACAAATCTGTTTTTATTGATACTGTGTTTGGATGGGCAGCAGGTGATTCAGGAACAATTATCCATACTTCAAACAGCGGATTAAACTGGGTTAAACAGGCATCAGGTATTAGTTCATTTCCTATTGATGATATTTTTTTCTTAAATCAAAGATTAGGATGGGCTCTTGCAAATGATTTCTATTATTATGGCACAGTATTTCTTAAAACTACCAACGGAGGTGAAATTTGGCAAAGTACCCGCTATCCCGATACAACAATTGTTTTTAATGCTATCCATTTCATTGATTCTTTAACCGGATATATTTCAGGCTACTCAGGGCTTATTTACAAAACAACCAATGGCGGTTCCAATTGGTTTAATTGCTTTATTGATACGGCTTATTGCCAATACCTATATCTATTTCCTAAAAATAAATTCTACTTCCTTAATGAAAACACCGGTTATGTTTGCGGCGGGCAAATTGATATTCAGGGAATGATTTGGCGGACAACAAATGCCGGTGCTAATTGGTACACTTATTGTGTTTCTGCTGAACCGCTATATGATATTAAAGCCTTTGCAAACGGAAAAGTACAATCTGTTGGAGGTGACTATGAATACGGGTTCAGCAATGTAATTTCATTCAACAATGGTCTTAGCTGGAATTATGAATTTACCGGTATAATAGGAAGAGGTTTTTCTATTTCTTACCGAACGCCTTCAGAATTATGGGTACCATTAAATTTCACTGCTGCTTTTGCTGTTAACACTGATTCTGGCGGATTAGGTACAAATTGGATGGAAATTCCGATTAACGGTACTTCAAAAATTAATTCTGCTGTTTTTGTTACACCAACTTTTGGCTGGGCATTTGGCGGAGAAGGTAAAATTTTTAAATATAATTCTGCTGTAATTGGTATCTCAGGTCAAAATGAAGAAATCCCTGATGCTTTTATACTTGAGCAAAATTATCCTAATCCCTTCAATCCGGGGACTGTAATAAACTATACCTTAAACAGAAATGGTCTGGTTAATGCTGTTATTTATGACGTATCCGGCAGGGAAGTGCATAAATTGATCAACTCATATCAGCAGGCAGGTTTTCATTCCGCTCAATGGAATTCCGGTTCTTTGCCAAGCGGTATTTACTTTTTAACTATGGAAATGCAGGGTTTAACAAAAAGTATAAAAATGCTGCTTGTTAAATAATCATTTTATGCCGAATAAGATAATTTTTAATATAATTATTTTCCTTGCATTATTTAATACTGTATATTCTCAGGAGTACTGGTTTCATGTGCCTTCTCCAACAGATAAACTTTTAATGAAATGCTCATTCCCTGATTCTGTTTTCGGCTGGGCTGCCGGAGATTCCGGAACTATTATCAATACAACTAACAGCGGATTAACATGGAACCTGCAAAACTCCGGCATTACCAATTACTATATTGATGATATTTTTTTCCTTAATCAAAGGCTGGGATGGGCGGTTTCAAATGATTATTTCTTTAACGGCACTACTATGCTTTCTACTACTAACGGAGGTATTAACTGGCTCCAATCAACTTTTCCGGATACCACTGTTATTATTTCATGTATTTATTATATTGACTCTCTCCATGGTTTTGCCTCAGGTTTCAGCGGTTACGTATTCAGAACAACTAATGGAGGTACAAACTGGCTGAACTGCTATATGGATACAACCGGCTGCCCCTATTTAGCTGGTTTTCCTAAAAACCGCATCCGCTTTGTAAATAATACTACCGGATTTCTTGCCGGAGGGCAAATGGATATTCAGGGTATTGTTTGGAAAACCACAGACGGCGGTGCAAATTTCAGAACCTATTGTTTAACCCCTGAACCGCTCTTTGATGTAAAGATTATTAATTCCGAAAAAATTATTGCCTGCGGCGGTGATTTTGAGTTCGGGGCTATTACATCAACTACTTTTAACAGCGGGGCTAACTGGCGTTATAAAAATATTGAGCTTATGGGTGTTGCCAGAGATCTTGCCTTCAGAACGGAAACCGAAGCGTGGATGCCGCTTT
This sequence comes from Ignavibacteria bacterium, assembly GCA_020852705.1. Taxonomy (GTDB): domain Bacteria; phylum Bacteroidota; class Ignavibacteria; order Tepidaquicellales; family OLB5; genus OLB5. The sequence goes on along the minus strand of JADZAP010000013.1, from coordinate 9,766 downwards.
CTTTTGCGCAGGCTTGGGCTGTTAGTTTAGACTCAGCCAGTTCTTTTCACCCTTGGATAAGTGTTCCTGCTCCCGATAGTACTGCTGTTTATGCATGTGTTTTCAAATCTCCTACTTTTGGTTTTGCATTTGGTTCTTATGGCTCAATTTTAAAATATAATACTTCTGTAATAGGTATAATTCCCGGCTCAAATTCACCTGCCGGCTTTAAGCTCGGGCAAAACTACCCTAATCCCTTTAACCCTGAAACTAAAATAAATTATAGCTTGCCAAATGCCCAAAGAGTAGTTTTTACTATTTATGACCTGCTGGGCAAAACCGTAAAGGTTTTCTATGAAGGTATGCGCCCTCCCGGTTTTAATACATTTTCTTTCAGCAGCAACGGGCTATCTTCAGGTATTTACATTTATAAACTTCAAGCAGGCAGTTTTACGGAATCAAGAAAAATGGTGATTATTAAATAATGTTTCCTTTAAAAGCAGAATTTTTCCAGACAAAGAAGTTTTATATATCTTTATTATTCATTTTTATAATAGCTCTGTATTTTCATGTTTCATATTTCGGGGTTACAGGTTCTGATGATAAAACTCTTATTTCAAATATTTCATCGCAAATCCAGCAGGGTAAATCTTTTATTGAAATTGTTAATGCACCTTATATGTTTAATAATGGTTTATTTTACCGTCCAGTTATTACTGCTTCTTTCACTTTGATTTATTACTTATCTGAAAACCTTTTCCTGCAGTTTGTACTGAATATTATTATCCATTCTATTACTGCTATGCTGTTTTTTTATATTTTAATTCAGTTGAACACTAGTAAGCAATTTTCTCTTTTATTGGTTCTTATATTTGCAGTTGCTCCCTTTGCAGTTAATTCAGTTGCATGGCTGCCCGGCAGAAATGATTCTCTTGCTGCAATGTTTATTCTGGGGGCTTTTTTGTTTCTGTTGCTTAATATTCAAAAAAATAAATTAATTTATTTTATTATATCTGCTTTACTTCTGCTTATTTCTTTCTTTGCAAAAGAAACTGCTTTGCTTGCTGTTCCTGTATTTATAATTTTTATTTTTCTGTTTAATTATAATAAAAAGTTCAGCTTATATAAAATTCTTGTATGGCTCTTATTGGTTGTTATATGGTATATTGCCAGAAAAAATGCAATACAAAATATACCCGAAGCTGAATTTACTGCTAATCTGCTGTATCTATTTATTGCTCCGGGGCTGATTTTGGTGCCGTTTAATTTAAGTGTTTTGCCTGTTATTAAAGATATGCAGATATTTCCTGCCGCTGCCGGTACTTTAATAACCATATTGCTATATTTTTATTCTGATAAAACTTCACGTAAACTTTATTTTTTTGGAGTTCTGTTCTATATTATATTCCTTATTCCGGCACTTGTAAATAAAAATCCGGAATTTACAGGTAACATAATGCTTGAGTCAAGGTTGTATTTGCCGGCAGTTGGTATTTTTATTATGCTCGCCTCAATTGAAAGTTCCATTAAAAAAATATTAAATGTCAGTATTTTGTATATATCCGCTTTTGCTTTTGCTGTAATATTTCTTATTATCAGCTATATTTATACTAATAGTTACAGCAATGAAATAAATTTCTGGAATAATGCACGTAAAAATTCTCCTTCACTCGATCTTTCCTTTGCAGGTATGGGTCTGGTTCTCCTTCAAAACGGAAGATATGAAGAATCTTTGATAGAGTATAAAAAAGCTATTGAACTTAATCCCGCAAGAGGTGAATATTACTCAAAATCTGCTTACTGCTGCCTTATGCTAAACAGAACAGATGAAGCAGATGTATTCTATACGAAATATTTAAAATATTTCCCTGATGATTTTGATGCTAACTTAATTTTGGGAATAATTAATTATAAGAAAACAGATTATATTGAAGCAGAAAAATATCTTAAAACTGCAGCAGTATTAAATCCGCAAAACATGCAGCCAATTACATATCTGGCAAAACTTTACGCAGCTATTGGAGAAAAATTAAAAGCAATGCAACAGTTGGAACTGCTTAAAAAAAATAATACTAAAATTCCCGCTGAACTGGAATACCTGCTGCAATAATTAAAATTGTTATTTTAACAGCATCATTTTTTTGCTTTGCTTAAAGCTTGCCGTTTCAATTGAGTAAAAATATACACCGCTCGGCTCATTTACTGCATTCCAGCTAACTGAATATTTACCCGGTCTCATTTCCTGCTCAACAAGTGTTTTTACCAATCTTCCTGTTATATCATATATTTTTATAGATGTATTTCCGGCTTTTGCTACGCTGAAATTTATCTTTGTCTCAGGGTTAAATGGATTTGGATAATTTTGCTCTAATAAAAATTCCTGCGGCAGCTCACTGCTTATCTGCTCAATTCCAATTGTTGCGTAATCTATAATTGCACTCCATACATGAAATATATCATCTGGCTGATTGCTCATCCATACCGGATATAATTTCCCGTTCCCTGAAGTTATACCCAGATTATCTCCCATATTGCCTGTGCCTATAGCTCCTGCAACTGCTCTTGGTTTAAACCTTTGTGATGTAACTAAATGGTCTGACCATGTATTGCCTCCGTCTGTTGATCTTGAAAGATAAACATCTGCCGAATCATTTACATGCCTGTTATCATAATATATAATGTTTATCCCTCCGTCTGCATCTACAGTTATTGCCGGAAAAAATTGATTCCTTCCGTTATTCAGCGGATCTTGATTTACCCTTACACCCTGTGACCAAGTACTGCCGTTATTTGTTGATTTGTGGAATATTATATCAGGGTCAGTTCCTGCAGGCGCAAGGTTTTTTTCAGCTGTTGCTATATATATCCAGCCACTGCGTGAACCGCCTGTTTTATCCACATCCATTACAGGAAAACTATTTGCCCGTATATTCCACGGATTTAATTGAGTTGTTCTTATTCCGTTACAGTCAAATGCATTTTCCTGTACCTGCCAGCTAACTCCACCGTTTGTTGACTTAGCAAACCCTATTACATCTTCAGTAAAAGGTGATACATGCAATGATGAAGCCCAGCTTACATATACTTCTCCCCCCAGTCCTACCGATACATACGGACCGTAGGAATTGTTATTTGAATATCTGGTATTTATCTGTATAATGCTCGACCAGTTTACTGCACCGTTTGTTGTATAAGATAATACAATCGGAAACGGATTAACATACCTTGTCCATGCAAGATATGTTCTGCCGTAATAAGGACTCGAAGAAACATCATCTGTTTGAGGTGCTCCTTTATCATTATCTCCTGTAGCTATAGGTCCCGCTGTAGATGTCCATGTATTTCCCAAGTTTGTTGAGTAATCGCTGTACATACCCGATACAAAACCTCCCTGGTGAGTAATAATAAATCTGCCGTCTTTATCAATTATCGGACCCGGGTCTCCGCCGTGATTTTGCGGTATGGTTCCTCTTACTGAATCAACACCTGTCCAATTCAACCCCCCGTTTGTTGAAACATAAACTCCTTCGCTTCGGTAACTTAAATAAATTGTATATGCACTTGCAAATAAAATTTGCGGATTCAGCGGATGCTTTACAATTGATGGTTCTATTTGGTTATAATTGGAAGGAAATATCCTGTAATTTGGGTACTGCGATTTTACATTCCCTGTTGAAATGAAAAAAAGAAATATGGCGTAAAAAATGATAAATTTCTTCATGTGTGTTTAATTTAAGTATTGCTTTTATAATACTAATGGGTAAAATATGATTAAAATTCCGAAAATTAAATATAAAAACGGCACTGAAATATATATTCAATGCCGTATAAATAAATATTTACTTCCTGAACATATATGCTAAAGTAATACCACCAAAAAAATTCCTTCTTGCACCTGATTCATAATATGCATTTCTGTCAGAATTTATCTGTATATACGCAACATATTTTTTATCGGTAATGTTGTTCATGCCTATGTATCCAAGCAGCCGCACTTTGCTGAAATTTATATCTATGCCGAGCTGTGCATTCAAAAGACTGTATGCAGCGGTTTTTAAACTGTCATCATTTGCATCGTTAACAAACATCTCACCAACATACTGAAAATTGCTTTTAATATAAAATGTATATTTTTGTTTAAAAATATGCTTATACATTATTTCCGCAGAAGCAAACATCTCCGGATTTGATGGCTCTGTATTTCCGCTGAAATCACGGTACGAAATATTTCCTCCTGCATCTATTGTTCCTGCATTGTATGTATCATATTTAAACCGCTGGTAAGTATAAGCTGCCTTTATGTTTAAACCTTTGTATATATCAGCATTAAAACCGGCTTCTAAACCAAGTCTGTTTGTTGCCGCAGCATTCCGGTAAAAGGCACTGCCATCAACTATAAACGGAACAATTACATCTTCTATCTTGTTATGGTAACCTGTAACTTCAAAAGATATGCTCTTAAAAAACTCAGATCCCTTTCTGTTTTTTACTTCACCTTTAATTCCAAGCTCAAAATTTTTTGAGCGCTGCGGCATTAAATCCGGATTCAATAAATGCATACCGTTATCTGATGTGTACGGATAGTTATCCATTTCATTTCCGGCAGGGGAGTCAAATCCCAAGCCAAATGAACCATAAGCAGCTATTTCAGGTGTCAGTTTGTAGTTAAGTGCAAACTTTGGTGTAAATTTATCAAATAGTCTGCTTGTATCCTGAAACTGTGCTATTGAATTTCTGAAATCAAATATAACCCTGTCATATCTGCCTGTAACTAAAAAAGAAACCTTGCCCGGTATTATATCTATTTGATTAAGCGCATATACACCTACATTGCTTAATATTTCATCTGCCTTGCTTATTAATTCATCTCCCGGCTCTCCCGCTAAATTTGTAAATTCATCTATTGGTCCCGCCTGATAAAACCCGTCTGCACCAATTGAAAATTCGTTGCTGTATTTTTTCCCTTTTCCAAAATTAATTTTGTTTACATATCTAATTGTTCCGCCTAAACCGTACCTGTTAAATACCCTGAATGTTCTTGCTGTTCTATTGAAATATTTTATTGTGCCGTATCCTGTTACTTCTACAGTATGCTTCATGTTCTTTGTTTCGTAATTGCCAAGAAAATTAATTCCAATTCTGCCTTTTTTGGTTACACGTTTTTCATCTCTGCTTAAACTTAATGAATTTGCTGCAGTATCATTATTGTTATATTGTTCTAATGTTAATGCTCCCGGTAGTTTTATTATTCCGTTTACGTAATATCCGTAAATTGAGATTTTTGAGTTTTTTGTAAAATCTGCTTCAAATAATGTGTTTAACCTGTTTTGATATTCTTGGCTATGCTGGCGATAACCGTTATAATTCTGATAACTGTAAACTGTCATAAATCTGGAGTTCTTTGAATTGATACCAAGCTTAATGCCGTTTTTACGTAATCCAAAAGAACCAAATTCATTATCACTCATTACAAATGATACCGGAAAGTATTTATCTGTTAAAAAATTTATTACCCCTCCGGGTGCATTGGTGTATAGTGATGATGAATTTCCCTTAACTAATTCTATTCTGCCAATAGATGTAAAATCAATTGACTCTATCCTTGTCTGACCGTCAGGCTCTGACTCCGGTATTCCGTCAAGAAGTATCCTTACTCCGCGAATTCCGGTATTGCTTCTGCTGCCAAATCCTCTGATTGTTATTCTTGTATCATGGTTGCCGTAACGCGGCTGCAAAAAAAGACCCGGTACCACTGTAAGTACATCCTGAACTCCAATTCTTCTGCTGGTTATCCAGCCCGATTGATCAAATCTCTGAACTGAATAGGGGATATCAATAATTTTTTTCTCTGTCCTGGTTCCTGTTATAATTATTTCATCAGTTTTAAATTCAGTTGTATCTGAATTATTATTGTTCAATAAATTATCATCTGCCTGGCAGTAAACTATTGAAGGAAAAAGGATCAACAATTGAAATATTCTTTTTATTCTTTTCATAATTTTAAATGTTAAATACCAATATAACCGCAAATACTGCAGGTTATATAAAAATGAATTTATGTGAATTTATTTTGCGTGAATATTAAATGCGTGGGGGAGGGCGGATATGAAGATTTGAGTTTACATTATACCCGTAAAATGATGTAGTTTGCTGTGAATAAAATTTATTTGGTGTGTGCGGTTTTTTAAAATCAGGTGTTTTCTTTTTAACTGTTTCTTTTTTAATAAAATTAACAATTACACATGCAAATTGCTCTGCATTGCTGCTCTCCGCTGTTTCATTTGTAAAATTAAATTCAACAGAAAAAAGTGAAATAATGCTTAATACTAAAATTATATACCGTTTCATCAAATCAATTACTGTAAATTTTAAAATTTTATATGCACAATCAAAATATTTTACTAATTTAACTGATTAAATAATTTTTTAATATGTATAAATAAAATAAAATGGGCGGGGAGCATCCTTATCCATCCTGCTCTTAACAGGATTCGGTCAATACCCGCCCAATCTAATCACAAATGAAAACCAAACTAAATGACGTCTTCTTTCCCTTTGTGGATAGGAGGAAAGTTTGGTTTGATTTGTTAAAACATTTTAAAGAACACGTTTAACATTTAAAGAAAACATTAAGCATTTTCAACTTCTCCCCCTCTCCTTTTAGGAGAGGGGCAGTGGGGGTCCTGACTTGTAAAGTTGAGGTTGCCTCTAAATCTTCTCCCCTCTCCTTTTAGGAGAGGGGCAGGGGGTGAGGTCTTTCAACCTAACTGCCTATGCAGTATTTATGAGTGTGGCAGGTCTAAGCTAATAATTAAGTCTTAATGTTGCAGTAAAATTTCTGCCTGCACCGCTTATACCTGATGAAAACATACGGTATCTTTGGTCAAGAATATTTTCAACACCTGCCTGAAGCTGCACATATTTGTTTATCTGGTAATATGCTTTAAGATTAAGTGTGTACCAAGCAGGCATACCATACGGTGTTGCAGATTTAATGTTATCCTCACCCAATATACTGTAGTCCCAAATATGTTTCCAGCCGTTATAGAGTACATTAAACTCTCCCTGAAAGCGGTCCATCTTAACAATTACTCCGGTCTTTCCAAAAACCGGAGCTATGTGGTCAAGCGGCTGATTTGTTGAATCTGTTTTAACTCTGCCGTATGTATAATTTACATTTCCGTAAATTGTGAACCAATCCGTTATATCTGCATTTACATTCAGGCTGTATCCCATTATATATCCTTCTTCTTTGTTTTGGTTAGCAACAACTGCTGTCAATTGACCATCATACATAATTGAGTCAGCTCCGTTATATTTAAATGGCGCAAGAACAGTTATATCTTTAACCATACTGTAATATGCATTACCTGAAATTTGTATTCTGTTATCAAATACTTTACTTAGTGAAAGTTCTCCCGTGTAAACATATTCAGGTTTCAAATCAGGGTTTGGAACAACTATGTATCCGCCCGGAGTACTTTCAAATACCTTAGCCAAATCATCAATGTTAGGTGCCCTGAATCCGGTTGCTCCCAATAGTGCAACTCTCCAGCCGTAACCGGGATTTATTGCTACACCAAGGTTGCCTGTAATTGCATTCTGGCTCTGCTCAATTTTCTGATAAGGGAACTTAAAGAAAGTTGTATCCAGAAAATCGGCACTTGTTTTAACATGACTAAAACGAACACCTGCATTTATATTCACAAATTTATGAACTTTCCAATTATCGGTTAAATAACCTGCAAATGTCATCATGTTACTGCCGTCTGAAGGATAGCGTGAATCCAATGCTGCGGTGGAATCAGTATCAATATTTACTTTATGTGCTTCTGATTTAACATCGTTGTAATAAAACTCAGCTCCAAAACTTATTTCATTATTTTTAAGTTTCTTCATTAAGTCTATTGTTCCGCCGTAAACCTTGATCTTTTCAGTTCTGTCATTTCTGAATTTGCTTTGAAAGTTCCTGTTATGACGGCTTTCCTCAAAATCCTGATATGCAAGTACTATGTTACCCTCATTGAAGAAGGTTTTCATGTTACTTAAAATAAGATTATATGAACCCATCATAAATTTTTCAGGACCGTAATACCATTCAGCACTTTTTGGCAATCCGCTGCCTGTTATTTCTGTAAGTCTGTCATATCTTGGTACATCTCCGGTATTTGAATACCTGAAGCTTAATACATGGCTTACATTTTTGCTTTGTTTAAACAGAATCTTTGCAAGTCCGTCGTATTGGTGGTATCCCGAAGTTCTTTGCTTTGCAGGATTATCATCATAAAGTACAGTATCTCTGCCATTAATTCTTTCAATATAATAAGATTTATCCCATACGCCTTTTAAATAGGGACTAACATTTTTACCCTGAACCAAATCACCAAAATCACTGAATGTAAAGCTTCCTAAAAACCCGAATTTCTTTGTGCCGACATTAAAATCCAAATGACCTGTCTTTTCAGTGTACGCACTGGAAAATCTTCCGTATGCACCAACTTTAAAGAAAGTCTTTTTGTTTGGTGAAAGCATTGGATTTTTAGTATAAAAGTTCATTGTTCCGCCTAATGCATCACTGCCATATATTGATGATCCCGGTCCAAAAACTAGTTCTACCCCTCGTAATATATTCTCATCTATTCTTAATACATTCTGCAAATGTCCTCCTCTAAAAATTGCATTATTTAATCGTACACCATCAACCATTATTAACACACGGCTGGCTTCAAATCCGCGCATTACCGGACTACCGCCGCCAAGCTGGCTTTTCTGTACTGTTAATTCACCTGAATTCATTAACAACTCTGCCGTTGTAGGCTGATTCATAAATGAAATTTCACTTGAACTCAATACCGCTATATCCTGCGGCTGTGTTGATTTATCTGTTCCGAACTTTGTTGTTGAAACTATTATTTCATCTGTTGAGTAACTTTTATCCGTTAAACTGATAGTGAATTTTGAATCTTCTATACTTTTGTATGTGATGGTTTTACTTAAGTACCCTTCAGCTTCTACGGTTATTGTTGCTGCATCTTTCAAACTAGTGATATCTGCCTGCCCAAGCTGATTTGTTGTAACTGTTACTTTTGCATTGCTTCCATCACTTAATATTGCGTTTTCTACGGGCTGTAGTGATGACTTATCCACAACTGTTACTTTTTGCGAATAAGTAATAACAGAACAGCCCAATAATATTACTAGTAATATATATTTCATATTAATTATTGGTATAATTCCTAAATTTTTTTTCAGGCAAAATTTGCCTGTTGTTAAATCAATTTTTATTTAAATATTTTCCAATTTGTGATAAATATAATTTATCACTGCAGGCAGAAGCAAATGTGCCAAAAACTTTTTAAAATAATATCATCTTACAGCAACGGAGGATGATGCCGTCTTCAGATAATTTCTTACTTTTTCTGTACATGGTTATTTAAGTACATTCTAAAATGTACACCAATGCAATACACAAAATGCCTGTACCTGCAATGAACTTAAATCACAAATGAAATGATATGTGTTGGAATTATAACGGAGGAGCCCGGTTTCGCGGTAAGTTTAAGACGTCATTTGTCTGGAATGGTGTATCATAACTGAGTATGATACCTGTAGTTTCTAATGGGAAATTAAATGCTGTTAAATCGGTGAATGATAGCCATTGATCAAAATTCTCCATAACGGCTATTACGGAATCAATTTCACCTTTTTCTTTGGCAAGTTCACTGCTTAAATCAAATGCAGCTATTATAAATAATCCGCCAAGCAGCAAAATAGTTAAATTCTGTGC
>JADZAP010000012.1 GCA_020852705.1 Ignavibacteria bacterium | reverse complement strand
CCTCCATTTTCCGTTTTTCTTGATAGGAACGGTAATATATTCAAAACATATTCCGGTTATATACAGGGAGATGATTCAAAGTTAGAAAATGATATTAAAGATGCATTAATGATCAAAAAGAACTAATCCCAAATAACGGTTATAAAAAGGAAATTACAGGGAAGATTAATAATGAAAAATTTTACGGGGGTAATAGTTAAAGGGACATTTTTTATGTTCCTTTTTACAATTTCGCTATATTCACAGCCAAAACTTAATGTAAAGGTATCAGCATCAAATTATTTACGATTTGGCACGGGATATGAAAATAGTGTTACAGGAGATGTAACCAAAAAATATTTTGAAGAACTTGGCGATGTAAGATTGTTTGTAAATGATTTTCTTGCCGGAGTTAGGTTTGAGTATGATGACCCGATAGAGTTTGGAAAAAGCCGAAAAGGTATAACTAGAAGATTTATAGAATTTAAAAAAGATGAATTTACTGCCAGAGCCGGTAATTTCTATGAATTGTTTTCTAGCGGTTTAACACTTAATTCGTTTGAAAGCCGTCCGATTGGCTGGAATACAGAATTTGATGGTGCTAAAATAAATTATAAAAAATCATGGGGAAAAAAAGGCAGCATAAAGTTTAACGGTACGCTTGTTGCAGGCGGACTTGACTATAACGATATTAATGATACAGCAAGAACTGAAACCTACAGCATAAGGGCAGGAAATTTTAACGTATCACCAATAAAATATTTTAATATTGGCGGTTCTTATTTATATACAGATGGTAAAATTCCAACAGGTAACTTAAATACTGAAATTAGTGCTGAAATTTTTGAAGGTAATGTTGGTTTGAATTATAAAGGATTTAATCTGCTTTTTTCTTATGCTAATAAAGTAACTATTTCTAAACCAAATTCAATTTTTACACAGTCAAAAGCACCTAGAGGTGATGGTGCTTATGGTTCAATTTCATATACAACCGAAGGTTTTGGCGTAGCTGTTGATTATAAAAATTACAGATTTAATGTAACTACTCCAGATCAGCGCAGTGCATCAGATCCATTTAAATCTTTACCGTTCCAAAATGCACCATCATGCATTAAGGTTTATTCTTCAACACTGCTCTCCAGATTTCCGCATAATGTTGATTTTAATGATGAGGTTGGATTTCAGGTTGATATATTCTACTCACCAACTCCAAAACTTACTCTGAACGCAAATGCATCTTTAACAAGCAGGCATTATGATTATTTTGATGCTGATACCACTTCATTAACAAGGTATGAAAGAATAGACCGAAGCGCATTTTTACCTTCATTTGAAAAACAGTTTTCTCCGTATTGGGAGCTGTTTTTTGAAGCGGAATATTACGTAAACAAAAACCTGAAAACAAAACTTGGCGTTTCCAGAAAGTCAAATATACTCTATAGCAATATTGATCCAAGTTCAAGTGATATTATCAGAACTTTTACCATTCCTGTAGAAGTTCAATACACATTTGCCAAAATTTACGGTTTAAAGTTAAATGCAGAATTTCAGCGTGCTTACAACAGTTTACGTGCCGGAGATGAACATTTTTGGAGCCAGCTTACAACATTGAGTGTTTCTCGCTCACCTAATATTATAGTTTCAGGCACAGCCGAGTTTACAAATGATGAGGAAGATCCTTCAGGTAAAAAATACTGGATAAAAGGTGAACTTGCATACAAATTCACCTCTTCAAATACAATTTTGTTATCTTATGGAAGTGAACGAGGCGGACTTCAGTGTTCAAGCGGTATTTGCCGTTATGTAAATCCGTTTAATGGTTTCAGGTTATCATTATTAAATAATTTTAATTAAAATTATATGAAGTATTTAAAGATTATATTACTTGTAATTCTGATTGTTTTTATTCACGGTTGTGAAAGCAACGATTCAACAACAAATTCAGTTTACATACCGCAGCCAGTAAACAAAAAGGTATTGGTTGAGTTTTTTACCAATGCAGGCTGCAATCCTTGTATTGCTGCTCATGGTTATCTTGACCAGATAAACCTGAATTCAGGTGTTACTATAAATGATACCAGTGTTATTGTTCTTAGCTATCATACAAAATATCCTTATATTTTTGATTCATTATACAGAGCAAATATACCCAACAATCAGGGCAGATGTGACTACTATGGCATTAATACAACACCACAAGGCAGATTAAATGGCGTTAATATGGGGTTGTATTCATCATCAACATGGAGTGCCCAAATAAATGCTGAGTTTAAAACTACTAACTATTTGAATATTACACTCAATAATTCTTTTAATGCAGGGCAAGATAGCGGTTCAGTTACTGCAAATATAAATCTTGTAAATGCTTTGCCTTCAACAAATAACGTAATTCACTTTGTTATTATTGAAAATAATATTTCATATATTACTGCACCAAACGGTGTTACATCTCCGGATGATGTAATGCGGAATATGATAACAGGAACTGATGGTGAAGCTATTTCAATTGGTCAAACAAATACTATTACAAAAAATTACACTCTTAACAGTAAATGGGTTCCTGAGGAGTGTTATATAATTGTGTTCATACAAAATCCTGATACTAAACAGGTATTTGGTGTTGAAAGAATTAAGATTGTACAATAAAAATAATTAATCAAAAAATTTCTTAAAGAGCATCTCTTATGATGCTCTTTTTTTATTCCTTTAATACAATTGACTTATAAGATAAATAGTATTTCTACGGTATATAAAAATATTTTGTCGTTTAAAATTTTAGCTATTTAAGTGATTACATTCCTTAAATAATTAGTTATGTTGCAATAAATACTTTTATAATAATATATTTCTTTGTTATGAGAAAAAAAATATTGTTAATATCGATAATTTTACTTTTAAGTCAATCTCAGGCAACTTTTTGTCAAAATAGCAGAATGTTTGGTGTTACTATTGACGGTGTAAACAATATTAATAATATTGTTAATACTTTAAAAAACCACAGGTACAAAATGACAACTCGTATAGTATTTGATGAATGGGTACCTGCAAACGAATATATTACTTCTGTTAATAAACTTGATAGCGTAACTTTAATTATGGGTGAACTTCTTGATAGTTATTATGTAAATGATTATTCAATTGCTCAATATAAAGCACGGACCGATGAGTATTATTCAGCTTTGGGGAACAAAGTTGATATTTGGGAGATTGGAAATGAAGTAAACGGTGAATGGTTAGGGCAAACTGATTCTGTTATTGCAAAAATTGAATACGCATATCAAAAGGCAAAATTACTGAATTACAAAACTGCTTTAACCTTGTATTATAATAAGAACTGCTACGAAAACCCTAACAACGAAATGTTCCGCTGGGCTAACAATAATATTTCAGCTGAAATGAAAACAGGATTGGATTATGTATGGATTTCATATTATGAAGATGATTGTAATAACCTGCAGCCAAACTGGCAGCAGGTGTTTGATAGTTTGCATGTAATTTTCCCAAACTCTAAAATTGGGATTGGTGAGTGCGGTACTAAAATAAAAAGAAAGAAAGAATCATATATTGATCGTTATTACAAAATGAAGGTTTCTACTCCGAAATTTGTTGGCGGTTATTTCTGGTGGTATTACAGGCAGGATTGTGTGCCATGGAACTCTAAACCGTTATGGAGAGTAATTGAAGATGCAATTCGGGCATCAGTATTACTTTACAATGCTGATGAAAATAAGCAGATAAAAGATGGAGATAGTTATTAAAAGTGTGGAATGTAGCACAAATAATTACTTGTATTTAAATAAAAAAATATAATTAACACAAAATATTTAAACCTGCTCTGAATAATATTCTCTTATCTCATTTAGCTTTTCAATAACAGGTTCCATTTCTTTTATAGACATAAGTTCCATTCTGAAACGTGATATATTGGGGAGACCTTTAAGATAACCGGAGTAGAATTTTCTTAACTCCATTACCCCGCGGATTTCTCCTTTTGAACTGCAGTTCAGTTTTAAATGCTGAATGCAGATATCTATCTTTTCATCAATTTCGGGCTCTGTAAATTTGCCTGTTGAAATATATTCCTTAGATTGTCGGAATATCCATTGGTTATTAATTGCTCCTTGACCTATCATTACAGCATCAGCTTGATATGTATCAAAAGCAAATTTAACATCCTCGGGAGATTTAACATTTCCATTCAAAATTATCGGAATCTTAACACCAGAATCTTTAATGCGTTTTATCCAGCTCCAATCGGCATCACCCTTGTTACCCTGTCCGCGAAGTCTGCAATGAACAGTTAATGCTTTAATTCCAATTGACTCCATTATTTTTGCAATTTCAACTATCACTATTGAATTTTCATCCCATCCAAGCCGGGTTTTAAGGGTTACAGGAAGTTTTGTGTTACTCATAACTGCCTCAGCAATTCGCTGCATTTTAGACAGATCTTTAAGTAATCCTGCACCGGCTCCCCGTAAAGCTACATCTTTAACCCAGCATCCGCAGTTTATATCAATAAAATCTGGATCTGCACTTTCGCAAATACGAGCTGACTCAGCCATACTTTCTTCATTTCCGCCATAGATCTGTATAGCCAATGGACGCTCTTCAGGGAAGAATAACAGTTTTTCACGTGCTTTACGTGCATCGCGGATAAGACCTTCGGAACTAATGAATTCTGTGTAAAGAATATCAGCACCAAGTCGCTTGCAAATCAAGCGAAATGGGGGTTCTGTAACATCCTCCATTGGGGCTAAAACAATTTTATTTTTAAAATCAGGAAGCATTTTAAGTAATTAAAAACTGTTATTTATATACGTTATTCCGGAATTACTTCACCAATTTGGCTGCTATGCTTATATTTATCATTCAGCAGTTTCAAACTCATAACTGTTGCACCAATCATTACAATTCCGCCAGTTAAAAATGGTGCAGTAAAGTTTATGTAATGATATACCAATCCGCCCCAGCTTGGTCCAATGAACCTTGCTAGAGATGCTAATGATTGGGTTAAACCAAGTATTCCGCCCTGTTCTTTACGGCTGCTGAATTTTGAAATTAACCCAAGACCAATAGAAAGCAGTAAACCGTTTCCAAAGCTCATAAATAAAATACTGCATAACAGTAATGCTAATATATGATTTGAAAAGGGTATAGTACCTAATCCAATTCCCATAATTATACAGCCCGCAATAAATATTTTACGTTCATCAAATATTTTCAGTATAGGTCTGATAAGTACACCTTGGGTTGTTGCACCAATAAGTCCGCTGAAAGCAAACAGGTAGCTTACCTGTTCTATATCAAATCTGAATCCGTTGCTGCTTTCTGCATAAAGCTGGAAGGTTGAAAAAATGTTAGAAATAGAAAATACAATTATAAAATATAGAATTATTAAAAATCCAACATACGGATGTTTTATTGCAGAGCTAATTCTGTTCCAGTTATTTTTAAGATTAAATCCGCCGTCACTCTTTTTTCTGCGAAGTTCTTTTGGCAATGATTCATTTACAAAAAGCAGAGTAAGCATTAAAGCAATAAAAGATAAACCTGATGATAAAAAAGTCGGGAAACCAAATCCAAGCTGTTTAGCTAGTACACCGCCAATAAACGGACCGAAAACAAAACCTAAACCAAATGCTGCACCAATTATACCCATTCCTTTAGATCTATCTTTTGGTGGAGTAACATCGCTTATATATGCCATTGCTGCACCAATGTTCGCTGAAAAAAATCCTGCTAGCCCTCGAGAAATAAATAAAAGTGTAATTGATTTCATAAAACCAGAGAGGACAAAACCAGTAATAATATATGAAATTACATTCCCCGAAAGCCCAAAAATCAATATTGGTTTTCTTCCGTATATATCTGATAACCTGCCCCATAGAGGATTGAATATAAACTGCATCAATGAAAATATTCCAATATTCAAACCAATTAGAGTTTCATTCATAAAGAGTTCATTTTGAGCAAAAGTTGGGAGTATTGGAATCAATATTCCAAATCCAAGCAAATCAATAAATACTGTTAAAAAAATTACCCAAATACGTCTATCCAAAAAATATAAATCCTTTCATGGGTGTTATATTTAATATATCAATCATTAGAAAAATTAAATTACATTAATTTGATCAGGGAAATGCAGGAAGTTTAATCAAAATCTGCGTTTCTTTCTTTTATCTTCACCCCAAAGAAGTTTGCTGGTTAAAACTTTAAAGTAATTACTTTCTAAACTTTTTGCAATTTTAACAGAATAAGATGCTTTTTTAACTTCTATTATAGCAGGTGCTTTTAGTTTTAATATATCATTCCCATCACTTACCACATTTATAGGAACACGTGATTTAATTTTAACTTTAAATACACCGTTATCAGGTAAAATTACCGGCCTTGCAGTAAGTGTATGAGGTGAAAGAGGGGAAAGGATAAAAACATCTGTTTTTGGAAAAACAATTGGACCACCGGCAGAAAGTGAATACCCGGTAGAACCTGTTGGTGTGGAAATTATTATCCCATCAGCATGATAACTGTTAACTAATTGATTATTGAAATAAACACTTATTTCAATCGTTTTAACAATTTCGTTCTGATTTACAACAATTTCATTTATAGCATGCAATGTTTTCTTCATTTTAGATGGAGAAACTGCATTAGTTTCCAATATAATTCTTTCATCTATAAAATATCTGCCTTTAATTACATTTTTAATGAAACCTAAAATATCGCGGGTGGAGTTTTCTGCTAGGAAACCAAGTTTTCCAAGATTCACACCTATTATTGGTATGTTCCTGTTTCCCACAAGCTTTGCAGTAGCCAAAAATGTTCCATCGCCTCCAATTGATATAATGAAATCCGATAATTTAGGCAATTCTTTATCTTCAGCAGTGTATTTATATGGAAGTCTGTATTTAAATTCTTTTCCAATCTTTGTTGATATAGTTTTTTCAACAATAAATTGAATTCCAGCACTTTGCATTCCTTTAGCTAATCTGTAAACAATTGGTGCAATTTCTGTTTTATTGATATTTCCTCGAATTCCGAATGTCATTTTACTTTAGCTTTTTGTTTTTTCTTACTTTTTCTGTTCATTTGTTTTTTCATCAGGAATATTCTGTATGTCTTTTTTTCCGGATTCATCAATAAAATTTAACTTTAATTGCCCAAGAGTATTTTCGAGATATTTTGATTCATCTTCATCAAGTTTACCTTCTGTCTTAACTTTTAGCATATCAAGAATATCAATTGAAAATTTTGCCTGAGTCATATCTTTTTCAGCCTTATCGGTCATTGGATTTTTTATTTTGCCCATTGCCATCATTGCTGACATTTCAAATGATCCGATTAAATAAATAAATAATTGTGAATTTTTATCTATATTTTCCATAGCGTAAATGTCTTATATTATTGTTTGTTAATATTGTTTAATAAATATAGTTTCGAGTATTTTGTCATAACATGTACGGAGGAAAGAGTACATAATATTAACCCTGTAAAACCATCCATAATTCCAAGTTTTAAAAAATACATTTTAAAGAATGTAAATGCAGGTCTAAAAATAATATCAAAAAATGATGCTTTTTTGGCATTTGAATAAAGTACATTTGCGCTTAAAGAAGTATATTTGTTCAGCTTGTTTATATAATGCTCGTAGTTTTTATCGGTGTAATGTAGTATATTATGTTTTATTTTCCCGGTTTTACCCGTGTAAATTGCTTTTTCGTGAACAAGTGCACTGTTAAATCTTATATCGGTTGATTTTTTGAAAAATCTTAAAGTGTAATCTGGATACCAGCCCGAATGATTAATGAATTTATTAATAAAAAAACTTTTCCTGTTAATATAATATGCATCAAATGCTGTTTTATCCTGCCAAATAAGCTTTTCTAAATCTTTTTTAAGTTCAATTGAAACTCTTTCATCTGCATCAAGCCAAATGATCCACTCGTGTATAGCATTTTCAATACCAATATTTCTTTTTTCGCCATAAGTTAAATTTTCAACAGTAATAATTTTCTTAGTAAATTTAGATGCAATTTCACGGGTATTATCATTGCTTTTTGAATCAACAACAATAATTTCATTACACCATTTAACAGACTCAAGGCAAACAGCAATATTAGCTGCTTCATTGTAAGTTATCACTATTGCAGTAATGCCGCTCATGACAAAGTGTCTCCTTTTGTACTTAACCTGTAAGCAGAAAATGCCAGAGCAAGATTAAACCAAAATACAGCAGCATATTCGGCATCACCAAAATTCCATTCAGTTAACCCGCTTACCTGCAAAGCAGCCATTGAAGTTATTGAAATTAAGGCAAGAATATTAAGAAACTCAAATTTCCGCGTTTTAATATAAGTTTTAATCTGCATTGTGAATAAATATATCATTAATGCTAACCAGAAAATGAAACCAATTACCCCAAAGTTAACCAATATCTGGAAAATATTACTATGCATGTGAGAACCTTCACCATGAAATTCAGGCGTTTTATACATTCGATAAACTTTATTAATATCAACATCTCCAACGCCAAACAAAAGATTATCTTTTATAATCTTAACGCCGGTTTCCCACATTACTATTCTGGAGTGGTTACTTGGGTGATTAAGATCTGCAATGCTTAAAACTCTTTCCTTTACAGGCAGGGGGGCAGCAACTAAAAATAATAATATTAATACTAAAACAACTGCAAGAAACCATCGGTTTTTAATCAATCCGTATATTAAAATACCTGTAAATAACCCCATAACTGCGTTTCTTGCATTGGTAAGGTAAAAAGTAATTAATAATGGAAGTGTACATAATGCAAGCAAAAATTTATTCATTAAATAATTCTTTTTTAAAAGAAAAAAGGGGATTATTAAAAGTAAAATTGACATTTTAATCTCACCATTTGTTGCAGGATATCCATAATATTCAAGTCTGTATTCAGAAATGGGTTTTGTTGGGTGGGGAATATATTCCAAGGAAAATCTGATTATTTCTACAGTTGAAATTAATGCCGTAAAACAAATATATAATATTAATAATTTCTTCAGATCAGCAGAACTTTTTATAAATAAAATCGATGCAAAAAAGATAATATAAATTGAAATTCTGCGAAAAATATTATCAAATGATTCAGCGGGATTACCACAGACTAAAGATGAAATAATTTGTATAATAATAAATGCTCCAAAGAAATAAATCAAGTTTTTTTGCAGAACATAATTTTTATTGCTGATAAATAATTTAAATACAGTAAGTATTATTAATCCGCCAATACCAATACTAGAGGTAGCAATTGAAAATTGCGAAGAAAAAACAGCCAATCCTAAAAATACATATATCAGGATATCTGTAACTTTATTAATATTTTCTTTTATTGAGGTGATTGAATATTGAATTACATTTTTCCCTGAAGTTTTAATAATTTCAGGTTAGAAAGAAAACTGACCAAAGCATAACTAAAAGCAACAAAAAACCCGCCACTGCCTTCAATAAATCCTTTTCTTGAAATATAAACCCTTATAAATGCTGAAATAGCATGAGTAAAAATCCCGGTTTTTGATATTTGCTTTTGTTTATCAAATTTTTCCTGAGCTTCCAATGAACTGTATAAATTAATTTTACTAATCATCTGTTCCATATCAATGTATGAATAATGTAATATATCGTTTTCCAGACTCCCAATTTCCCCGTTTACTTCAACACCTTCATGGATTTTTCTAGGAGTTATATGTGCATAATTTTTATTAAATAATCTAAGTTGTCTATCCGGATAAATGCCGGCATGTTTAATCCATTTCCCAAAATAATAATTTCTTCTCTTTATTGTATAACCATAAATTCCGGAAGGGGGTTGTAACAATAAAATTTCGTTTATCAATTCTTTAGTTAATCTTTCATCGGCATCAACAAAAAGCACCCAATCATTATTAACTAAATTAAGCGACTTAATTCTTTTTTCCGAAAAAACATTACTTGAAGTTTGAAGGATCTTATCGGTATATGCTGAAGCAATTTCGCAGGTTTTATCTGTGCTGTTTGAGTCAATTAAAATAATTTCGTCTGCCCATTTAATAGTTTCCAGACATTCTTTTATATTGCGCTCCTCATTTTTTGTTATTACAACTGCTGAAATTTTCATATTATCAAAAACCCTTAACCGAACTGCAATTCATAAAGTTTTTTATAAATACTTTTTTCATCTTTAAGTAAATCATTGTGAGTACCAACTCCGGCTATTTTTCCGTTTTCTAAAACTACAATTCTGTCTGCATCTTTAATTGTTGAAAGTCTGTGAGCAATTACAATTGATGTCCTGTTTTGAGTTAATTTTTCTATTGCATCCTGTATAAGCTGTTCTGATTCAGTATCAAGCGAAGAAGTAGCTTCGTCAAGTATCATTATTGGGGAATTTTTCAGTAATGCTCTAGCAATGGCAATTCTCTGTTTTTGTCCACCGGAAAGTTTAACACCGCGCTCCCCAATTACAGTATCATATCCCTTTTCTGTATTTATTATGAAATCATGTGCATTTGCATTATTAGCAGCAGTAATTATTTTATCAATTGGTATTTCCTCCATTCCGAAAGCTATATTATTACGTATAGTATCATTAAAAAGAATTATTTCCTGGGTAACAATTCCAAACATTTTCCTGAGTGAATTGATCTTAATATTTTTAATATTTATACCGTCAATTAATATTTCGCCTCCGGTCAATTCATAAAATCGTGGCAAAAGGTCAACCAAGGTTGATTTACCTGCTCCGCTTAATCCTACTATTGCAATATTTTCATTCTTGTTAATTTCTAAATTAATGTTATTAAGTATTATCATATCAGCAGAGTTGTAAGTAAAATAAGCATTTTTAAAAACAATAGTGCTTTGGAATATTTCTTTTTCAATTGAATCGGGATTATCTTCAATTTCTGGTTTTGCATCTATTATCTCAAAAATGCGCAATGCAGAAGCATAGGATTCCTGAATTCGGTTAGAAACAGAGCTGAAATCTTTAATAGGAGCCATTAACTGAAAAATTATCAGCAGAAAGCCGATAAATTCTTCCGGTGCAAGTGATGTTCCCGAAAATATTTCTTTTCCCGCAAACCAAATTATAAATACACCAATAGAAACACTGACTATTTCTGTAATAGGGCGTGACATATTTATATATATGGCACTTTTCATTAAAGAGCGAAAATAATCTTTTAGTTTTACATCAAATTTTTTCTTTTCAAACTCTTCCATCTGGAAAGCACGTATAATTTTTCCCCCATAGATATTTTCCGAAATTACACTTGTAAAATCACCAAGCTTTTCCTGAACTCTGATGCTGTATTTTTTAAGTTTTTTTCCAAGATAAATTATCAATAAAACACTTACAGGAACCGTTACCATGGAAATGAGTGTAAGTTTCCAGCTAATAAGGAATGCCATAGTTAGAAAAGTAATAATCAAAACCGGCTGTTTTATGAGATCAGTAAATGTAACTGATACCGTATTTTGAATAGAATTAACATCAGTGATAAATCTTGAAACAATATCACCCGATCTTCTTTCATTAAAATATTTCAATGAAAGAGAATTGAACTTATTGAACATTTTTCTGCGAAGATCTGTAATAAGAGATTTTTCAACATACTGCGTTAAGGTTCCCTGTAAAAAAGCAAAAATATTTTTTAAAAGGTAAGCTGAAAGAAGCAGAAGGCATACCTTAATCAATGCTGAATATTTATCTCCGCCAGAAAATATCCAGTTATCAGCACTTTGTCTAAGAGAATCAAATAAATTTTTTTGCGGTAAAATTGTTAAATCAGTTGAATTTCCGGTGAATAGGGTTTTTAAAAGGGGAATAGAAAGATAGATAGATGCTGCGTTGCAGAGAGAATAAAATAAAATGAGTATAAAAGAAATTACCAGCAGGTATTTGTAGGGTTTTAATAATTTAACTAAACGGAAGTATTCTCTCATTAAAAAAGTACTGTTAACTGCTAAAATACTTTAAATTCATTTTATAATAAATGGTATTTGATTTGTATTACGAAAACATCTAAGTAAATTTATATTATTTGTTTTTTTATAAAAAAATAAAGATATTGAACTAATAATTAACAATTTTTTAAATAATAATTACAGTATGAAAACAAAACTACATTTAAACGCAGTAATTTTTATACTTATTTTTTTGTTAACTGCCTCGCTTGAAGCATATCCAAAGTTTGCAGCTTATACAGGTGAAAAATGCCAGAGTTGTCATGTTAATCCAACCGGTGGCGGAATGAGGAATTTATATGGAGTTAAATACGGAAAAGATAACCTGTATTTCAAATTCCTTGAAAAAGCAAATAAAACGACTAATATAGACCCACAGTTAACAAAAGGGATTTCAATGGGAGCTGATATGAGAATGGTTTTTATAGATAACCAGACAGGTGAAGGGAATCCGAATCTCAATTCATTCTTTCAAATGCAGGGTGATCTTTATTTGAATGCACAGATTAACAAATATATCAATTTAGTAATTGCACCCGGTTTGTATATTCCTAATACCTATGGTCCTGATCCAATACCTACAAAATATGAAATTTATGGAATGGTTTCAAACCTGCCGGCAGGTCTATATTTTAAAGCTGGTAGATTTATCCCGAATTTTGGAATTAAAATTCCTGAGCACAGAGCATATAACCGAATTTTTAATGATCTCTACACTCCCTATGCAAGTGATGCCGGAATTGAAGTTGGTATAGCTCCAAGTTTTTTTACATTAACTGCAGGTTTTTCAAACGGGTCAAGTTTAAACAAAGATAACCTGCGTAACAATAGCTTTGATTTTGATAATCAAAAACAAATTACAGTTTCAGGTGATTTCCGCTGGTCAAGTAAGAAATCAAAATATACCTTCGGTATTGGAGGTTCATTTTTAAGTAACCCGTTTAAATATGATCCTGCAAATAATATTAATGCCTTAAGACAAATGGCAGCAGGTTTTTTATCTATTGGACTATTTGAAAGGGTTGCCATTCTTGGCGAAGTAGCTTATAACAGACTTGATTTAAGGGATTCCGTTAAAACCCGATCAGATTTCAGAACGATATTTGGTGAACTTAATATTAGGGTAACAAAGGGATTAGAAGTTAAAGTTCAATATGAAAATTATGATAATGCATTGGGATCTAAAAACAGTACATCAGAGCGTCAAAGGTACAGCTTTGGAGCAGTATTTTTCCCGATAAACGGTTTAGAAGTTGAAAGTATTTACAGGTTAGTTCGTAACGGTAAAGGTGATCCTGAACCTTCAAATGCGACTGATTTTAAAGATAATGAATTTCAAACAGTATTTAAGTTTTATTTCTAATTGTAAGATATTTTCATAAATGCAGTAATATTAATTAACCGCAAAATTTAAAGAATATTTTGTTATCATTATTTTATTTTAACCGTCAGTTTGAGTACTGACGGTTTTTTATATGATGTATATTATTTTTATAAATAAATTTAATATTATTTTTGAATAATTTGTTTCATTTTCATATTTATAATATTCATTAAAATTTTTAATTTCAGGTTTCTTTTGGATTTATTTAAAAGCTTTATATCAGAATGAAAGATGAAAATACATCGGTTATTTAAGATAAATTTTTACTGATTTCAATTATTGTAATTAATATATTTTTTTAAGTATATTTACATAAATATTTACAGGTTTATTGAAGAATATTTTTATATCAATACTACTTTTTATTATAATTTCTACAGTTAGTTATTCGCAAACTGACCCTTGCAGTATAATTTATAAAAATGGCTCAGGGATACCAAAAACTAGACTATATGGAATACATGAAAATCTGCTATTGGTTTCAGATACTGGATCATATAAATTAGTTAATACCGATAGAATTGCCAGAATAAGATTTGATAACGGTAAATACTGGAAAACCGGAGCTGCTTATGGAGCAGGTATTGGATTTGTCAGCGGATTTCTTGTATATCAGATTTGGGGGAAGAAAAAAATAAAATTTTTGCCTAAAGATGCTACTTTGGGTGTATTGGGAGTTTTTACCATACCATGTGCTGTTATTGGCGGCTTAATCGGAATGGCATTTAAGAATATTGATGACTATGAGCTAGCTAAACTTAATTCATTTGTAAAAGCTAAGGAAATTAAATTCATAATGAAAGATCACGCTCAATATAAGTAAAACATCTATCTGTTTTAATTTTTTCCTAGCCAATTTTCATTGGCTTTTTTTATAATTAAGAAAATGAAAATAGAACTGAAACCAATTGCAACCGTAAAAAATACAAGAACCAAAATAACAGATGATTTTTGGGGAAATGTAATTTCTGAAATTGAACTAACGGTTGAATTTACTGAAAGAGCGGTTCCGGAACCGCCCTCTAAATCTGGTAACTTTCACAGATAAGTTCTCTATGGTGATGTTGAAATGCAAGTTTATTTCCCCCCTCTGGTCAAATTATAACTACTCCCGAAAAATTTGAAACTGTTCATTTTACTTACCTGTGCATTCTAAAAATTAATAGCCCCATTATTGAAACCTATATCTTAAAATAGCAATGCGGCGGAACCCAGTAAACAATAATTTATTTTATTAACTCAAGTAATTTCTTGATTTTCATTTTTCTATCACCCACATTATAGATTTTTTAAGTAATTATACCTACTAAATTACCGCATTTATACCTATTGATTCCCTATACCTGCATTTAATAATTTTATATAAACTTAAACTTAAAAACTATGAAAAGTATTTGCATTGTTCTTATTTGCATGTTGCAGTTTGCCTGTGGTTCTAATTCAGGTTACTCACCGGCCTTTGAAGCTGACCGCGTTTTTAAAACCGAAATAGATAAACTAACCTATCTTTCCAAAAAATATGAAATACCTTCATTCTATTTTACCATTAATCCTGCATGTAAATAAATTCGATATACATAAAATTAATACCCCAACATTTTTTTAATCAGCTTCTTCCTGCCGAATGGCATAGTAGTTATTTCTCTGTTAACCCTGTAACTCGGAGTAACTCGGCTCAACAGAATACATTTGTTCTTGCTCTAACCCTACCTTTTGATATTCGCCGAATCCATCATTACTCAATATATATATATATATATATATATATATATATATATATATATATATATATATATTGAGTTTTTAACATTAGGATAATATCCCGTTGGAACTTGACTTCTGAATTTTCATCGCTTATATTTGAATTGTTCTGATCATCAGATTTGCCCTGCTTTAGAACAGTTACCCAGCCGGAAGGCAAATTTCCGTAGCTGGAATTGCTTTTAATATTTTCGTCTGTAATCCACTGTTTTACCTTCTTATCAGATTTCCCCGGGTTTATACTCCACACCACATAATTACCTTGACCGTCAGGTCTGGTAACTATCATTACGTTTTCATTATTCTTGATGAGCTTTATGAACAATACATCACCATTGCTTCTTGCTAAACTTATTTGTGAATCCTTGAAAAACTTATCAATACCATCATTAAGAACTCTAACCTTATTTGAGGCATATCTGAAAAATCCTTTATTCTGCCCATCCTCAGCAGTAACCAAATGTGTAAGGTCTGTATCTTTTCTGAATATTATTTTATATTCGCCTTTTAATATTGGGTTGTTTTCGTTGTAAACATTGTAAAGATTATCTATTGCCCATTTAACTGATATTGCTGTTAATCCGTGATCACCGGTCCTTTCATTGAATATTCCAGCCTTTTTTAATTTATCCTTAATGGTCTCTATATCATCATCAGCCTTAATCCTGTTCTCGGGTTTAATATCCTTCTGAAACATCGGCTGCCCTTCGTAAAGCACAGATTGCTTCATTTCAGGCGTTAAGGTGAACTGATGAACTTTTACCTTTTCGCCTCTATCATTTGCCAAATCAGTAATATAAAATTTATATCCCCTTGACGCAAACTCATCAATTTCCATTAGAGTATCAATTGGCTCTCCTTTTTTCTTTTAATGGTTCTAATTCTTTTTCAAGTCTTTTTATTGATTCTGTGTCATTAAAAATCTTTATCTGTGGTATCGATCATTCTTTTATCCATTGGTCAAATTGATCCTTGTGTTTTACTATTACATTTTCTGCTCTCTTTTCATTAGCTTTATCTAATTAGTTCTGCTTATTTTCACTCTCATCCTTGCTTTTCTCTTCTCTGTTTAAAATATTTGTAATAAGGTTATAATTTTCTGAATTGCTCTGCTTTACAGCCGTTATGCATTAACTCGGCAGTTGAGTTTGGCTGGAGTTTTATAAATCCTTTCCTCTTAACATCAATTCAATTACCTGCTTGTCCGATTTATTCGGCATATGTGTACAGTATGTCAATCACATAAATCCCGAATCTCCTTAAATCAAGTGGATTCTCAATCTTAAGATAAACTGGCATAACACTTGCACTTTCTACCTACCTCTTTAATCGTTAAACAATACATTGACATTTATCAATAAAATAGCTATTTTTGTATTCTTTTTAGGAAAATACAATGAAAAAAGCTATAGAAAAATCACTAAAATCCACTCATTTCACGCATAATGATGAGGTAAACAAGAAATGGTATGTAGTTGATGCCAATGGCAAGACTTTAGGACGGTTTGCCTCAGAGGTAGCTAAAATTATTTGGGGAAAAAATAACCCTAAGTTTACTCCAAATGTTGATACTGGAGATTTTGTAATAGTTGTAAATGCAGAAAAAGTGCGTTTGACAGGTAAACGAGAAAGTTTAAAGGATTATAAACACCATTCATTATACCCGGGCGGACAGAAGATTAAATCGTTTAAAGAACTTATTGCAACTCATCCTGATAAAGTTATTACCAAAGCAGTAAAAGGTATGCTTCCAAAAACTAAACTTGGCAGCAGGCTTATAACCAAACTAAAAGTTTATGCAGGTGAAAATCACCCGCATGCTGCACAAAATCCAATTGCAAAAAATATCTAATATTATATAAATGGCAGTAAATTATCATTTAGCTACAGGCAGAAGAAAAACATCTACAGCAAGAGTCTTTTTATTTGAAGGTTCAGGTAATGTTCAGATTAACGATAAAACCGGTAAAGATTTTTTTGGTAAAGATACTTTGCTGAAAGAAGCATTAGAGCCGTTATATACAGCTGATCTTACAGGCAGGTTTGATGTTAAAATTAATGTAAACGGCGGGGGAGTTTCAGGACAGATTGGTGCAATAAAACTTGGTGTTGCAAGAGCAATTCTCAAATATGATGCAAGTGTTAAACCTGCCCTTAAAAAAGAAGGCCTTTTAACCAGAGATTCACGTATGGTTGAAAGAAAAAAACCCGGTCAGCCAAAAGCAAGAAAACGATTTCAGTTTTCAAAACGTTAATACAAAGTTCTTTTACCATTGTATCAGAATTTTTCCCGCAGCATTCTTTAGATTTGAGAACTGCGGGTTAATAATAAATACCAGTTTTAAATTTTATTTTATTAATCATGCTTTTTGATCTTCTTAGACATGTGTTCTGCTTTATAGCAGGATGTTTAAAGGAGAGAAGATGAAAGCAGCAGTATCCTAAAAATTAAGGATAAATAACAAAAGGAGAAAAAATGAAAAATGTTTCAATAGAAGACCTGTTACTTTCAGGCGCTCACTTCGGGCATTTAACCCGCCGCTGGAATCCCAAAATGAAGAAATTTATCTTCATGGAACGCAACGGGATACATATCATAGACTTAAAGAAAACACATGAACTTCTTCAGGATACTCAGAATTCCATTGCAAGGATAATTGGTGAAGGGAGAACTATTATGTTTGTAGGTACCAAAAAGCAGGCAAAAGAAGTAGTTAAGAAGGAAGCTGCTCGATGCGGAATGCCTTATGTAACTGAAAGATGGCTTGGAGGTATGCTTACTAACTTTGTTACAATCCGTAAGAGTATAAAACGGTACAATAACATTGTTAAAATGGAAACAGACGGAACAATAAACAACTACCAAAAGAAAGAAAGATTGATGCTTTCCAGGGAAAAAGATAAACTTGAAAAAGTTCTTGGCGGTATTGTTGGTATGAATAAATTACCCGGTGCTATATTTCTGATAGATGTTAAAAAAGAGCATATTGCTGTAGATGAAGCCCACAAACTTGGAATTCCAATTTATGCAATTGTAGATACAAATTGTGATCCTGATTTGGTTGACTTCCCAATACCGGCAAATGATGATGCGGTTAAATCAATTGAACTTATAACAAGTGCAATTTCAGAAACGATTGTAGATACAAAAAATACAATGGAAGCCAAACGCATACAGCGTGAAGATGAAACTGAAAATTCTAGTAAGGAAACAGCGGCAGCTGATGAAGAAGAAGGAGTTGGAGTTTCTTAAAAAGTTTATTTAAGGTTTTAATTTAATGTTTTAATAAAAAATAGTAAAGAATTACGATATAAAAGGAGTGAATTGTGGATATTTCCTTAGATTTAGTTAAAAAACTAAGAGAAAAAACAGGAGCAGGAATTACAGACTGTAAAAAGGCTTTAATAGAATCTGACGGTGATTTTGATAAAGCTATTGAATATTTAAGAAAAAAGGGTGCAGCTACCTCACAGAAAAGAAGTGATAGGATTGCAAAAGAAGGTTTAATCTTTGCAAGAGTTAATGAATCACGAAATGAATCAGCAATTGTTGAATTGAACTGTGAAACAGATTTTGTAGCTAAAAGTGATAAATTTAATGATCTTGCAAAAGCATTTATTGAAGCTGTTTTTACTGTAAAATCTGGTGATATTAACTCATTGCTGAGTGCAAAAAACTCCTCCGGTTTAACTGTTCAGCAGGTACTGGATGAAGCTATGGCAAGTGTTGGGGAAAAAGTTGAACTTAAACGTGCAGCTTACTTTACATCAAATGATGGTTTCTATTGCGAATATAACCATTTAGGCAATAAAGTTGCCTCTTTAATAGAAATTAAAGGTAAAAAAAGTGAAGAAGGTATTGTTCTGGGTAATGACCTTGCTATGCAAATAGTAGCAATGAAACCATTGACTATTGACAGGACTGGGGTCAGTGCAGAAATGATTGAAAAGGAAAAAGAAATTTACAGGGTGCAGGCAATAAATGAAGGTAAACCTGAAAATATAGTAGATAAGATAGCAAATAACAAAGTTGAAAAATTCTATGAAGAAAATTGTCTTGTTGAACAGGAATATGTAAAGGAACCCGGTAAAACTGTAAATGATGTTATAAGTGCGGTTTCAAAAACTTCAGGAAATGATTACAAAGTTAAATCAATGGTTCGTTACCAGCTTGGCGAAACAATTGGAGTTTAATATAAATAAATTTAAAACAGGCTTAATTTATTTTAAGCCTGTTTTTTTATACATATTATTTTAGTTTCAAATATTTATCAGCAGTATTTTCTGTATGCAATTAAATAACGGTAAAATGGCTGAAAACAAAATTAAATACAAAAGAGTATTACTAAAACTTAGCGGAGAGTCGTTAAGCGGTGATGCTAATTCCGGAATTGATGTAAATATTCTGAATTACCTTACACTTGAAATTAAAAAAGTTTATGAGCTTGGTGTTGATATTGGAATAGTTATTGGAGGCGGTAACATATACAGAGGATTATCAGCACAAGCACAAGGCATAGATACCGTAACCGGTGATTATATGGGAATGCTTGCCACAATTATCAACTCTCTTGCATTGCAGAATTCACTTGAAAATGCGGGTATTCAAACTAGACTGCTTTCAGCAATTGACATAAATAAAATTGCCGAACCATTTTTAAGACGCAGAGCAATGCGTCATTTTGAAAAAAAGAGGATAGTTATTTTCGGGGCAGGAACTGGAAATCCTTTTTTTACTACTGATACTGCCGGTGCTTTAAGAGCTCTTGAAATATGTGCTGATGTTATTCTTAAAGGTACCCGAGTAGATGGTATTTTTGATTCTGATCCTGAAAAGAACAACAATGCAAAAATGTATCAAAGTATATCATTTAGTGATGCTTTAAATAATAATTTAAAGGTCATGGATATGACTGCTTTTGCATTATGCAGAGAAAATAATATTCCAATTATAGTATTTAACATGAACAAAAACGATAATTTTAAAAATATTGTTCTTGGCAAAAAGATTGGAACTTTTGTTCATAGCTAAATAATATTTAAAGTCATAATTTTTATTTTTATCAATATAATTAAATAAACAAAAAGTTTTATGATAAAAGATATAATTAAAGATACTGATGGTAAGATGCATAAGGCAACTGAATTTGTTAGAAATGAATTTGTAAGGATTAGAACAGGGAAAGCAACTACAAATTTATTAGATGGTTTAAAAGTTGACTATTACGGAACATTAACGCCATTAAACCAGGTTGGAAACTTAAGCACTCCTGATATTCATACTATTACCGTACAATGCTGGGATAAATCTACAATTCCGCTGGTTGAAAAAGCCATATTAAATTCAAATCTTGGATTAAATCCGCAGAATGACGGGAACCTAATCAGAATACCAATACCGGCATTAAACGAAGAACGCAGAAAAGAGCTAGTAAAACTTGTTAAAAAATATGCTGAAGAAGGGAAAATAGCAGTACGTAATGTAAGAAGAGATGAAATGGAAAGATTGAAAAAAGCTGAAAAAGATGAACATTTTTCAGAAGATGAACGAAAACATGCGGAAGTGGAAATTCAAAAATTAACTGATAAACACATAAAAGATATAGACGCATTAGTTCAGCAAAAAGAAAAAGAGATAATGGAAGTTTAGTTAATTAATTAGCTTTCTTCCGTAACTAAATGAAATATTTTTGGTCTATACTTTATAATTTCATATTCCTGCCGTTATACTGGCTGGGTGCAAGATTATTATCTCTGTTTAATAATAAGTTTAAAGCAGCATTTAAAGGCAGAAAGGATCTGTTTAAATATTTAAAATCTAAAGTATTAACTCTAGATCCTGCAAAACGAAATATAATTATACATTGTGCATCACTAGGTGAGTTTGAACAGGCTAAACCTATTATTGATGAGCTTGATAAAAGTGAAAAATTTAATTTTATTATTTCTTTTTATTCACCTTCTGGATTTAACCATTCAAAAATAGATACACCCTTAAAATCAAAAATTATTAAAACATATTTACCTTATGATTTGTCATCAGCAATGTCAAAATTTATTGATATCATCAACCCTTCAGCTGTTATTTTCATAAAATATGATCTTTGGATGAATTTCCTAAAACAGCTTAAAGTGCGGAAGATATTTTCAATTGTTATAAATTCTGCATTTGATACAAGACGTTTTAAATGGAAGTTCCCGGTTAGTTTATCATATAAAAGATATATTTATCAGAATGTTGATCTGATTGGTGTAACAGATGAAGAAGATAAACTGCATTTTCGCAGATTAATGAAAGGTACAAATTCTGAAATTAAAGTTTTTGGGGATACAAAATATGAAAGAATCAGAAAAGCTAAAGAAATATCAGGTGATAAAGCACTTATTGAAAACAATATTGTAGAAAATAAGAACATTTTTGTAATTGGAAGCTCTTGGGATAAAGATGATAATGTTATATTTCCGGTTATTGATAAGATAAGCTCAAATGGACTTTCTGAAGAACTTTCATTAATTACAATTCTTGCACCGCACGAACCAACCGAAGATACATTGGAACAGATTGAATATGACCTTCATGAAAAATATTCGCATATAAAGAGCATACGGTATTCTGAATTGAATAAATACAATGATGAGAATCTGATAATTATTGATTGTATTGGTATTCTTATGGGATTATATAAATATGCAGATGTAGCATTTGTAGGAGGCGGTTATCAGACGGGAATGCATAATGTTTTAGAACCAGCTGGTTACGGTATTCCGGTATTGTTTGGAGATGAAAAATTATCTGAAGATGCTGAATATCTTATTAAAAATGGCGGTGGAATTGCTATTGAAGATTCCAGAGAGCTTTTTAAATCACTGGTTAATTTGCTGCGGAAAAAAGATTACCGCTATGATATTGGCAAAAAATCACTTTCTGTTTTTGATAGCAGAAATGAAGCATCTAAGCGAATTGCAGAAGTTGTAAATCAACAAATTTGTTAACTCTACCATATTTTAATTAAGTTTTGCAATACTGTTTAAGAAAAAAATATAAATAAATATGTTTGACCGAACAAAATTTTTTAATGAATCGCTAAACCAAAGCGCAGAAACAAAACTAGCCATTATTAAGCATTGCCAAACTAATGTTTATAAAGCAATAGATATGATAAATATCTGTGTAAAATCAGGCGGTAAAGTATTATTTTGCGGCAATGGCGGCTCTGCTGCTGATAGTCAGCATTTAGCTACTGAATTTATTATAAGGCTTTCGCATGATATTAAACGTCCTGCAATTGGTGCAATAGCTCTTACAACTGATTCCAGCCTGCTTACTGCAGGAGCTAATGATATTGGTTACGATAATGTATTTTCAAGACAGGTAGAAGGTTTAGGGCAGAAGGGTGATGTTCTTATCGGTATTTCAACCAGCGGTAACTCTATTAGTATTATAAATGCATTAGAAGCAGCGAAGGAAAAAGAAGTCAAAACTATTGCTTTTCTGGGAGGTACTGGAGGTAAATTAAAAGGAATAGCTGATTGTGAAATTATTATTCCCAGCACAAATACTCAGCGTATTCAGGAAGGTCATATTACTATTGGTCACATTATATGTGAAAGCGTTGAAAGAGAAATTTATGGGTGAAAACTAATTATACCTTAATTATTTAAACTTAAGAAATTAAAATACCACAATTTACATAATCAGCTTGTATTAAATCCTAAAATCTTATCAATTCTCTTAACCTCTCTTAATAACATATGCATTCTTAAATAACTTACTGCTTTATTTTTTTTCAGTTCTTTATCTGTAAGATTAGGCGAATTATCCTCCTGTCTGAATTCAATTTTATGTTTTAATAAATTATTAAATTGCATGTTATTTGGTGCAGTGAAATTTAATGCAATAACAATTGCTAATAATAATAACTTTTTCATTTGCACATAATTTATAAAATAAAATTTTTGATTTCAATTTAAAAATTTTCATATTTGGTATATATATAATTTATAATTATTTCCAATTAGCAGTAGGGTTTTATTTAGATACTTTTTATATCATTTTATAGAATTAAGATGCATTTAGCACTTTAAAAACATCTGATAATTAAACCTTACATTGCAAAAACCTGCTAATTTGAGTATTTTACATAAGTTATGGTTAAAAAATTATTTTTATTAGACGGAATGGCTTTGGCATACAGAGCTTACTTTTCAATGATAAGAAACCCGCTTATCAGCAGTTATGGAATGAACACTTCAGCAATTTACGGATTTATAAATACGCTAAATAAGCTTATTGATGATGAGAAACCAGACTTTATTGCCGTAGCTTTCGATACATCAGAACCAACCTTTCGCCATAAAAAATATCCTGATTATAAAGCAACAAGAGAAGCAATGCCTGATGACCTTCGCCCGCAAATTGATAAAATTAAAGAAGTTATTTCAGCATATAATATTCCGATGATAGAGCAGCATGGTTTTGAAGCCGATGATATAATTGGGACTTTAGTAAAACGTGCCGAAAAAGAGGGTGTTATGAGTTTCATGGTAACATCTGATAAAGATTATATGCAGCTGGTTAATAAAAATATAAAGATGTACAAACCTGCCAGAAGCATGCAGGGACAGAAAGTAAGCGATGTGGAAATTATCGATTCTGCGGCAGTAAAAGAGAAATTTGGTGTTGGTCCTGAAAGTGTCATAGATATTCTTGCTTTAATGGGTGATAAAGTTGATAATATTCCGGGTATAAAGGGGATAGGTGAAAAAACTGCATCAGCTTTAATACAAACCTATGGGTCACTTGATAATCTGTATAAAAATATAGAAAAAATAACTAAACCAAAACTGAAAGAAAACCTTATTACTTATAAATCAGATGCATTTTTATCAAGAGAGCTTGCTACAATACACTGTGATATGCCTCTAAAGATTGATTTTCATAAGCTAACATATTCAGAAAAAAATGTTTCATTGCTTGAAAAATTATTTACAGAACTGGAGTTTAAATCATTACTTAAAAAGCTCATTGGTTCAACTGAACAAAGTGTAAGTATTCAGGCAGTCGCAATAGAAGAACCAACACTTCTTGAGAAGCCACCCTCATTTAAAAGTTCATTGCAGGATATTAATTCTTTTCAGCATAAATATTATACAATAAAAACCAATGATGAGTTTAAAAGACTATGTAAAAAACTGAAGAAAACTGATGAATTTTCTTTTGATACGGAAACAACCAGTGAAGATCCAATGAATGCTGAACTTGTAGGTTTATCATTTAGTTTTGATGAAGCAGAAGCATTTTATGTTCCAATTCTATTTAACGAAAATGCTGAAACAGATCTTTTTGGAAAAATTGCTGAAGAAAAAAAGAATACAGATTTTAAAAATGAAAAATTACCTAATATTGACCTTGAAACTGCACTTACTGATTTGAAACCTGTTCTTGAAGATAAAAAAATTGGTAAAATTGGGCAGAATATTAAATATGACATGATGGTAATGAAAAATTATGGTTTAGAGCTAAAAAACCCCTCTTTTGATACAATGCTTGCCGCATATGTTTTAAAACCAGAATCAAATTATAAAATGGATAACCTAAGTGAGCAGTATTTGAATTATAAATGTGTGCCAATTACTCAGCTTATAGGCAGCGGTAAAGCTAATACTCAAATAACTATGGATAAAGTACCATTTAAACAAGCTAGTGACTATGCAGCAGAAGATGCGGATGTAACTTTAAGATTATATCACCGATTAGAATATGAACTTAAAAAAATAAGCCTTGATAACTTGTGTAAAGAAATTGAATTTCCGCTTGTTGAAGTATTGGCAGATATGGAGTTTACCGGAGTTAGAGTAGATACAAATATACTTGGTGAAATTAATGAAGAACTTAAGAAAGCTGAAAAACGACTTGAGAAAGAAATATATCAACAAGCCGGAATTCAATTCAATATAAACAGCACTAAACAGCTTGCTGATGTTC
The DNA here is from genome assembly GCA_020852705.1 of Ignavibacteria bacterium. Lineage (GTDB taxonomy): Bacteria > Bacteroidota > Ignavibacteria > Tepidaquicellales > OLB5 > OLB5. The sequence continues at coordinate 76,930 of JADZAP010000012.1, read as the reverse complement.
TTTTTAATAAACTTCAGCTTGAAGCAAAACGCAAGATTAAAACCGGGTATTCAACTGATACTAAAGTACTTGAAGAGTTGAGAAATGAACATCCAATTGCATTGAAACTTCTGGATTACAGGACTGTAACCAAGCTTCGCTCAACATATACTGAAGGTTTGCTTGAAATAATTAACAAAAAAACCGGGAAAATTCATACAAGTTATAACCAAACTGTTGCTGCCACGGGGAGACTTTCGAGTGCAAATCCTAATCTGCAAAATATCCCAATAAGAACTGATATAGGCAGAAGTTTAAGAAAAGCATTTTTACCGAATAAGAAAGGGAATATATTGCTTTCTGCAGATTATTCGCAAATTGAGCTCAGAATTATGGCTCATCTTTCTGGTGATGAAAATATGATTAAAGCATTTGAACGTAAACATGATATACACCGCGAAACCGCTTCCAGAATATTTAAAGTTAAACCTGATGCAGTTGATCCAAATATGAGAAGAAAAGCTAAGGAAGTAAATTTTGGTATCATTTATGGTATTCAGGCATTTGGACTTGCTCAAAGACTTAATATTGACCAGAGGGAAGCACGTGATATAATTTCAACTTATTTTACTAATTTCCCAACAATTAATAATTGGCTAGAAAAAACCAAGGAATTTGCAAGATCTAAAGGTTACACAGAAACTCTTGCCGGCAGAAGAAGGTATTTACCTAATATAAATAACAAGAATTCAGTTGTTAGACAGCGGGATGAAAGAATTGCTATTAATATGCCTGTTCAGGGAACTGCTGCAGATATGATTAAAATTGCGATGATTGATATTTTTAATGAATTCAATAAAAGAAAACTTAAATCTAAAATGATTTTACAGGTACACGATGAACTTGTGTTTGATTGTGAAAAAAGTGAGTTAGATACTGTAAAAAAAATTGTTCGTAATAAAATGAAAAATGCTATTAAAATGAATGTTCCTATTGAAGTTGAAACAGGAGAAGGTGTAAACTGGTTTGAAGCCCATGCATAAAAATTTACATGAAAGATAAATTAAAAGGGTGGTTATTTGTTCTTATACAATTTCTCTTGCTTGCATTAATTTGTATATCTTCAGCAGCTGAATTCAAATACATAGATAGACCTCTTTTTTCTGCAATTCATTATATTGGTGTAACCCTTATTCTTATTGGTGTATTGCTTATTATGCTCATATATTTCAGTTTTGGGCAATATATGTCACCAAATCCGGTACCACTTAAAAATTCAATATTAAAAACGACAGGATTTTATAAATTTATTAGGCATCCAATGTACTTAGCTGTAGTAATATTAATGACAGGAGTTATTTTATATTTTCAAGCATTTATAAATCTTTTGTGGCTTCCAGTGTTATTTTTGTTTTTCATCATAAAATCATCAATGGAAGAAAAACTTCTTTCTAAAAAGTTTCCTGAATATACTTCATATATTTCCCGTACAAAGAGGATAATTCCATTTATATATTAAAATATACTTTAAGTAAATGATATAACTTTACTAATAAAAGAAGATAATAAATTTTAATTAAATTAAAGATTATTACCGTAAATCATTGATTTATCCTTATTTCTTCCTTATATTTGAAGTTCTACCGCTAAAATTTCGGGTTAATGGAGATGCCTTTTTGGGGAAAATGGCAAGGGTTTTTTGTAAACTACATTTGAATTTTATACATAAAATTCAGTGTTAGGTTCTTAAACAAATTTAAACACTAAAATTTTCTATGGATTTAAAAAAATTAACCATACAGTTAATTGGAAAAGAAGATGAACCAATAAAAACTTTAACAATTAACAAAACCTTTATAATAAATCACAAGAAATATCTAATTGCAGCTGGTTCTGCTTTAACAGCAATACTAGTTCTCTTTTTTGTAATATTTGCATATTCAGTTAAGGTAAGTGTTGATAAATACAGCTTAAACAGTCAGCTATTTGAAGTAAACACTAAACTTCAAAAATACGATAGTCTTGAATTAAGCCAAAAACTTAACAGGATAGATAATAATCTTTCGATGATAAACATTTATCTTTTGGATAGGGGTATTATAAATCCTGAAAATTCCGGAGGAAAACCAAGCAACAGCAAGCAGGAAACAATAGTTTCTAAAATAAACGAAGTGGAAGAAAGATCAATATTATTTTCCGGTATGATGAGAGATATACCAATGGGATATCCTTACAATGGAATCTTAAGCTCAAATTACGGTTATCGTAAAAACCCATTTGGAGGTTATAGCGGTGAATTCCATCCTGGTATTGATATTAAAGGTCCTATGGGCGACCAAATTTTTGCAACTGCCGATGGTATTGTAAACAGATGCGACAATTATAACGGTTACGGAAATGCAGTTGTGTTAGATCATAAATGCGGTCTGCAGACATTATATGGTCATTTAACAAAAGTAAATGTTGTGCAGGGTCAATTTGTAAAAGCCGGCGATGTTATTGGATTTTTAGGCTCAACCGGCAGGTCAACCGGACCTCACATTCATTATGAAATTAGGAGAAATAATGATGATATCAACCCAGAACCTTATGTTAAAGTATATTAAGTAGTTAAGGTAAACAGAATAATAAAGATGTTAAACTAATTATAATAATTTAATAAATAAATTTTTCGTTAAAAGGAGGTAAATTAATGTTTGGAGTTAAATTAAAAAACAAAGAACCTGAATTAAACAACCCGGTTACAAATAAATCAGTTTCTGCAAAAGATATAAAATCATTAATAGGGGAAGGCTGTAGAGTAGAAGGAAGTTTTTTTATCCCAACAGCTACAAGAATAGATGGCTATATTAAAGGAGATCTTACTGGTGATGGCGGGGTTATAATTGGTACATCAGGTAAAATTTCAGGCAGTATATCGGTTTCAGAAGTTGTAATTATGGGAACTGTTGATGGTAATATAGAAACTCAAAGACTTGAACTTAAAAAAGGAGCATGGCTGAGCGGAGATATAATTGTTGGAAGTTTAATAACGGAAAGCGGCAGTACTTTTAATGGAAAATGTTCAATGAAAACTGAAAACAGCAACGTTACAGAACTTATTCCGGAAGAGGACAACTCAACAGGAAATGTTAAAATTAAAACTGTAATGACAAAATAAATTTTTTTTAAATTTTATTTAAAGCCGCTTTACGCGGCTTTTTTTATTACTTATAAAATAATTAAATTGACTCTGCATATTTTTTGAAATTATTTAAAATTGCCTGCCATCCATTTTTCTGCAATTCCAGGGGATTTTGATCTTCAGCATCAAAAGTTTCAGTTATTATTGTCCTGTTTTCTGAATAATTAAATTTAACAGCTACTTTTCTGCTATCTCCCAATGTGTATTTTATTAATTTATATGGTAAAATTTCATCATATATGCCTTCAAAATCAAATCCTTCGCTTCCGTCTTTTGCCTCCATTCTTGCAGTTATCCTGCCTCCTGATCTCAAATCATTTGTTGCACTTGGCGTATGCCAATCATCAGAAGCATAATTCCATTTTACAATATGTTCGGGTTCATTCCATAATTTCCATACTTTTTTAATTTCAGCATTAATTGTTGTGTTAACTGTAATTTCATTTTTAGCTAAATCCATAATAATTTAATTTAAATTATAAAAGTAATTTAAATATTATTATCAAATTCTTCAATGTAATTGATTTTTAATGAGAAAAATAAATACTATTCACCATATTTTTTGGGATAATCAAATAAATCTAAAATCTTTATCTTTGAAGAATTTATAAAATAACTGATTTAAGTGATATGCATAATTTACTAGAAAAATTAAACAATGAGCTTGAAAACATGAAAGTTGAAGGGCTCTATAAAAATGAACGTGTAATTACCTCTGTTCAAGATGCTGTAATAAAACTTGAATCAGGAAAAGAAGTCATTAATTTTTGTGCTAATAATTACCTTGGGCTTTCTTCGCATCCAAAAGTAATTGACGCAGCAAAAAAAACACTTGATTCTCATGGCTTCGGAATGTCATCAGTCCGCTTTATTTGCGGAACACAGGATATTCACAAAAAACTTGAACAAAAAATAGCTGAATTTCACCACACAGATGATTCCATTATTTATGCTGCCTGCTTTGATGCTAATGGGGGAGTATTTGAACCAATCCTAAACGAAACTGATGCAATTATTTCAGATGAACTTAATCATGCAAGCATTATAGATGGTATCAGACTTTGCAAAGCAGCCCGTTACAGATATAAAAACAGTGATATGGATGATTTGAAGAATAAAATTAATGAAGCTCAGAAAAATGGAGCTAAAAGTATTCTGATAGTTACTGATGGTGTTTTCAGCATGGATGGTTACATTGCCAAACTTGATAAAATTTCTGAAATTGCAGAAGAAAATAATTGTTTAACTATGGTTGATGAGTGTCATGCAGCAGGATTCTTGGGAAAAACAGGCAGGGGCTCAACTGAGTATTGCGGAGTATTAGGTAAAATTGATATTATTACCGGGACACTTGGAAAAGCTTTAGGCGGAGCAATGGGCGGCTACACAACAGGAAGGAAAGAAATAATTGAAATGCTGCGCCAGAGGTCTAGACCTTATCTTTTTTCAAACTCTCTTGCACCTTCTATTGTTGGTGCATCAATTGTTGTATTTGATCTGCTTTCATCCACAACTGAATTACGTGATAAGCTGGAATCAAATACTAAGTATTTCAGAGAAAAAATGAGCAAACTAGGATTTGATATCAAAGAAGGTACACATCCAATTACACCTGTTATGCTGTATGAAGCAAAGTTATCACAGGATTTTTCTAATATGCTGCTTGATGAAGGAATATATGTTATTGGTTTCTATTACCCGGTTGTACCAAAGGGTCAGGCAAGGATTAGGGTACAGGTTTCAGCAGCACACAAAAAAGAACATCTTGATAAAGCAATAAATGCATTTGAAATTGTTGGGAAAAAATTAGGTGTATTAAAGTAATTATCAACTTGATCTGAATAATTGAAGATTTTTAAAAACCTGTATATTTTATGTCATTCATAAAAACTGATAAATGCTGATATATCGCTATATACTAAAGGCACATTTTGCTCCATTTATAATTTCTTTTTTTATTGTTATTTTTGTTTTTACGTTCCAGTTTATCTATAAATATATTGATAATCTGGTAGGAAAAGGGTTAAGCTGGTGGATAATTACACAGCTTATTACTCTTAATTTAGCGTGGATGGTCACTTTAGCAGGACCAATGGCTGTTTTAATTGCTGCGCTAATGGCTTTCGGTTCTTTGTCATCAACCAACGAAACAGTAATAATGCGTTCTTCAGGCATTAGTACATTCAGACTTGTTCTGCCCGTTTTGATATTTTCAGGTGTTTTATGCTACGGACTTATTCTTTTTAATAACAAAGTTCTGCCAGAGGCAAATCACCGAACAAAGATTCTTATGACAGATATTCAGCGTACAAAACCTACATTTGTTATAGAAGCAGGCAGATTTACAGATGATATTAGCGGTTATAATTTGCTGGTGCGAAAAACTCATGAAAATTCTAACAAGCTTGAAGGTGTATTTATTATTGATAATTCAAATCCTGTTTATTCAAATACTCTGACTGCAGATAGCGGACAAATTAATTTTTCCAAGGATTATTCTAAGATCATTTTAGATCTTTTTAATGGTGAAATTCACCAGATAGAAAAGAAAAATCCAAATGGTTCTTACCGGAAAATAAAGTTTGAAAAACATATTGTTACAATTAATGCATCCGGTTTTGGTTTTACTAGTTCAGATGAAAATGCTTTTTCAAGAGGGGATAGAGAGTTAAGTGCAGATTCAATGAGGAGCATTGTTAATAATATTAAGACCGGCTACTTTAAAGATTGGGATAATACAATTTTACAAATGCAGGCTTTGGTAAAAGAATTCTCAGAGATTAAGTATGATACTGCAAATCTTGATAGCTCTGAAATTGCAATAAACAAGCTGAAAGTAAAATCATTAATAAACAGATATAAAGGGTTTAAACAAAAATACTTAAATCAAACTCAGGTATTAAAAGCAAATGATAAACAAGCTAACATGTATCTGGTGGAAATTTATAAAAAGTATTCAATACCCTTTGCTTGTGTTGTATTTGTTTTAATTGGGGCACCGCTTGGAATGATAACGCGTAAAGGTGGATTTGGAGTAGCTTCCGGTATGAGTTTAGGATTTTTCTTGCTATATTGGGCATGCTTAATTGGGGGAGAAAAACTTGCTGATAGAGAGTTCTTAAGTCCTTTTTTAAGTATGTGGATAGCCAATATAATTTTAGGTATTGTTGGTATGTATTTGGTTTTCAGGGATAGCTTAAATATAAACAGATTGTTTAAAATTAAAAAAGCTTCACCTAAAATGGTTTAAAGATTTTAAGTCAAGTCCCGGGCAACAGTTTTTTACCCAACCCCGCCAGGTTCGAAAGAAAGCAACGGTAAGTAAATGATTGTGTGATCCGGGTAACTTGACTTTTTTTATACATACACTTTCTATATTTTTTAAATTTCATTGAAAATAAAATTCTTCAAATAAAATGGAAAAGATAAGATTATTAATAACAGGTTTAGGCGGAATAGCTCAAGTAGTGCATTTACCTATTCTTAATAAAATTGATAATGTTGAAATAGCAGGAATTTGCGATATTGACCGCTCTAAAACCAAAACTATTGCAGCTAAATATAATGTAAAACATGCATACTACAATATAGATGAAATGCTTGATAATGTTGAAGCAGACTGCATGATTGTAACAACGCCAACATCACAGCATAAAGAACAGGCACTAAAAGGATTTAAAAAAGGACTAAACATTTTGGTTGAAAAACCCCTTGCAAGAAATTACAACGAAGCATTTGAAACTGTTTCAGCAGCCAAAAAGGCAAAAAAACTTTTGATGGTTGGTATGAATAATCGTTTTTTGCCCGAAATAATGATGCAGGAAAGCTTTGTTTCAACAGGAGAACTTGGTGAAATATTTTATATCAAAACCGGTTATTTAAAGAAAAAGAGCACTTCTGAAAAATGGTCGGTGAATAAAACTGAGTCAGGCGGCGGCGTATTTATGGATCTTGGCATAGTAGTTCTGGATATTGCTCTTTGGATGATGAAATTTCCAAAAATAAAATCAGTTTCAGCTGTAAATTACAATCATACATTCAAAGATGTTGAAGACTCATCGTTTGTATTTCTTAGATTCTTTAACGGAGCAACTATTTCAATTGAAACTAGCTGGTCTTTGCACCGCTCAAACGATATGTTTTACTGTAATGTGTACGGTAAAGAGGGTTCATCAAGTATAAATCCTTTAAGAATTTATAAAAATATGCATGATACACTTGTAAATGTTACTCCGGTTAAAATCGAAAAACCTGCAAATGTGTTTAAGCGTTCTTACGAATATGAACTTAATAATTTTATCAATTCAGTTAGAACGGGCAAACCTTCACTTTCAGAAGGCGCTGAATCATTGGATAGAATGAAAATTATTGATGCTATATATGAGTCAGCTAAAACAGGCAAAGAAATTGAGCTAAAGTAAAAGAAATATTGAATAATAAATTTTATGATTAAAATAATTGGCATAATTGGAGCCGGAACAATGGGCAGTGGTATAGCTGCTGCCTCATCATTAAACGGATTTAATACCATTCTTTATGATATTAGCCCGGATACAGTGAAAAATGCTATTACTGAAATCAAAAAAGGATGGACTAAGCTGGAAGGTAAAGGTAAAATTGATTCAGCAAAAAGATTATCGGCAGAAGCTAATTTAAAAAATACACCACAGCTTACAGGACTTTCAAATTGTGATTTGGTAATTGAAGCTGCAATTGAGGATATAAAACTTAAAAAGGAATTATATTCAAAACTGGACGAAATCACAAAACCCGAGACAATTCTTGCAACAAATACTTCTTCTTTTTCTATTACCACAATTTCAACTGCAGTTAAAAATAACCCCGGAAGGGTTGCAGGGATGCATTTTTTTAATCCTGCAAATATTATGAAGCTTGTTGAAGTAATAAAAGGCGAGTTTACATCAGATGATACAATTAATTCAATTATAGATACCTGTAAAAAAATGGGAAAGGTGCCGGTAATTTGTAAAGATACACCTGCATTTATAGTTAACAGGGTAGCGAGAGCATTTTATGGTGAATCATTGAAAATCCTTAGTGAGGAATCAATGGAACCGGCAATCATAGATAATTTAATGAAAGAAGAAGGCGGATTTGCAATGGGTCCGTTTGAATTAATGGATCTGATTGGAATTGATGTAAATCTTTCTGTAACTAAATCAGTTTACGAAGCATTTTTTTATGATCCAAAATACAAGCCAAGTCCGTTGCAGCAGAAAATGGTTGAATCAGGGCTACTTGGCAGAAAAACGCGGCAGGGATTTTATAAGTATTAAACAATCAAATTTCTTACTAAATTTAAAAGTGTTAATATTGTTTTATTTTATTATTATCTTTGTTAAATGAAAATACTTAAATAATGCAAACACTACTTAAAATTTTAGGATTTGTAACAATTTTTATCGGAATAATTGCAGGTATATATGTTATTTCTGATGCTTTAACATTATATGCCAGTTTTAAGGGTGTCCCTAATCCGTATAATGAGCAGATATATCTTATTAAAATTGTTGCAGGAGGTGCAATAATACTTTCCTCAATTGTTTCAGGTATGCTGTATTTAAGCTTTGGGATAGTTATAGAGCTGTTGGATAGCTTAAATCATCGAGTCATAATGTTTCTGGAAGCTTTAGAAAAAGCCAAAAATCCCAAAGATGATGAGTTTAGTTATTAAGGTTTGAATAAACAAATATTGTATTGCAGCACTATGTACTAATCAGTCAGTTGATGTGAAAATATGCTAACTTGTTCATCGAAACCCTAATTAATGTGAACCCGAAAGTTTTAATATTTTAATTTGTTTAAATATGTACTAAATCAATAATTTGGTTATCTAAATACGGTTAATTTATTAAATTTAATTAATAATGTGTTATGAAAAATATTATACAATACTTATTGAGCAATTTTACACTCACATTTTTTGCTATTGGATTAATTTTTTCTTTTATCGCAATTTTTAGAAATAAAGATAAATCTTCAAAAGCATTTATTGTTGAAAAATTTTTCAAATATTTTTGTTTTTGGGCACATGGTATTTCCTGGGTTTATAATGCAGTTATGCACACGGTATTTCATGAAACTGCTGCTCAATTTATTGGCTGGGCAGATAGTCCGTTTCAAATGGAAGTTGGTTATGCCAGTTTAGGTTTTGGAATTGTTGGTTTATTAGCTGTTAAAAAAAACTTTGGGATGAGAATGGCACTGATTATAAGTACTGCTGCTTTTTTGTGGGGAGCTGCCGGTGGACACATTTATGAAATTATTGCTAAAGGTAATTTTGCACCCGGAAATGCCGGAATTATGCTTTGGACAGACATTCTGTTACCTGTATTTGGTTTGGTTTTATTGTATTTATCACACAAATACGATTATCAAAAAAAGTAATTTTACGGGATGTTTAACTAATTTTAGGTTTCTCTCATAATTTAAATTTTACTTTCAAGTTGTCAATTGTGAACAAACATAAAATTAGAACTCCTCATTGCTTTGGAAAGGGGATTTAAAGCCCTAAAGTGATTTCTTATAAAGTTTGGATAAAAAAAATCCATTAATTTTAAACTTCAGACTTCTTATGCTCACTAAAGCCATTTAATCAGTTTTATCTCTTATCATTAATTTGTATATTTGTGAATTATTGCACTTTTTTAAGGTTTATCCTGCTTTAAATCATATTGTAGTTGTGATAATCGGAATATTTAGCCCTCGTAGCTCAGTAGGATAGAGCGTCGGTTTCCTAAACCGCAGGCCACAGGTTCGACTCCTGTCGAGGGTACAACATCATATTATCAGGTAGCAAATAGCAAAGAGTTTATTTTAATTTAAATTATAAATCACCATTTACAAAATTCTAAGTATGAATAAATCTGCACTCATAACAGGTGGTGTAAGACGTCTTGGCAGGCAAATTGCACTATATTTGGCTTCAAAAGGTTATGATCTCGCATTAATATATAATTCAAGCAGTGCTGCTGAAGTAAAACGCACCAAAGAACTGTTGAATGCTTTTGATATACGTTACAAACTTTATAAATGTGATCTTAAGAATGTATCATCAATTAAAAAAACTATTACTAAAATAGGCAGCGAATTTAAAAAGATTGATGTACTTGTTAATAATTCCGGTGTAATTAAAAAAGTAGAATTTGCAAAAATTACTGAAAAGCTGTTTAATGATACAATTTCAGTTAATTTAACAGCACCTTTGTTTGTAACACAATCAGCAGTAAAATATCTTAACAAGTCACAATCACCAGTTATTATAAACATGACATCTTTAGGCGGTATGCAGAATTGGACCGGATATTTTCCGTATAGTACATCAAAAACCGGACTTATCAAATTAACATATCTGCTTGCAAAAAAACTAGCGCCAAAAATAAGAGTAAATGCAATATCACCGGGAACAATAATTATTGAAGGCGAAGAAAAAGGTACACCATCAAAAACTGATGTTAATAAAATACCTTTAAAAAAATACGGTTCACCTTCAGATATTATTTCAGCTGTTGAGTTTATTTTAGAGTGCAGTTATCTAACAGGACATGTAATACCGGTTGAAGGCGGAAGACTACTTAACAATTAAATAATGAAAAATTCTAATAATAAATTAGCTAAAGCATTAAAAGCATATAATGATAACAAATTCCTAAATTCACCAGCAGCAAGAGTATTGCGTATCTCTGCAGAATACATGGAACCTCAATATCGCTTTCGTAAAGAAAATATTCGTGATACAATAGTATTCTACGGTTCAGCCAGACTGCTTCCTAAAAGTACTGCATTAAAAAATCTGAAATCGGCTGTGAATCAAAAAAAACGCTCTGCAAAGAGTATAAAAATGGCTGAAATTGATTTAGAAATGTCCAGATATTATGAAGATACTGTTAAACTTTCACAGATGTTAACTACTTGGTCATTAAAACATGAGCCCGGGCACAGATTTGTAGTTTGTTCAGGTGGCGGACCCGGAATAATGGAAGCATCAAACAGGGGTGCTAAAAAAGCAGGCGGAAAGTCAATTGGATTAAATATCAGCCTGCCGTTTGAACAGCTTCCAAATCCATATATTACCCCAGCATTAAATTTTGAATTTCATTACTTTTTTATGCGCAAATTTTGGTTTGCATATCTTGCAAAAGCATTGGTAATAATGCCGGGAGGTTTTGGCACAATGGATGAATTATTTGAACTATTGACACTGGTACAGACAGGAAAGATCAGAAAAAAAATGCCAATTGTAATTTATGATAAAAAATTTTGGAATAATATTATAAACTTTCAGGGGCTGGCTGATAAGCATTTAATTAAATACGAAGATTTGAAACTATTTTATATGGCTGATTCAATTGAGGAAGTATTTACTCACCTCACTTCAGAGTTAAGTAAGCATTATCTGCAAAAACCTGAAAGTCTTTTTCAGCACCACACACTTATAAAAAATCCAAAACCCAAATTAAACAAGAAAATTTAAGAATAAATAATATAAGTTAAAACCATATGATAATAAGTATGACAGGCTTTGGCAAAGCATCCAAAAGGCTGAAAAAATTAAAAATAAGTATTGAATTACGGAGTATTAACAGTAAATACCTTGAAGTATCTGCCCGCCTGCCAATGGCTATATCAGAAAAAGAATCTGAAATTAAGGAAATAATTGGTCATAAAATTTCAAGAGGTAAAATAAATGTTATGCTTTCAATTGAGAGAAATAACGGTACTGAAACTGCCATGCAGATTAAGCCCGAAGCTGTAAAAGAATATTTTAAACTGCTTGTAAATATTAAGAAATCAACCGGAATTAAAGAAGATATAAAACTTGAGCATATTTTAAAGTTTTCTGAGTTATTTAAAGGTGATAATTCTGATGAACTGGCTGATTACTGGAATGATATTAAAAAAATTATTATTGCGGCAGTTAATGACCTGATGAAGATGAAATCAAAAGAAGGGAAAGTTCTTGAAAAAGATATTCTATTGCGCCTAACTTCAATTGAAAAGAAAATTGATTCAGTTATAAAACTTTCAGGGAATAATATTTCAGAATTAAAACGTAAAATGATGGAAAAAGTAAATAACCTTATTGCTGAAACAAAAATAGAAACAGATAATAACAGAATTGAGTATGAGCTGATTTTAATTAGTGATAGACTTGATATCACAGAAGAAGTTATCAGGGCACAGTCACATATTAATTATTTTCGTAATAATGTCAAACAGAAAGAACTTTCCGGCAGAAGGCTTAATTTTCTTGTTCAGGAAATAAACAGAGAAATAAATACAATAGCATCAAAGTCAAATAATTCAGAAATTTCACAGTATGTTGTTGAAATGAAGGAAGAATTAGAAAAGATTAAAGAACAGCTTCAAAACATTGAATAATTTCCTGCAATAATTATCGGCTTTTTATAATCTAAAAATTTAACGATATTAAATTTTTTTAAAAAATGCTTTTTGTAATTTGTGCTTCAAGCGGAGCAGGTAAAACCACAATAATCACAGAGTTATTTAAAGTAATACCTGATATTTCGTTTTCAGTTTCAGCAACAACCCGTAAAAAAAGACCGGAAGAAACAGAAGGTAGAGATTATTTCTTTTTATCTGTTGAAGAATTTAACCGTAAAAAAGCTAATAAAGAGTTTATTGAAACTGAAGAAGTTCACGGGAATCAATATGGAACACTGAAAAGTCAAGCTGAACCATATCTACACAGCAGTAAAATTATGATTTTTGATGTTGATGTTAAAGGCGGTCTTTCAATAAAAAAGATGTTTCCGCAATCTGTTCTGATTTTCATTGACGTACCTTTTGATGTTTTACTTACAAGATTAAAGAACAGAAATACTGAATCACCCGAAGAGATAGAAAAACGTGCATCCCGATTTAAAATGGAGTCAGAATTAAAAGTTAAGTTTGATTATATTGTGGATAACAGCAATGGACTTAAAAAAGCAGTAAAAGAAACTGAGTCAATTATAAGAAAATATATTAAAAATAAAATATAAACATTAAGGAGCAATTAAAATGAAAATTACCCCACTTGAAATTGAAGAAGTAGAATCAAAAGCAGGTAATATTTACGAAGCTGTAGTTGTAGCAGCAAAACGTGCAAGACAAATAAATGATGAACAGAAACTTGAATATAACCAGCGTGTTGAGCCGTTAATAAAAGCCGATGAAGAAGCTGATGATACAGTTGTTAGCAAAGATAAGATGAATATCAGTGTAGAGTTTGAAACTCGACCAAAACCAACAGAAAAGGGTCTTGATGAACTTTTAGATAATGAACTTGAATTCAGAGTCAGATCTGAAGATGCGGAAGAAGATTAATATTTATATACTTCATTAAATCAGGTTATAATTTCTGTTTAATCTCTTCTACCGGCATTTTAAATTTAAGTATATTTGCATGGAACTTAACGGAAAGAAAATACTGCTGGGAATTACCGGTGGAATTGCAGCCTATAAATGCTGTGAACTTGTAAGATTATATAAAAAAAGCGGAGCGGAAGTCAAAGTTATTATGACTCCTTCCGCTTTAAATTTTGTATCTCCAGTTACTCTTTCTGTTTTATCAGGGAATGAAGTATTTGTAAAAATGTTTCCGGAAGTTACCCCTGAAAATATTGAAACAGTTGAGACCAAAACATATCATGTAAATACCGGTTTATGGGCTGATATATTTGTAGTTGCTCCAGCAACAGCAAATACAATTGCAAAGCTGGTATTTGGAATTAGCGATAATTTTTTGACTGCTGCAGTCCTTTCTGCCCGTTGCCCGGTTATAATTTCACCGGCTATGGATGAAGATATGTATCTGAATGAGGTTACGGCAAGAAATGTATCTGACCTTAAAGAATTGGGGTATTGGGTGATTGAACCTGAAGCCGGTGAACTTGCAAGCGGTTTAAGTGGTATAGGCAGACTGCCTGAGGCAGAAACGATTTATAAAGAAACTTTAAAGCATTTAAACGGTGTAAAAAAAGACCTGAAAGGCAAAAAAGTACTTATTACAGCCGGACCAACTTATGAACCGATAGATTCGGTAAGATTTATTGGGAATTACTCAAGCGGGAAAATGGGTTTTGCATTAGCAAAAGCTGCTTCGCAACGAGGTGCTGAAGTTACATTGGTAAGCGGACCTACCTTACTAAAAACACCCCGAAGAATTAACAGAATTTATGTAAATACAGCAGCAGAAATGTTTAAAGCTGTGAAAGAAAATTTAAATGGTATTGATATTGTAATTATGTCAGCTGCGGTTGCTGATTTTAAACCGAAATATATTAAATCTGAAAAAATTAAAAAAAATGATAATGATTTAAAGATCGAAACCGAAAAAACTGTTGATATTCTGGAGTATCTTGGGAAAAATAAGAAAAAATTTAAACTTGTAGGTTTTGCACTTGAAACAAAGAATGAAATAAAATATGCCAAAGAAAAAATGAAGCGTAAAAATCTGGATTTGATTGTTGTAAACAATCCAAAAATAAAAGGTGCAGGTTTTGGTACAGATACAAATGTATTTTCATTAATTGATAAAAAAATGAAAACCAGGTCATTTAATTTAATGACAAAATTTGAGGCGTCAATGATAATATTTGATAAAATTATTAATGGTTTATAATTCATTTTGAGCAACGATAAATTACAAAAAATAATTTCAGATACTGAACAATATGTAAAAACCTTTAACAGGTTTTACTCAGATAAACTCTATTTAGATAAAAACCTGCCGGATGGATATAAATTAACAATAAATGAACCGGTGCAGAATAAAGTTAATGCCAAACGAAGTGTTAATAATCTGAATAAAATTAACAATAAAGCTGCAATTGCTGAAATAGATATATTTGGCAATGAAAATATTAAACGTGAAGAATGGGAATTTTCTGAAACACTTGAAGAGTTAAACAGTAAGATAAATACCTGTATGAAATGCGGATTGGGTAAAATGCGAACTAATTTTGTTTTTGGTACCGGAAATCAAAATGCGGATGTTGTAATAATAGGAGAAGCACCGGGAGCTGATGAAGATGCACAAGGAGAGCCATTTGTGGGTAAAGCAGGTCAATTACTAAACAAGATACTTATTGCAACAGGGTTTCAAAGAGAAGAAGTTTATATTTGTAATATTTTGAAATGCCGCCCGCCGGGGAACCGGAATCCCGCTCCCGATGAGGTTGAATTATGCCGTCCTTACCTTGATAAACAGCTTAAACTTTTAAATCCAAAGTTAATTCTATTACTGGGTAAAGTTGCAGCAGAATCAATATTAAAAACAAAAGACCCATTAAATAAAATTCGCTGCAAAACACATGAATATAAAGGATGGAAAGTTAGAGTTACATTTCACCCTGCAGCACTTTTAAGGAATCCCCATTGGAAACGTCTGACGTGGGAAGATATGCTTCAATTCAAAAAAATATATGAAGCAGATACCGGAAAAACGCTAAATACACACGGGAGTAACTAAATTTATATATTATATTACTTAAAAATCATTATAAAAATTATGAAATAATTTAATTTAATTACCACTGATATGTTTTAATTAATATTATTTTTCTATATATTCTCTTATATTTATAAAACAAATTTTGTCAATTTTTGGTTAATTAATGTGAATAAACACGGTTCAAAATGTTAACAACATAATTGAAAATGTTAATTACCATCTACTTCAATGGCTAGACTGAAAAATTCAAATATAACTGAGCTTAAAAATATACCCGAAGAAGTTCTTTACGGTGGAAAAGTTCCCCCGCATAGCCGTGAGCTAGAAATGAATATTCTTGGAGGTATGATAATTGATAATGCTTTAATTGATGCAGTAAATACTATTTTAACACCAAAACACTTTTATGTTCAGGCAAACGGGCTAATATTTAAAGCTATAAGTGAACTAAAGGATAGAAACGAACCTGTTGATATTATTACTTTAACAGAGGAGCTAAAATCAAGAGGGGAGCTTGATGCTGTTGGCGGACCGTATTACCTTGCAGAGCTTTCAACTGCGTTTTCATCTCAAGAAAGTATAGTATACTCTGCACATAAGATATTAGAGTACTGGATAAAACGTGATATGATTTTGCTGACATATTCTCTTAATGAAAAGTGTTATGATCCCACAGTAAATACAGAAAATTTGCTAGATAAAGCTCAGCAGGAGATACTTGAAGTTACTAATTATCTTCAAAAAAAGAATTATTCATATATTAAAGATGAAGTCCGTGCTACTATGGATTATGTTGAATCAATTCACGAAAGACATGAAAAAGGTTCCACCGTTTTTGGTGTACCAAGCGGTTACGAAAAAATTGATGCATTAACCGGAGGATTTCAAAATTCTGAACTTATTATTATTGCCGGCAGACCTTCACATGGTAAAACTGCGCTGGCACTTAATTTTGCAAGAAATGCTGCAATTGATCATGGCAAAAATATAGGTATTTTTTCTATTGAAATGAGCAACCGTGAGCTTTCATTAAGATTTATTTGTCTGGAGTCTAGAGTTGATATTGCAAAGTTAAAAACTGGCAGACTGCCTGAATCTGACTGGAATAAAATTGCAAAACAAACCCCTCGGCTTATGGGTAATAAAATTAACTTAATAATTGATGAGTCCTCCCCCTTAAGTCTTCTGGAATTACGTTCAAAAGCCAGAAGAATGAAAACTTTGGAAAATATTGATATGATAATAGTTGATTACCTTCAGCTTATGGAAGTTTCAAACAAAGGAAACTTAGATAGACATCTTGAAATAGCATACATAACCCGCGGATTAAAACAATTAGCTAAGGAACTGAATATACCAGTAATTGCATTATCACAGTTGAGCCGAAAAGTTGAAGAACGTGCAGGGAAGGAAAAGCGGCCTCAGCTTTCGGATCTAAGAGAGTCAGGTGCTATTGAGCAGGATGCTGATGTGGTTATATTTATAAACCGACCTGAGGTTTATATAAGCAAAGATGATCCCAAATATCATGAAGTACAAGGTTTAGCTGAAATTATTGTTGGCAAACAACGAAATGGTCCTATTGGCGAAACTAAACTAACGTTTATTAATAATTATGCTAAATTTGAAAATAGGGCATTTGAAGAAGTACCTTCATACTATGTTCCGAATGATTCACCGTTTTAATTTATATTAAATTGTAATGTCAAAAATATCACGCAGAAAATTCATTAAATCTTCAGCATTAAGTGCTATATTTTTAAGTGCAATACCGCAAACATTAAAATCATTTAATAGACCATTTTGGGATGATTATGATGAGATTTTATGCAAAAAGAAATTTAAGGCATTTATTGATGCAGGAATAAAATCTGAGCCAATTGGCGATGTGATTGCTGAGGTAGGCAAATCTTTTATTGATACGGATTATGTTGCCGGAACTCTTGATAAAAATATGAGCGAAAGCTTAGTAATTGATTTAACAGGACTAGATTGTGTAACATTTGTAGAAAACTGTCTAACTTTTGCCCGTTGTATTAAACTAGATAAAACAACATTTGATGATTACAAGTCTGAATTGAAGAAAATTAGGTATCGTGATGGTTTAATTGATGGTTATTCCAGCCGTTTACATTATTTTTGTGACTGGATTTGGGATAATGAAGCAAAAGGTATAGTAAAAAATATTACTGCAGAAATTGGTGGAGTTGAGTACAGTAAAAATATTAATTTTATGACAACTCATACAAAAGCATATAAACAATTAGCAAACTCAACTGAGCTTGATGGTGTAAAAGCCGCTGAAGAAGCAATTAATTCCAGAAATTACTATTTCATTCCGACAAATGATATTTCAAGATTATACGACCTTATGAAAACAGGGGATATTATTGCAACAACTACAAATATAAAGGGTTTAGATGTAACTCATACAGGTTATATTTACAAGGAAAACGGTGGAACATTTTTTATGCATGCATCAAGTAAAAGCAAAAAAGTCATCATTTCAAATGAGGAATTGCAGGATTACGTAGCATCAGATTCAAAGAAAACAGGCATTATGATAGCCAGACCGATGGAGATCTAAATTATTCTTCACAAACAACAACTGCACTTGCATATTGTTTTGTATGTGAAATGCTGATATGAAATTTTAATTGTGAGTAAGATGTATCTTTGGTGTGATTAATATATGGTTTTCCTCTATTATCATTAAGTATTTCTACATCTTTCCATCCAAAATCCTTTGAAATACCTGTCCCAATAGCTTTGCTATATGCTTCTTTAGAAGCAAATCTGCCGGCGAAATGAAGTTCAGAATCACTGAATTTTTTACAATAAGCAATTTCATTTTCAGTTAAAATACGATTAAAAAACTTATCGCCGTATTTATCCATTAAATTTTTAATCCGGCTAACTTCTATTATATCTATTCCTATACCTTTTATCATTTTCCATTCTCCTTTTTCACAATTTCCAAAATTTCTGCAACTGAGTTTATCTCGTAATCAGCTTCATGTTTTTGTGTATCAAATGTATCTCCATAGCGGGCAAATGCTGTTTTCATACCAACACTTTTAGCTCCAACAACATCCCGCTCAGCCCAGTCGCCTACCATTAAAGCATTTTCAGGTTCAACTTCAAGTTTTTTTAATACAAGCTTAAACGGACCGGGGGCAGGTTTTCTTTCTAATGAATCATCAAATGTAACAATAGCATCAAACATGTGATGCAGCCCAATGTAGGTAAGTCTAAGCCATGCTTCTTTACTGGGTGCATCGCTTACTACTCCTAATTTTACACCATTTTTAATAAGTTTAATTAAAGTAGGTATCACTTTTGGATAAGTATTAAGTTCTGCTTCGCGAGCTGTTCTGTATGCTACCACACCTGCTGAAAGAATTTTATAGTCAACTTTCCCAATAAAATGATTAAGAAGATTATCAAATACTTGCTGGTATTCAATACCTTTCTCGGAATAAATTTCATCAATTTTAGTTCGTATTTCATTATATGAAAAATCAAGCCCCGCATCTATCATTGCTTTTATTGCAGCTTCAACAGCAGTATTTTTCATTCTCATGAAATCTATGAGTGTATTATCTAGATCAAATATTACAGCTTTTATCATAAAGAAATTTTTATTTAATAAATAAATTTTTAAATATTATATATATTTTACTGGTTTGTTTGAGAGGAAACTTAAACAATATAGTAATTTATGAATTTTAAGAAAATTCATAAAATATATGCTGTTTTTCATAGATTTTGCGGAATATGAAAACTATATTGCTTTATAAAATTTAGAGGAAAATGAATTTCAAAAAGCCAAAAGGTACAAAAGACATATTGCCAAAGGACATTTATAAATGGCATTATATTGAGCGTATCATAAGAGAAGTTTCAGCAGTATTTAACTTTTCTGAAATTAGAACACCTACTTTTGAAAATACCGAACTTTTTAAAAGGGGAGTAGGCAATGATACTGATATTGTTGGCAAAGAAATGTATACATTTGAGGATAAAAGCGGCGATTCAATGACTCTAAAACCTGAAGGTACTGCACCTGTAATGCGGGCTTTAATTGAAAACTCTATGATTAACGAATCCCCATTTCACAAATTGTTTTATATAACAAATATGTTCCGGCACGAAAAACCCCAAGCCGGAAGATTCCGAGAACATACACAGTTTGGTGCTGAAATTATTGGAAGCAATAGTTTTTATACAGATGTTGAGTTGATTTTAATGGCAAAAGAAGTTTACAACCGATGCGGAATAGAGAATTATACAATTAAGATAAATTCAATTGGAAAACCTAATGAAAGGAAACATTATATTAATGTATTAAAAGATTTTTTAGCAAATTACATAAATGATCTTTCAGAAGATTCTAAAAGACGTTTTGAAACAAATACTTTAAGAATACTTGATTCAAAAGATAAAAACGACAGACAAATTACTGAAAATGCTCCCAAAATACTTGATACTCTTGGTGAGGAATCAAAATTAAGATTTAATAAAGTAATAAATGAACTCGAAAATCTCAAGATTAATTATGAAATAGATTTTCGGCTTGTTAGGGGACTTGATTATTATACCGATACAACATTTGAATTTGTATCGCAATCTCTTGGTTCACAAGATGCAATTGGCGGTGGCGGGAGATATGATATGCTTATTGAACAACTTGGAGGCAAGGAAACGCCTGGTGCAGGTTTTGGCAGCGGTATAGAAAGAATAATAATTGCAGCAGAAAAAAATGGTTTTACTTTTGGTAAAATAAATAAACCACTAATCTATTTTATTGCTTTAAATGATATTGCCAGAATGAAATCGTATGAAATTATGAATGAATTAAGAGCAAAAAATATTCCTAGCGAAATTGACCTGTTGAATCGCAGCTTTAAAGCACAAATGAGAGATGCAAACAGGCTTGGTGTTCAGTTTGTTTACATAGTTGGCGATGATGAACTTGAAAAAAATGCCGGTCAGCTTAAAAATATGGAAAACAGCTCTCAATATAGTGTACCTTTTAGCGAACTAGCAGAAAAATTATTGGAATTTAACAAATGAGAACCAAGAAAGTAAAACCACCTCCAAAAAGGTTTGAATATAAACTAACAATTTCTAAGGAATATGATGAAGTAAAAAAAATGGATTTTATTTCTTTTAGGTTTCAAACTACAAAAGAATTTTTAACTTTTAAGTATTTATTAAAAATAGAGCAAGAACAAGAAAATAAAAATCTGTTCTTTAATATACTTGGTTTTTCAGCACCTGTAAGTGACCTTTCAAACAGCGGATTTGCTGGATACGAATACAGAATGTATGACTTTAAAAACACAGAATACTGTATTACAGTTGATAAAAAGGATTCTGATAAAACCAAATTCAGAATGAGTATTTTAAGATCAAAAGTATCGCCTATAAAGTTATCACACATATCAAGAAAAAGTTTTATAGAAATTAAAACAGAAAATATATCTCAATATTAAATGATCCCAAAATTATTTCAGCTTGGTCCAATACCGGTTTATAGTTACGGATTAATGCTTGGTATTTGTTTTATAGTTGCCAGCTGGCTCCTTCAGCGAGAATTTAAAAGAAAAAAATTAGAAGAAGGAACTGCGGTAAATATTACATTTATTGCCCTGGTAGGAGGTGTAGTTGGCTCAAAATTGCTGTATGTTATTGAAGAATGGAAATCAATAACTTCAATGCCTGCTTCAAAAATATTTTCAACTGATGGACTTTTTTCGCCTGCCGGATTAACATTCTACGGGGGGTTAATTCTGGCAACAGCGCTTATTTATTTTTACAGCCGTTCAAAAAAAATACCTTTTTTAAGAATATGCGATGCAGCTGCTCCTTCGCTTGCAATTGGTTATGGTATAGCAAGAATTGGCTGTCACCTTTCAGGTGATGGTGATTATGGTTTACCAGTATCTGAATTTATGTCCTGGGTTCCTTGGGG
Organism: Ignavibacteria bacterium; assembly: GCA_020852705.1. Taxonomy (GTDB): domain Bacteria; phylum Bacteroidota; class Ignavibacteria; order Tepidaquicellales; family OLB5; genus OLB5. The sequence goes on along the minus strand of JADZAP010000012.1, from coordinate 55,312 downwards.
AACAGATTACTCAAAAGGTACTTTACCTCCATCTATAGCATTTAGGGGAAGTGATATAGCAGCAAAATTTGGCGGAGTTGTACCCGATAATACTTTATGCCACCCTACACCAGTTTATGAATTTATTTTTGGGGCACTTATATTCTGGCTGTTATGGAAAAAAAGAGAGGTCTTCTTAGGTGACGGTAAATTATTTGGTCTTTATTTAATACTTTCAGGTGCCTCACGACTTTTGGTAGAATTTATAAGACTTAATCCTAGATATCTTTTTGGACTTTCCGAAGCACAATTAATTTCAATTGTTCTTATCGGATTGGGAATATGGTTATATATGCGTAAACCAACAACTTTTATGTTAAAAGAAAAAGTTAAAACAAAGCAATCTAATAAATCAGCAAAGTAAATTTTGAAAAAGCAGATTTTATTATATATTTTAGTTTCAATATTCTTTACTTTTGCTTTTATGTGCAGCAAAAATGACCCTTCAGTTGATAAAAATAACACCAACGATAAGAAACAGGATAGTATCCTTTCTCAAAAGAACAGAGAGACCGACTCATTATATTCAATTATTATGGTTGGTGATATGATGCTTGGTACTAACTATCCTTCTTCAGCTTCGCTTCCGCCTGATGATGGTAAAGATATATTGTCTGATCCAGCCGATATTCTTCTTTCGGCAGATGTTACAATTGGTAACTTAGAAGGAACGCTTCTTGATAAAGGAGGTACTCCAAAAAAATGTGCCAATCCATCAAATTGTGTTGCTTTCAGAATGCCTGAGCATTATGCTGAATATATAAAAAATACAGGTTTTGATATTATGAATCTTGCCAATAATCATAGCGGTGATATGGGTGATATTGGACGAAAATCAACACAGGAAACACTTAAAAGATATGGTATAATGTATGGAGGTCAATTAACAGCACCAACATGTATATTTGTTAAAGATGGAATCAGATTTGGTTTCACTGGATTTGCACCTAATATTGGAACATTAAATATAAATGATCATAAAGCTGCGGCTAATATTGTTACTGAATTAAAAAAGACTTGTGATATTTTAATTGTAGCTTTTCATGGAGGAGCGGAAGGTTCAGGTTCTATTCACGTTCCTAAAAAACGAGAATTTTATTTAGGTGAAGATAGGGGGGATGTTTACAAATTTTCACATGAAATGATAGATGCCGGAGCGGATGTTGTTTTTGGACAAGGTCCGCATGTGCCCCGCGGAATAGAGCTTTATAAAAATAAAATTATAGCTTACAGCCTGGGTAATTTTTGTACATACGGAAAATTTGGCTTAAGCGATAACCTTGGACTGGCTCCATTATTAAAAGTATATATCGAAAAAAACGGTAATTTTTCGCATGGCAGAATATTCCCTTTTAAACAGATAAAAAGAGGATTTCCTGTTTTTGATGAGGAATATTCAGCAATAGAATTAATGAAAAGAGTTACAGAAAGCGATTTTCCTGAAACTGCATTGATAATTGAAAAGGATGGTAAAATTACTAAAAAGTGATGTGTATATTATAACAAACCTTGAATATCTTTAAATTTTTCATTATTTTAGCGTTTTGTTAATATAGAAATTTTAATTTTACCTGAGATTAGGTAATAGGAGTTGTTGTGAAAAGAACGTTTCAGCCAAGTAATACAAAACGCAAAAATAAGCATGGTTTCAGAGAAAGAATGAGTACAAAGAACGGCAGAGCCGTAATTTCTTCACGCAGAGCAAAAGGCAGAAAAAAACTGACTGTAAGCGATGAAAAGAAATTCACCAGATAATTATTTAAGTCCGGTTTTTAAGTTTATAATTTAACTTTAATTTATTTTGAACAGGATTTATACATTAAAACGAAATGAAATTATCAGGGGTTTTGGAGTTTTTGAAGAAATTCTTTCATCATCTTTTAAAATTGATTCCGGTAGCTTAAATTCATTTGTAAATTATTCTGATGATAAAACCGGCTTTCCTGTTAAAGTCGGTTTTTTAATATCAAAAAAAAAATTAAAAAATCTACTGAACGAAACAGATTAAAAAGAATATTAAGAGAATTATACAGACTGCACAAAACAGAACTGGTTAATTTTTCAATTCAAAGTAAGCAGAAATTAAGAATTCTTTTTACCCTATCTAATACAGCATACAAAAATCATCAGGAAATTAATTTTAGCATAATTTCTTCTGATATGCAGGAATTAATTATAAAGATATTAAGCAAAGTAACGCAGAAAAATAATTAATCATCTTTTACGTCTTTAAAGAGTACACTATCAAAAATTATTTAAAATATCTGAACCCAAAATATATTCTGATTTTGTTAGTAAAGGGATATAAATATTTTATATCTCCTTTGTTTCCGCCATCTTGCAGATATTCTCCAACTTGTTCCCAGTACACTATTGAAGCACTGCAGCTGCATGGGTTTTTCAAAGGTATATATCTTTCTGCAATTAGAATTTTAAAATGCAATCCTTTCTCTCATGGCGGATATGACCCGGTTCCTGAGAAGAAATACAAAAATAATGATTTTAACAAATTTTACTCAGTAAGTGATAAAAGTGTAATATAAAAATGGATAAAAATTCAATAATTGGTTTTATTTTAATCGGGGTTATACTTATAGGATGGCTTTATTTTCAGAATAAAAATGCACCGCCTCCAAAAAAAGATGAAAAAATTAATGAAAAGCTTGTACAAGATAGTTTAAAAAAGCTTCAGCAAAATAATCAGCAGCAAGACTCACAGAAAACAATCACCCAGCAGAACATAGATACAACTAAAAAAACAGGGAATGATACCTTAAACATGAAAAATCCTGTAGTTTCAGAAAAATACGGATCATTGTTTGGAAAATTTGAAAAAGGTGAAGATAAAATTCTGATTGTAGAAACAGATAAATATTATGCTGAATTTTCTACAAAAGGAGGAGCTTTAATAAAATATGAAGTTAAAGGGTTTAAAACATGGGATGGTTTTCCTGTTCAGCTGCTTTATCTGAACAAAGGCGGTGAGCTTAATCTGATTTTCAATTCTACCGAAGGAAAGCTGATAAATACAAAAGATCTCTATTTTAATTCAACATACAAGCCGTGGGATAGAGTAAATGTTAGCGGAGGAGATGAATTTAAAATTACTTATGAAATGCCTGTTGATTCTAACGGAGCAAAAATTACCAAAACATATACTTTCAAAAATGATACATATATGTTTAATGTGGAAATTGGACTTGAAAACTCAAATAGATTTATAGGTAATTTTGAATATCAGCTTGCATGGGAAAATTCATTAAAACTTACTGAGTACCGAAGTGATGCAGAAGGGGGACATGCTCATGCATTTTCTGAAATTGGAGATGAACTTGAGGTTCTTGATGTAACTAAGAAAGATGAACCTATAAAATCTGACCTAAATGGACAAACAAGCTGGGTTTGCTCCAGAATAAAATATTTTGCGGTTTTTCTTATTACAGACGGCAAAAAAGCAGACGGTTCTTATATCACCGGTACATATAATGACCTGCCAAATAATGGACATGAAAAAGATTATTCAATTGCCCTTAAAATGCAGATTAAAAACGAAAAGTTAGAGAAAAACCGTTTTAATATCTACCTTGGTCCTGTTGATTATGAGATATTGAAAAGTTATGATATGAATCTTCAGTCAACCATGAGGTTTTCTCTTGATTTCATTGTAAGACCAATTGCGCAATATGCAATACTCCCTTTCTTTTTGTTTCTGCACAATTTTATTGCAAATTGGGGAATTGTAATTATTATTTTCAGTATCATAATGAAAGTGATATTAACACCTTTTACCAGATATCAAATGAAATCCATGAAGAAAATGGGTGAACTGCAGCCAAAGATGAATGCTTTAAAAGAAAAGTATAAGGATGATCCGCAGAAACAACAGCAGATGCTGATGAAACTTTACAGGGAAGAAAAAATAAACCCAGCTGGAGGATGTCTTCCTATGCTGCTTCAGCTGCCTATACTATATGCTTTATTTGGCGTATTTAACTCAACTATTGAATTAAGACAGGCATATTTTGGTTTGTGGATTCATGATCTATCTGTGCCAGATATTATTATGCATCTTCCGTTTAAAATTCCGTTGTTTGGAGTTGATTATCTCTCAGGGCTTGCACTGTTAATGGGAGTTACAATGTTTATTCAGCAGAAAATGACTGTTAAAGACCCCAAACAAATGGCAATGGTGTATATTATGCCCGTAATGCTTACATTCCTTTTCACAACACTGCCGGCGGGTCTGAACCTGTACTACTTTATGTATAATCTTCTTTCAATTATTGAGCAGTATTTTGTACAAAGAAAAGGTAAGAAAGAAGGTGAGGAAGAAGCAATTTTGGAGAAGCAAAAAACTGTAATTAAAAATAAAGGCAAGAAATAGTATTATTTAAATAAATTAAATGGCGGTCTTAAACCGCCATTTTTATATTTTTATTTTTCAAATTGCAGCTATTTATAAAATTGAAGATTTTGCAGGATAAAAATTAGTGGAGATGCCGGGAGTCGAACCCGGGTCCGAAAACAAGACCATTAAGACGCCTACATTCATAGTCAGCGTTTAGATTTCGGTTTTTGCACAGCCTCGCTAACGTAGCGGTACAAAACCTACACTTGAAGATTTCTCACCGTTTAGCTCAAGTAAACTTTGCGGCCAGCCCACAATTTTGGCGCCCTTTACCTTCCAAGTGGGCAGTGGAAGCGGTAAAAGACGAGCGGCTTATTTATTAAGCAGCTAAAGCGTAATTATAGTTGTCGTTTATTTTGACTTTTCAGCCTTTTTAACGTGCTTTGCTGAGAACACGGAATGCTATCTTAAACATCTACATTCCCGTCGAAACCAAATTCATCCCCATTAAAAGAACAAAAACACATTGAATGTGTACAAAAATATAACATTATGTATTTCTAAACAATTCCATAAATAAATGATATTGTTATATCTTTAAAATATTTTCAATTTATTTTAAAAATATTAATTATAAGAATTATTGAATTAATTTTATCTACTTAAATTATTAATTTTATACCATATTAACTATTTTCCTTTAAATTACTTTCTAATTTAATTAACTTTGTTCATTATGAAAATTTCTAAAGAATACAGGTGGGAAATGGGTCACCGACTGCCATTTCATAAAGGGTTATGCAGAAATATACACGGACATTCATACAAGATGTTTGTTGAAATTACAGGAGGATTGGATTCAAAAGGTATGGTTATTGATTTTTTTGACTTAAATAAAATTGTTAAACCCATTATTGAAAAATATGATCATGCATTTTTATGCTGGAAAGGTGATAAAAATGTTCTTAATTTTCTAACTCGCAATAAAATGAAAAAAGTAGTTGTTGATTATCACTCAACAGTTGAAAATATTTGCAGTGATTTGTTAGATAAGCTTACCAATAAACTGCTTGATATTAAAGGTCATAAATTTGAGGAACTTACAGTTAAAATATACGAAAGTCCAAACAGTTTTGCTGAAAAATCCAGATTAATGAACAAAGGTTTGTTTTTGTAAATATTCATAATAAAAAGATTTTAAAATTTTATTGGAATGATTGAAAATAATACTCCCATCAGTATTGAAGATGGAAAAATTAAAATAAACGAAATATTCTATTCAATTCAGGGTGAATCAACTAAAGCCGGGCTGCCTTGCGTATTTATCAGATTGACATATTGTAATGTAAGATGTGTTTACTGTGATACAGAGTATGCTTTTTTTGAAGGAACTGATTACTTAATAGAAGATATTATAAATGATGTAAAAAAATTTAATTGCAAACTAGTTGAAGTAACAGGCGGTGAACCTTTGTTTCAGCGTAATGTTCATCAGTTGATGAAAAAATTATGTGATGAAGGATTTGAAGTAATGTTGGAAACAGGAGGTTCATTACCAATTAAAAATGTTGATAAACGAGTTAAAGTGATTATGGACTTAAAAACACCATACAGCGGGATGGAAAAGAAAAATCGTTATGAAAATTTAAAATACCTTAAAACAACAGATGAAGTAAAATTTGTAATAGGTTCAAGAGAAGATTATGACTGGGCAAAGGAAAAAATTAATGAATATGACCTTACAATCAAAGTACAGCAGGTGTTATTTTCACCAGTTTTTGAAAAAGTTGAAAATATTGAACTTGCAAACTGGATACTTGAAGATAAACTAAATGTCCGCTTGCAGCTTCAGCTGCATAAATATATCTGGGAGCCCGAAACAAGAGGTGTTTAATTTATTTTTCGTAAAACGATTGAATATTGATTTAAAAATATAATATGCAGTACTAGTATTCCCAAAAAATTAACTTTCATATCTTAACTTTCAATTCACATTTCATATATTATTGTGACATTAATAGAAAATAATAATTTACATTTAAGCGGAAACAAAACGGGTGTTATTTTAGTCAGTGGGGGTATGGATTCATTAGTAACAGCTGCAATTGCAGCTAAACAATATAAGTTAGCTTTCCTCCATATAAATTATGGTCAAAGAACACAAAACCGTGAGATGAAGGCATTTAATGATATTGCAGATCATTATAAAGTTTCAGAACGATTAACAGTTGATGTTGATTATCTTTCCAAAATAGGGGGTTCATCTTTAACAGATAAAAGTGTCAAAGTAACCAAAGCTGACCTTGAATTTAATGGTATTCCAACATCTTATGTTCCCTTTAGGAATGCAAATATTCTTGCAATTGCAGTAAGCTGGTCGGAGGTATTAAAAGCTGAAAAAATTTTTATTGGTGCTGTAGAAGAAGATTCAAGCGGGTATCCTGATTGCAGAGAAGTATTTTACAATGCATTTAACAAAATAATTGAGTTAGGGACCAAACCTGAAACAAATATAATGATAGAAACACCAATAATACATAAGAAAAAATCAGAAATAATTAAGATTGGGGCAGAATTAAATGCCCCATTTGAATTGTCGTGGTCATGTTACCAAAACGAAGAAATTGCATGCGGTGAATGTGATTCATGTGTATTAAGACTTAAAGGATTTAACGAATCAGGGATAAAAGATCCAATAAAATATTATACTTATCCAGAATTCATACAATAATTTCTAAAAACTTAAACAAACTAAAAATGAAAAATCTCAGAAGTATTTATAAAATTAACTTAATATTAATTTTATTACTCGCAATTTTATTTTTAAACGGATGCGGTAAAAAAGATGATTCAACATCAAAATCCGATGACAATAAAACAGAATCAACTGATAACAACAATTCAAACGACAACGCAACATTTTCTAAAGATAAACCTTTTATGGTAGAGTTTGAAGTAACCGGAGGCGAGAAAGGTAAGGGCACAATTGAAGCAATTTATGACGGTAAAAAATGCCGTTCGACAACTAAATTTGATACTGACGGTAAAAAGTTTTCAGCAACTGCTTATTTTGATGGAGGAGATGTTGTTTACACCGTATCAGAAGTTGCTGGTGTAAAAATGGGAATGAAATTTGATAAAAAGAAATTCAGCGATTCAAAAGATAATTTTGATGTAAATACTTACCGTGATTATCTTGACCAGATGGAAAAAATTGGCGAAGAAGAAATTCTTGGATACAAATGTGATATTTACAAACATAAGGATAAGAACTTTACAGTAAGTCTATATGATAAAACTGTTCCTTTAAGAATGGGTTCGGCTGATGGTAAAACTTATATGAAGGCAATTAAATTTGAGAAGGATGTTAAAACAACTCCTGATATGTTTAAAGCTCCTGAAGATGTAAAATATATAGATATGACCAATATGCTTGAGGACATGAAGAAAATGGGTGATCAAAAAAACGGTAAGAATCTTCAGGATCTTAAAGATAAAACTAAGGAAATGGAAGAAATAATGAAAAATTACAAAAAGTAAATTTATATTAAATTTTTTAGAATGAATTAAAATTAATTATCAGTAAATAATAGTTAATTTACCCGGTAATTTTTAAGTAATTGAAAAATTCACAAAATCGCATTATTTTTGTAAATTATAGCATAAATTCATGATATTTAGGAAGGAAAACAATGAAAATTGCCGTTTGTGTTTCACAGGTTCCTGATACTACTACTAAGGTTAAAGTAGCTGCTGATGGAAAATCAATTGACCCTGCAGGGGTTACTTATATTATAAATCCATATGACGAATTTGCAGTAGAAGCTGCTTTGCAGTTAAAAGAAAAACACGGTGGTGAAACTATTGTAGTATCTGCAGGCAGCGAAAGGAATAAGGAAGCAATCAAGAAATCTTACGCAATGGGTATTGAAAAAGGAATCTTGATAAAATCAGAATCTGAAATGGATTCATATACAGTATCAAGAAATTTAGCTGATGTATTGAAAGAAATTAACCCTGATATTGTATTATTCGGAAAGCAATCAATAGATTATGATGATTCACAAGTCGGCAATCTGACTGCTGAGTTGCTTGGAATTCCATCAATTAGTGTTGTTGTATCAATTGATATTGATGGCAGCAAAATAACTTGCGAAAGAGAAATAGAAGGAGGCAAGGAAATTGTTGAATCAAGCTTACCTGTTGCTATTTGTGCACAGCGTGGACTTAATACTCCAAGATACCCAAATTTAAAAGGTATTATGGCTGCTAAATCAAGACAAATTGAAGAAAGACAACCCACATATACTGAAAATAAGACTGAAGTAATTTCTATGACTTTGCCAAAACCAAAAGCAAAAGGAAAAATATTGGGTACTGATGCATCTGCGGTTCCTGAGTTGGTCAAACTCCTGAGAGAGGAAGCAAAGGTGATTTAATGAGTAAAATACTAGCTTTTATTGAATCAAGAGATAATAAAATTAAAAATTCAGGTTTTGAAACAGCATCTACTGCATTAAAATTAGCTAATGATATAGGTGCTGAAGTAGAAGTTCTTTTAATAGGAAATGGTGTAAATGCCGTTGCTGGTGAATTAAGTGCGTACGGAATAAAAAAAATTCTGATTGCCGATGACCCGAGACTTGAAAAATATTCCACTACAGCTTATTCAAAAGTTGCTGCTGAAGCTGCAAAGCAGCGCGGAGCTGATTTTATTATACTTTCTGCAACAGCAATGGGTAAGGATATAGCCCCAAGACTTTCTGCAAAACTTGAAGCTGGTTTGGCATCTGATTGTACCGAAATTTTAGCACAAGATGGAAACATAATAGCAAAACGTCCTGTTTATGCCGGAAAGGCATACATTGAATTAAAAGTAACCTCACAAATAAAGATATTTACATTAAGACCTAATGTTTTTAAATCTATTAAAGTTGAAGGTATTTCAGCAGAAATTGAAAAACTTGATATAGATTTAAATGATGCTGATTTTAATGTAAAAGTTAAGGAAATTGTTGTAAGCAGCGAAAAGATTGATGTTACCGAAGCGAATGTAGTTGTTTCAGGAGGAAGAGGATTGAAAGGACCTGAAAACTTTTATTTAGTTGAAGATCTTGCTAAAGTTCTGGGAGGCGCCTCTGGTGCTTCGAGGGCAATTGTTGATGCAGGTTGGAGACCGCATTCAGATCAGGTTGGACAAACAGGTAAAACAGTAGCCCCAAATCTATATATTGCAGTTGGAATCAGCGGAGCTATCCAGCATCTTGCAGGAATGTCTTCATCTAAATGTATAGTTGCAATAAATAAAGATAAAGATGCTCCAATTTTCCAAATTGCTGATTATGGTATAGTTGGTGATGCACTTGAAATAATGCCTGTTTTAATTGAAGAGTGCAAAAAGGTACTTACAAGTTAAAAAACACATAATTAATGGATAACGATAAAATTCAGGTTGATATACTTGGGCTTTCGCCCTCACCTGCACCAAGTGGGTCAGGATATGCGCTAATACTTAAAGAAGTTGGCGGAGAAAGACGCCTTCCTATTATTATTGGAAGTTTTGAAGCACAGCATATTGCACTTGAACTAGAAGGTATAAAACCACCCAGACCGTTAACACATGACCTGATTAAAAATATTATTGAACAATTGGGATTTTCTATATCTTATGTTTATATAAATGAACTTCGCGATGGAACTTTTTTTGCCAAAATAAAAGTAGATGTAGGAAGTGTAGATGAGATTGATTCTCGCCCATCTGATGCAATTGCATTAGCGTTAAAATTTTCCGTCCCTATATATGTTAATGAAGATGTAATGAATGAAGTGGCATTTTTACCGGATAAGGAAGGTGAAGAAGAAAATACAGAAGATGAGTTTTTATCAAAATCAGAGTCAGAACAGTTAACAGATGAACCTTCAGACCCTTTTACAAGAAAATTAAATAAACTGCAAACTGACCTTAAAAGTGCAATTGATAGAGAAGATTATGAAAAAGCTGCTTCTATCAGAGATGAAATAAAAAAATTAGAACTAAGCAGATAATTAAAACATTAAATAATTCTTTAAAAATGCCTGTTTATACAGGCATTTTTATTTTAAATTGGTAATATTTATATAACTAATATGAATCTGGCAATAGATATTGGAAATAGTTTTACGCATATAGCTGTTTTTAAGGATATTAAAATAGTTAAAACTATATCATTTTCTTCGGAAGATAAAATTAAATTTTTATCTAATATACGGAGTATTTCTAAAACTTATAGTGTTACAAAAATAGGCATATCTTCCGTGAAGCCAAATTTAAATAAATATGTTAGAGTGTTTATTAAAAAATACTTTAAAATTACTCCGTTAATTATTAATAATAAAACAAACTTACCTATAAGAATAAAAGTAGAAAATTCCCGTACTTTAGGAAGTGACAGAATTTGTAATGCAGTATTTGGTTATTATCAAAATAAAGATAAAACAAATGTTCTGGTAATTGATTTAGGTACTGCAAATAAATTTGATCTATTAATTAAAAATGGCATTTATATTGGCGGAATTATTGCACCAGGTTTAAATATATCAGCAATAGCATTAAATTTAAAAACAAGCAAACTGCCAATGGTAAATATAGAAAATTTAAAATCAAATGCACCGTTAATAGGAAAAAATACATATGAAGCAATTCAATCAGGGCTAATAAATTATATGAAAGCAGCAATAGAAGGGATAGTAAAAAATATCAAAATAAACTATCCCGGGAAATTAAGGATTTATTTAAGCGGAGGGTCAGCGAAATTTATAAAAAATTCGAATAGTTTTAGATATAAATATTGCGAAAATACAGTACTCTACGGTATTAATTATATATTAAATTACCAAAAAATTAAATCTGCAATTTTATGAAGGTTTTAACTGAAAATCATACATTTAAGACAAAAGGTAATTGTGATTTGATCAATTTGTCTGATAAATTATTTGAGTCATTAGAAAAATCAAAGATGACAAATGGGAATGTAATAGTTTTTGTCGCAGGTTCAACTGCTTCTATAAGTACAATTGAATTTGAACCCGGTTTAAAGAAAGATCTTCCCGAAATACTTGAAAAATTAATACCGGCAAAGAAAAAGTATCATCATAATGATACATGGGGTGACCACAACGGACACTCTCATCTCCGTTCAACTTTGTTTGGTTGTTCTCAAACTATACCATTTACTGATAATAGCTTTTTGCTTGGAACGTGGCAACAGGTTGTATTAATTGATTTTGATGAAAGACCCAGAACAAGAAAAGTAACTTTTCAGTTTATAGGTGAATGAATCAAAAAACAGAAAAAATTACAGTTTACCTGCTTTTTGTACTTTGCCTTACATTGCGGGTTGTGTTTATTTCCCAAAAAAACCTTTGGTTTGATGAAGTATTTTCATGGCATTTAAGTCTAGAATCCTTTTATACAATAATTGTTCAAACAGCAAATGATATTCACCCCCCGCTTTTTTATTTTCTTCTAAAAATCTGGAATTATGTTTTCGGAGATTCGGTTACTTCTATGCGGTTTCTTTCGGCTGTTTTAACATCATCTTCTGTATTTTTTCTCTACCCAATTAGCAGAAGATACCTTGATTTTAATAATTCAGTATTTGTTTTAATGTTGTATATAGTTTCCCCATTAAATATTTATTACAGTCAGGAAGTCCGGATGGCAGGTATGAATTTGTTCTGGAACATTGGTTCGGCATTTTTTCTGCTCAAACTAATGGATAAGCCGCACAATTATCACAGAATTTTTAAGGACAGGTATTCAATATTATTTGTAATTTTTACAGCTGCAGGAATATACACACATTATTTTTCATTCTTTATCTTAGCTGGTGAACTGTTATTTATAATTTATAGTTATTTAAAAACCCCAAAGAGAATTATTCCATTTATAATTCTGTTCACTGCAATTTTTATACTTTATTTATTTTGGATTCCTGATTTTATTACTCATATTAACAGAGGACAATCATGGCGAAGCCCGCAAAGATTATATGATGTTCTTCATGAATATGTGAATTTTATTAGAGATTTAAACCTTGGGTTATATTATTATTATACTGATTTAAAAATAGTAGGTTATATAACATATTTTTCAGCAATTGCAGTAATTTTAGCCTTTACGGGAATATTTTTCAAAAATATTGAAAATAATGAAAAACCTATTTTATTAATTTTTTTATTGTTTATCCCATTAATACTTGCTGGGATTATCTCATTTAAACAAAGAATTGAATTCTATAGATATTTAAGTATTTTGGTGCCATATTATTCATTTTTTATTGTTTATGGTTTAAATAAGTGGGGCAGGAAGTATATTTTTTATCCAATATTAATGCTTCTGCTTATTGTGAATATATACGGTATGAGGATTCATTATTCATTTAATTTCAAAAATGATGATTACAGAGACCTTATAAAAAGGATTAACAGAGAATATTTAACGGGGGATAGGATTTATGTTGAACCAAATTATAATGGATGGGTGATAAATTATTATAAAAAGCAGAATAAAATTAATATTACAGATCCGGTTTATTTGCGTTATGGATGGAATGAATTGATGGATTCTTTAAATACTCAAAAACCAGAAAGATTTTGGCTTGTAATGGATTACAGCTCAATAGATACCCTGGACTACCACAATCGTATTTCAAACATGAAACAAAATTTCACACTTGATGAAATGACTACATATTTTTTAGCACCATCAAAGGTAGAATTATATCGATTTATAAAAACAAAATAGAAAAACCGGTTAAAACCGGTTTTTCTATTAATTTCAGTTAAATTTCAACATGTTCAGGTTTTTCAGTCTTAGGTTTCTTAATCTTACTTAAGTCAATTTCAATTGCATTAGAATTAATGCTTCCTGAATATTGTGCAGTTCCCTGCAATTTATGAATTGAATCCAGCTTTTCCTTCAGTTCATATTGTTTTCTTATTTTTTCTTCAAATTCATTCATTCTTTCTTCAATTGTCAATAATTTCTTTTGTTTTGCCACCATATCCTCTCTATAGCGTTTCAGGAAATAATGTATGGTTTCAACACGGATTTTTATTGAACCGGTAGGTTTATTTTCATCAATATCTTTAAATGAAAAATATGGAGTACCGCTGTTGGAAACTATTTCTTCAACAACTGTGTAAATGGGTGCATCATGTCCGCATTTAAATGAAGAAAGTTCCAAAGCAACAAGGTTTGGATGTCTTGCAGTATATTTTGCAGCCCAAACCTTTCTTGTTGTATTTTCACTGTATGAATTCTTCCAAACATCGCTCACATCCATACCTCCTTTAATTAAACCTGCTTTAATCTCATCGCCAAACAGCCTTTCAAGAATATCATCATCAGTTGGCAATGCATCCTGATTAAAAACAGGATAACCAAGTTTCTGGAATTCTTCAAGTATTTCATGATTCAAACCAGGATCGTTGTGATAAGGCCTTGCAAGCACAACTATTCCAATCTTGTTATCTTTTTCAAGCTGTTCCAATGCTTTACGGGCATGTGATCTCATTACTTTATTATATTTATCAAAAGCTTTATAACCTTCATCAATTGCCCTATCGTTTTCTTCTTTGCTTAATCCTAATTTAGGTCCCCATTCTTCAAACATTTGTTTTGCGCATAATTTTGGTTCAGTCATATATAAATATGTATTCACATATTCAATACCGTTTTCTTTAAAAAGATCACTTTCCTTGATAAAAGCAGCTTTAGCTGCTTCAGCAGTAGCTGTAACAGTGGGGCAGGCGTGATGCTGCTGTGCATAAATAAGGTCAGAAGGAATAGTATCCACAATTGGAAAGAAAATATAGTCTATTTTTTTCTTTTTGTGTATTTTATAAATAAGGTTATGAATATGCGGAATTCCAATCTTGGAAGGGAAGCACGGATCAATTGCACCGCGTTTAGCACCTTCTTTGTACATTTCTTCACTGGTATATTCTGAGAAAATAATATTTCCGGGATTTATTCCTAGAGCTTCAAAATAAGCAGTAAAGAAAGGAGTTTGAGCATACATATTAAGTACTCTTGGAATTGCAATTACAATTTTTCCCCTTTTGTTCATTAATTCAATGCGTTTTTCATAAGATTCTTTTGCTTTTTTATCAAACTTCATCTTTAATTCATCCATCTTGCTAAGAGCTGGTATTTTGTCAAAAACTTTTTCAGGCATTTGTGATTTCCAAACTTCCGTAGCTGCATGCTCAACTAAATTTGGTGTCATATCTTTTATAGCATCTAAGCCCTTTTTAATATCTTTCATAGAGCTTAAATCTTCCACTGTCCCTTTTTCACATGTTGCAATAATAAGACGCTGAGTACCATCAACCAATGGAACTTTAGAATCTGGATTTACAATTTTTTCCTTTGGAAGTTCAGCTGATTCATTTTTTACGAACGGAATAGCTTTTTCATCTGTTGCAACATCAATAAATGTTCTAAGACATTTATTTTTGCAGAAGTAACACCGTGTTGATTCGTTTCTGGTTGTTTTAAATACAATTTTTGCAACTTTATCTAATCCTATAAACTGAGTACGCATTCCATTTTCATATAATCTTGCAGCTTCAATTCCGCAGCCAATTGCACCGGCTTCACCGGTGTGTTTGTGTACAAACACATTTGGTTCTATTCCGCTTCCTTTAAATCTATCAGTAATAAAATCTACCTGTGTTTTAACAGCAGCCAGATTATGCTGAGTACCGCCTTGCAGTACAAAGTTTTCACCAAGTTTTGCAAGGTTAGGAATTTGTGATACATAAAGCCATATATTTTTTGGCAAAACATTAGCAAGTCCCGCCATAATTTCCTCAGGTTTCCATCCCTGCCTTTGAAAATCAACTATATCAGACTGCATAAATACTGCACAACCATAACCAAATGAGGGATACTGTTTAGCTGAAAATGCAACATCTGCAAAATCTTCAACAGCATACCCAAATCCCTGTGCAGTTGACTGCAGGAAGTAACCGTTGCCTGCTGAACATTGTGTATTTAATTTGAAATCAGTAACACGTCCCTGATCAAGTATAATAAGTTTTATATCCTGTCCCCCTACATCAACAATAACATCAGTATCGGGATAGAAATGAAGTGCTGCCTGTGTATGTGCAACTGTTTCAACAAGAGCAACATCTCCGTGAAGTACATCTTTTAAAATATCTTTAGCATAACCGGTTGTACCAATTCCAAGAATTTCTAAAGTAGCTCCCTGTTCCTCAACCTGATCCCGTAATTTCTGCAGTATTTCAACTGTATCTTCAATTGGATTTCCTTTGGAAAGCTGATAAGATTTAACAAGTACTTTTTTATCTTTTGAAATAAGTGCTGCTTTAGTAGATGTTGAACCGCCATCTAATCCAATAAATCCGCTAACAACTTCACCCGGCTTAAATGATGCAGGTGTGAATTTAGGTATCTTATATCTTTCTTTGAAACTTTTTAGCTCATCGTCATCTTTGTATAGACCGCCTCCGCCCTGAAGTTTCATTAATTTCTTCTTTTCCTCTGCTCGTCCTACATTTATATAATACTCCAAATCACCATAACCCCTGTAAACTCCAATTTCAGGTTCTTCTTCTTTGCCGTATTCAATTGCACCAATTGCAGCAAAGTATTGAGCATTTTCCGGAACCCTGATTAAATTTTCAATCGGCTCGTTTTTATCATAGGGAACATTTCTTTCATCCCACATTTTTGGAATATTAGCTCTCCAGCAGTCACGCATACCTTTAATATAGCAGTTTGGTCCGCCGAGCAGTAAAACTTCAGGTTTTAAGGTATGCCCTCGAGTTAAAACTGAAAGATTCTGCTGAATTATAGATTCAAATAAACTTGCCATAAGTTCATCTGCGGGTACTCCTGATTTTTGCAATCCGTTTATATCAGTTTCGGCAAATACACCGCATTTGCCTGCAACAGGGTGGAGCTTTAAGCCATAATATCCCATATTGCATAGCTCAGCAGCGGGAATTTTTAATTTAGCATTGATCTTATCAATTACTGCACCTGTACCGCCGGCGCATTTATCGTTCATTGAAGGGATCTTTTTCTTTTTCCCGGTTTCCGGGTCTTCTTTGAACACAATTATCTTTGCATCCTGTCCGCCTAACTCAATTACAGAAAGTGTTTTTGGATAAAATTTCTCAACTGCTAAAGATACAGCATTAACTTCCTGAACAAATTTTGCACCAAGAAATCTACCGATATTGCTTCCGCCTGAACCTGTAATAAATATTCTGGCATCCTTTAGTGCATCACTTCCTACAGTTGCTTCAATATTCTTTAACAGCTCAAGAGATTTTTCCGGCTGTTTTGTATCATGCCTTTGATAATCTGACCACAGTATTTTATCGTTGTCAATATCCATTACAACCGCTTTCACGGTTGTGGAACCGACATCAAAGCCGATAAAGAGGGGAGTTTTGTTTAAATTGTCTGACATATAGTTTTAAATTACAATTTTATTTTTCCATTATGTTTATGCAATTACAGTTGATTTTTTATCTAAAACAGTTTTTATTCCTTCATTTTTCATTTTATCAGCAACATCAAGAACAAAATTAGCTGCAACACCAATTACACCTTTTTTGTGAGCAACCTGATAAAATGGTTTTTGAAGGTATTTGTTTGACTCAATATAGGCTTTAATTTCATCCAATGAATATCCTGTTTCATCCAGACATTTTTTGAATTCAGCTTTGGCTTTTGCCTTTGCTTCACCAAGAGCCATCTGCACTCTTGAGTGAGCGTTTACATCACCTTCGCCCGAGGTTTCAATCGGAATAAATATCATATCCTTGAACATTGATGTTACTGCTGACTGAACTCCATCTGACTGTGTTGAGGGCATACAACCAAAAGGTTTAAGCGAAAGAACCATGTGGCAAAGGTCTTTGTTTACGTAATAAATGTTCTTTGCTACTTCAAGGTGACCTTCACCTCCTTCAACTCTGCTGTTGTAAAATGGATGTCCTAATCTTTGCATTTCAAGCTGACTTGCAAGTTCATGCGGAATATTTTTAAATACTTTTCTGATACGGTTATATTCCCTGTCAAATACATTTTCAGCTATGGTTAATATTGCAACAGTCTGCTTATAGTCTTTGTAGCTTTTTAATTTTTTTAAAACCTGATAGGATTTAGGTGCTTCTTCGCCTTCTTTAATACCTTTGCGGTCATTATACATATTTTTTGCCTGATGAAGCATATACAGTATCCATGTTGCAATAGGTTCAACAAGCAGCTGTGCACCTTCTCTTTCAAGGAACGGGAACATATTAAAATTGCCGTCTCCTTCGGTAGTTTGTGCCCAGAACTCACCTGTAACTTTACAAATCGGTTTAACTCTGGTTCTATCAATCTTTATTGAATTGAATTTATCATGGATTTGCTGAAGAGTTTCAATATAGTAATCGCTCATTACCTGATCAACAAATCTCTGAATGTAATTTGAGCCCGGAACTTTACTTAAAAATGAACCGATTTTAGAATTAAAATCAAAATATTTTTTAGTCTTCATTCTTTCATACATTATATCCATACATTCATTCAATACTTTGTCTGTTTCACCGTGATTAACTTCAAACGGTCTTATTTGATAAGCTACATCATTAATTATATCGCCAATATTCATAGCATTAAGAATTCCAAGGAAGAAATCAAGATTCATTTCTAAACCTGCTTCCATTTCTTCCTGTTCAAGTCCGCCGGTTTGCTGGAAAATAAGTACCCTGAAACCTTCAAATCCTGAATTCCTTAAAGCAAGCCTGTATTCAGCTTCATACATACCAAAACGGCAGGGTCCGCATGCTCCGGCAGTGAAGAATACATAATCATTAATTATTTGTTCTTTGGTTAAACCTGATTTTTCGAGATCCTGAAGGTACTGAACTAAATTACCAACTGTAAAATAGGTTGGATTACATTGTCCGTTGTTTCCGTACTCCTTACCAAGCTGGAATGCTTTTTTATTGGGAGTAGGTATTTCAAGGGCTTTGTAGCCCAATCCTTCAAGTACTCCCCGAATAAGTTTTTCATGTTTCCATGTTAATCCGCCAAAAAGGATAGTTGTATTTGCACGTTGGTCTTTTGTGAAAGTATTTTCAAACGGACGTTTAAAATGATCAATAGGCTTAGATTCTACACCATATTCTTTTTCTAGCCTCATTCTTTCTTCCAGCAAAAGACGCTGAATTTCAGCTTCTTTGCTTTCGGATTTTTTTAAACTAATGCTAACCGGCGCACTTACCGTTGATGAATCGCTGCTCTGATTTTTATATCCCATTTTTTTACCCTTCCTATAGGTATTAAATTTGGTTATTTGTGTTAAATTTACTTTTAATTTTATTTCATTTTATTGGAAACTATCATTGTAATAATTCCATTATTGCATTTGCAGATGATTTGCCGCTTTTTACAGCACCTTCAATAGTAGCAGGAAGTCCTGTATTAGTCCAGTCGCCCGCAAGAAGTAAATTATTGATTTTTGTCTTTGTATCAGGTCTGTTTTGCAATGAATCTGTATCAGGTACAAAAGTTGCTCTCATTTCCTTAATAACCTTTGAATAAATTACATTGTATTTTTTCATTTCGGGTAAACAATTGTTTAAGTCATTGACTGCAATTTTTATAATTTCATGTTTATCCATTTCCGCTACCTTATCTGCGGCACTAACCACAATGCAAATCTGATCATCTGTAACTTTAAATGCCCATTGAGAAACTGTGCCAAGTAATCCAAAAAATCCGTTTGTGAAGATTTTATCAATCTTTTCATTAAATTTTAAATGAATATTAACAATTGGAGATGGTTTTAGTCCAAATACCAAATTAATATGTTCGTTTAATATTTGCTCATTAAACATATTTTTTAAAGAATAAAATGGCACTGCACATACATAAAAATCACTTTTAATTTCTGTCTTATTTTCAAGAATAATTGAAGTTACAGTGTTATTTTTAATGTTTATTTTTTCAATGCCGCAATTTGATTTAATGGATGCATTTTTACTTTGTAAAAAGCTTATTGCGGGATCAATAAATATATCACTTAAATATCCATCTGGCAGAACAAGATTTGAATTTCCTTTTTTAATGAATCCTGATTTAATCATATCAGTAAACATCATAGCCGAAGTGCTGCCTGGTACTGCATTAAATACGGCTATTATAAACGGTTTCCAAAAATATTCAATTGATCTATAAGTTTGCTTGGATATCTTGAATAACTTATCAGTATTATATTTACTTAATTCGGAAATAGTAAACTTACCTTTTTTTATAGAATTAATTAGTTTTATTATTGCAAGTTTATCATTCAATCCAAGTGCTTTAAAACCCATAATACCTCCGGCAAGATGAAGAGGAGGTGGCAGATTAACAGCTTTTAGTGTAAATTTAGAACCACATTTATCAGCAAAATTAACCTCCAATTGTTCTTGAAATATTAACTTGCTGCTGCCAATGATTTTAAGGTAATCGAAGGTATTAAGATACCAACTTGCCAGAATATGCTGACCGTTATCAATTTTTAAACCATTTATTTTATCAAAGAACGAATAAACTCTGCCTCCAAATTTTGGAGCTGCTTCATAAATTGAAACATTAAAACCTTTTTCAGCCAGAAAAACAGCTGATGAGAGACCGGCTAAACCGCCCCCAATTACAGTTACACTTTTATTTCTGTATAAATCCTGCATAATTGCCTGCTTTTTAAATTATTAAGCAAGCTTGTATTTAACATATACACCAAAGGTGAAATATAGTTTTTTAAATTTTGAGATTTTTGCTTTTTTTTGAAAAACATTGTAGTTCATTTTCTCAATTTTTTCAAGAATATTAAAATATATCTTTTGCATTATCCGTGCCGGAAATAATAGTTTCCTGTCTTCATTTGAAAAGGAATCATTTGCTTTTTCAAAATACTCTCTAGCTCTTTTGCATTGAAATTTCATAAGTTCAACAAAAGATTCATTATATTTGAAATTCAAAAGATCATCTTCGGTATAATTGAACTTCTCCATATCTTCCTGAGGGATATATATCCTTCCGTTTAAAGCATCAAACTTGATATCTCTTAAAATATTTGTCAGCTGCATTGCAATTCCGAGGTTAACAGCATATTGTTTGGCGTTTTCAGTTTTATATCCAAATATTTCAATGCACATTAATCCAACGGTTGCTGCTGCTCTAAAGCAATACTGATATAATGTGTTAAAATCCTTGTATCTTGAAATTTGCAGATCAGATTCCATTCCTTTAATTAGTTCAAAAAATGGTTCAACCGGAATATTGAAAGTTTTTATAATTTTTGTTACTTGATTTAAAAGTGTATAATTTGATGTATCCTTTAACGCCATTTCAAACTCATTACGCCAATGCCTTATTTTTTTAAATTTTATATCAGTTGAATCTGTTTCGTTATCAACTATGTCATCAGTCTGTCTGCAAAAAGCATAAACAGTATTTATAGCATCAAATTTATCTTTTGGCAGCAATGCAAATGAATATAGAAAATTTGTTTTACTGTTTCGTGTAATTTCAATATGTTGATTTTGCATCAAATGATTTAAATTTAGAATCTTGAGTATAAAAATATTTTTACTTTATCACCGGTTTTGATCTTTGGTCTAGTGCTTAAAACATCATAATTTATTGCTTCAATTTTATTAAGAATTGTATTTCCGCCCAGCCATGTTAATTTTAATTCTTTGGATAATTTCTTGTTCCTGCTGTCCGATGCTGTAAGTTCAATCAATTTTTTGCCTTTATCAAATATTTTTCTAGTTCTAGTTACTTCAAACTTCATTAAATCGATGAAGTTTTTGTTAACTTGTTTTAATGAAAGTTCTGTGTATGAATAACCAAATTTTTCTATATCTTCTTTTGGCAGATAGATTCTATTTTTCTTCAAATCAACTACAACATCCTGCCAGAAATTTGTTAATTGCAGTGCAGTGCAGATATGATCAGAATATTCAAAATATTGAGGGTCTTTAATGCCAAATATCATTAAAACCAATCTGCCTATCGGGTTTGCAGAATTTCTGCAATAAGCAATCACTTCATCAAAAGTATCATATCTGTTTTTAACTACATCCTGCCTAAATGCATTTAGCAATGCTTCTAAAGTTTCAATTGGAATACTGTTATTCTTTACTGTTTCACTTAATGCAATAAAAATTGGGTCATAAGCCTTTGCCTTGTAACAATCTTTTAATTTTTCATTCCATTCATCAAGCAGGGCAAGGCGTTTGGATTTGCCTCCTAATATGCCTTCTTCATCAGCAAAATCATCTGCTGCCCTTGCATAAGCATAAATTGCATAAATGTATTTACGTTTTTCCTTTGGCAGCAAAAGTGATGCAACAGGAAAATTTTCATAGTGATTTTTTGCAATCTCTTCACAGTATTTAAAAGAACTATTTATTAAATCATCTTTATTAAAAAGACTGTGTTTATTAACTAAACTGTTTTTTTTTTGTATATTAGTATCGTTTTTCATTTATTTAATTCACAACAAGAAATAATACAAAAGTATATCTTTCTAGCTGTAAATAATTATTGCCTGCAAATTACAATTTCAGGAAAATGCAGGTGAATAATTTATGAAATTATTTTAAATTAGATAATAAGTGCAGATTTCTGTAAATATGACCTATGGCTGCGCCAAAGAGAAATATTCAGAGAATCAAGAATGCGGAAGGTTATCAGTTCTATTTTGTGGTCAACAGATTTTGATAAATTTTTAACAAATAAGCAGAATGAAATTCCCGAGCGTTTAAAGATTAGGGCAAACAAAAGAATAATAAAACCGGAGGAGTTTGAATTTGCAGGATCTGCGGGATTGTAGTAAAACGCAAGCCATATCATTGATATAGCTGTAAATATTATCATCCAGAATCTTGTGTTATAGCTTGCAGTGTGGGGTGCAAGTTTTTTCCAGTAAAGATTATTGCAAAGTTTTCTGTAAAACTCCATTGTAAGAAAATTATTCAATACCCAAATTATCTTGGCTATGATTTCTGATTTTAAGAATAATTTTATTTGGAGAATTATATTCAATTATTTATGATTGATAAGGTAAAATTAAGGATATTTGTTTGAAATGTCAATTAAATCATAAAATTAATCTATACAAAATAATACAGATTAGCATGTTAACCCAAATATTTATTGATAAATTAAATTACAAAGATTAATTAAACGCTTTTGCAATAATTAATTAAATTGAAAAACAGAATAGAAATTTAAAACAAATTAAATAAATCTTCTTAAATTATTCGTATCTTAAAGCATCAATTGGATTGAGTTTCGCAGCTTTAAAAGCAGGGTAGGTTCCAAATATTATACCAATCAATGAGCATACTATTAAACCAATTATCACCCAGTCATAAGGAATACTTACAGGAAAGTTAAAAATAGAGCCAAGCAAGTTGCCTATACCAATTCCAACTGCAATACCAATCAATCCTCCCAGTTCACAAAGTACAATTGCCTCAAAAAGAAATTGAGTTAAAATATTGCTTCGTTTTGCACCAATTGCCATTCTGATTCCAATTTCTTTAGTTCGCTCAGTAACCGTTACAAGCATAATATTCATAATCCCAATACCTGCAGCAATTAATGATATAAATGATATAACTCCTGCTCCGTATTTAAAATAAACAGTGAAACTGTTTGCTTCTCTTACAAGCGATTCATTAGACCAGATATCAAAATCGTTTTCTTCTCCCGGGGGGACTTTACGTATCTGCCTCATTAATCCAATTACTTCTTCCTGTGTTTCATCAAGTTTTGATTTACTATAAGCAGATACCGTTATGTTAATTGAACGGTCTTTTCTTGCACCGTAAATCTTATCCATTGTATATAACGGAATAAGTATGATATTATCTTGACTTTGTCCCATGTTTTCACCTTTTGCAGTGAGTATTCCAATTACAGTAAAACGGTTACCATCAATTTCTATTTGTTTATCAATAGGTGTTGTGAATGGGAAAAGTCTATCTACAACTTCCATACCAATAACAGCAATATAACGGGTTGATTTAATTTCCTCTTCGGTAAAAAATCTGCCTTCATTTAAAGTACGATTGTTTGCAGCTAAAAATTCTGTTGTAACGCCTGCCAATTGAAAATTAGGGTTTGTCTGCTCACTACCATATTTAACCGTTTTACCGCCTGACCAGTCTTCAAGCCCGATCAGTTTTGGAAGTACTGCAAGCTCCTTTAATCTGTATCCTTCTTCAATTGTAATAGGTTTACGCTTTTCATATTTACGCCATTTACCCGGTCCGCTGACAAATGTTGCAGGCCATTTCTGAACCTGAAATGTACTTGTACCAAGCTGACTTAAACCGCTATCTATACCTTTTTGTAATGCATCAAGCAATGTCATTACGCCAATTATTGAAAATACACCGATAATTATCCCAAGTAAAGTAAGAGATGCCCGCAATTTATTAGCGCGTATTGAGTTTAATGCTGATATGAATGCTTCTTTGATATTCATTTATGATGAATTATTACGGTTTTCCCTTATAGTGCTGATTTTAATTAATGTGCTTTTATTTTTGTTACTTTAAATAAAAATCTCTTTGAAAAATGAACTGGTCGGTTTCAAACTCACACAGATATCTACCGGGGGGATATGTACAGTTATTAGACCGGCAGAATTCCATATACCATTTAACTCTAAATACACCAGCTTTTAGGGTTTGGTCATTTATAAGATACATCAGTATATTACTGTTAGTATCACTTACATTAAGCCTTAATGTTGTTTTTAATGGTATATCCAAGTCAACACGAATAATGTATTTTGTTTGTAATTTATCCAGCTTTATAATAACATCACTTATATTATATTCAGAAGGAATATCTTTTTTAGTGCGTCTGATAACTACATCACTCGTATCAGTATCAATTGTTTGCGAGTAAAGAAAATTTACTGAAAATAAAAGAACGAAAATAAAAAAATAATTAATCAACCAAAAACCTTAACCTTTTATTTACATAAATACAAAAATTTATTAATCACACTTTAGAAAATGCACCCTGATATCAATTAAATTTATTCATATCTCAATGCATCAACCGGGTCTAATTTTGATGCTGAAAGAGCAGGGAAGAACCCGGCAATTATTCCGGCAAAAGCTGAAATAACAAGCGCTATTATAACCACCCATAACGGCATTGCTGTAGGAAGCAGTACTGCATTTATAACAAGACTTATAGGAAAGGCTATAATCAATCCAATTAAACCTCCAACAACGCAAATTGTTACTGCTTCAATCAGAAATTGGAGTAAAATTGTTGAACGCTTTGCCCCGATAGCTTTCCTAATACCAATTTCTTTTGTACGTTCCTTAACACTTACAAACATAATATTAGCAATACCAATTGAACCCACTATAAGAGATAACAAAGTAATGGCTGTACCAATTGTTTTTATCAAACCTGTAAGAGATTCGTAAGTCTGTTTGAAAGCTTCCTGCTGATTTATACCAAAATCTTCTTTTCCCCCAACGGGAATATGTCTTGCACGCTTCATTACAGCTTTAACCTCTTCTTTAGTATCTTCCAATGCGTCAACACTTAAAGCTTTTACGTTAATAGTTAATGATCTGCGAGTACCAAATATTTTAAAGAATTTATTAATTGGAATTATTATCCTGTTATCAAGACTAAAGAGACCAAGCATAGACCCCATTTTTTTATACATGCCAATGATTTTAAAATTATGACCGTTTACCTGTATTACTTTACCAAGGGGATCAATTCCCTGAAAAAAAGATTCTTTAATATCATACCCAATAACACAAACTGCCCAACCACCATCACTTTCACGTTTGGTAAAAAATCTTCCATCGGCAACATCCATCCCTAAAGTTCTTTGGTATTCTTCAGTAGTACCAAAAACCGGTACATTTTCACTTGTGAAATCTTGATAAGTAACAAGCGCTGATGTGCTTACTGTAGGGCAAATTGATTCTGCATTATTCATATTTCGTTCAACATATTCATATTCCTGCCATTTTATATCCCGTCTGTTACGGTAAACTTCCCAGTCATCTTTTCCAAACCATTCAAACTTTTGTATATATAAAACATCAGCACCTACAGCAGCAATGCTTTTTTCAAAAGCACGGTTAATTCCTTCAATTGCAGTTTGAAGAGTTGTTACGGTCATAATTCCGATAACAATGCCAAGGGTAGCTAAAAATGAGCGTGCTTTATTGGCTCTGATTGAATTCAGTGAAATTATTATACTTTCCCTTATCTCAGTAAATAAATTCAATTAAATTTTAAACAAATTAATATTTGGAGAGCTCATTTTTAATTTTTCCGTCCATTGCATCTTTAAAATCATAATCATACCCAATATCTAATGCCATATCAAAATATTTTTGAGCTTCTGACTTATTGCCAAGTTTTAAATAACATTTACCTATTTGGAAATAAGCTTCAGGTACTAGCCATTTTTCGTTTGCGGGATTAAGAGAAGTGTTTAATTTGAAGTATTCTATTGCTTTGTTGTAATCTTTTTGCTTATAGCTCAATAGTCCCAATCCGTGATTAATTTGTACCTTAACATCATCATTATAATTTATACCAGATGCTGAGGTAAGAGATGCGTAATCTCTAGCAGCATCATTCAGCTTACCTGTAGCTCGGTTATTATCTGCAGCAATAAGCAAAGAATCTGTTTTTGTTAAAGGTGCAGCTTCACGTTCTCTTAGTTTTCTTAGCCAGTATTTTTCCCATTCATTTTCATCCTTTATATCGGTTCTAGCCCGTTTATAATATTCAAGTGCTGCATTTCTGTTGCCCATTAATTCAAGCGATACTCCGGTACTATAGAGTCTGTTGTTCTGATTATCATCTTTTGTCAGTAATGCTAAATATTTACTTCCAAATTCAGAAGATTTTTCGTACATATTCATTCTGAAATATGCATTAGCTAAAGCACCGTAAGCAACTCTTAATATAATCTCTGATTCTTTCCCTTTATTATAATTTAGTGACATTTCATAGGCATCAATAGCTTCCTGCATTTTATCCTGCTGAGAAAGCAATCCTCCCCATAGCATCCAAACAGCCGGGCTTTGAGGATATTTTGATTTTAAAGATTGAGCATAAACTTCAGCTTCAGGGTAAGATTCTTCACGCCAGAGCATAAGTGTTAAGTAAAACTTTGCTTCGTTTGTTGTATAAGTACCTTTATCGCTTGCTAACTTTAAGAGTCTTTTACCTTCTTCCCGATTGCCGGAAAATCCCAAAATATCAGTTAGCCATTTAAGTTTTTTAGGAATAAAACTTGCAAGATAATTATAAACACCAAGACCCAGAGCGGCATCATAGTAATTTGGGTTTTTTTCCAAAACAAAAGATAAATTATTATTACCGTCTTTAATTTCTGAAGCAGCTTTTAAATAATTTTCACCCATATAGCCCAAAGCAAATGCACGAATAATATTAGTCCATCCAAGATAAAGCCTTGCATCAAGATCGTTTTCGTTTTTATCAACAACATTTTCGCATTTTTCAACAAGTTTATCACTTAAATTCATAAAGGTTTCAAAATCTGATTTATTTTTTGTAAGCATTGCTTTCCAGTAAAAAATTGTTTGTTCAAAAAAATGACCGCGAAGATCATTTGGTGCAATATTTTTTGCTTCCTGGAATTTTTGAAGAGCAAGCGGAAAATCCATATTGTATTCCGCATCAATACCCTGTATAATTAATTCATGTACTTTGCCAAAATCCTGTGAAAAAATATTAAAGGAAAATACAGAAATAATTATGATTATTACAAAATTCTTTCTCAATAATTTACCTCATTAACAATTATTAAATATTTTTAAGCTGTTATTGTTTTAATACTTTGATATTTTAATCCCTTTTGAGTTATTTGGTCAGATTCGATTAAACCATCTCTAAGTCTAATAATCCTGTGAGCATGTTCAGCAATAAAATCTTCGTGTGTAACCAGAATTATAGTATTTCCTTGTGTTTGAAGGTTATCAAAAAGTTCCATAATTTCATCACCGGTTTTTGAATCTAAATTGCCAGTTGGCTCATCTGCAAGAATTATTGAAGGTTTATTGACAAGTGCTCTTGCAATTGCGACACGCTGACGCTGTCCTCCGGATAGCTCGTTAGGTTTATGCATCATTCTATCCTGCAAACCAACTTTATTTAATGCTTCTTCAGCAAGTTCAAGGCGTATTTTTTTAGGCATACCGCTATATATTAATGGCAGTTCAACATTATGCAAAGCATTTGAACGGGGGAGCAGATTGAAAGTTTGGAATACAAAGCCGATTTCCTTATTACGTACTGCAGCAAGCTCATTATCATCCATATCACTTACATTTTGCCCGTTTAGTTCATACAATCCAGATGTAGGTGTATCAAGGCATCCAATGATATTCATAAATGTTGATTTACCCGAACCCGAGGGACCCATAATTGCAACGTATTCATTTTTATGAATCGTCATGGATACCCCCTTTAGTGCATAAAGTTCTTCGTTACCCATAACGTAGAGTTTAACTATATCACTGGTTTTTATTATTTCTTCCAATGATTACTCTTCCTTATCATCCTTTTTTTTAATTTCGTTATCAATTTTCACCACAGAACCTTCTTCAAGCTCCTTACTAATAGCTTTATAGGGTCCCTTTACAATTGTCATTTCAGGTGTTAAACCTTCGGTAACTTCAATGTATCTGTCATCACTAATTCCGGTTTTAACAGGTATCATTTTAACTTTTGCAGGAGAACCATCTTCCACAATAAACACAACTTCTTTTGGTTTTTCTTTTTTCTTTAAATTCTCCTCGGAAAGACGTTTAACCTCATCATCGGATTCTTCATCCTTTTTTTCTTCGTCACGAGCAGTTACACATTGAATTGGAATTGAAATTACATCTGATTTGGAATTCACTTTTATATCTGCATTGCAGCTCATACCCGGCTTTAACTGAACATCCTGGTCTATAATTCTGATTTTTACAATAAAATTAATTACTTGTTCCTGTGTTCCTGTTCCTTTTGATTTGGCAGAATTACTTATTTCATAAACATACCCCTTAATTATTTTATCAGGGAAAGCATCAACTTCAACATCGGCGGTATCGCCAAGTTTAACATTTGTAATATCAGTTTCACTTACTTCTATTTCAGCATCCATAACAGAAAGATCTGAAACGGTCATAATTACACTGCCAGCCATTTGCTGAGTACCAACAACCTTTTCGCCAACTTCATTATTCATAGCAGTAACAATTCCATCCATGTTTGAGCGAATTGTAGCTTTAGAAAGATCCTGCGAACTTTGCTGAAGCAGGGCAAGGTTTTGTCTGACATTTGCGTTTGAACTTTTAACATTAGAAACTGCTACTTCGTATTGTATCCTTGCATTATCCAAATCTGACTGGGGGACAAGACCCCGCTGAAAAAGCTGTTCCGTTCTTTGCAGCTCAAGCTCTGCTTTTTTCAGATTGTTTTCAGCAACTTCGACCTGAGTTCTTGAATACTGTACGCCTGCTTGCTGTTGATTTATTCTTGCACCGTAAGTTTCAGCTTTAATTTTAACAAGAAGATCACCTTTTTTAACAGTATCTCCTTCTTTAAAAGGCAACTGAACGATTTCACCGCTAATTTCAGCGCTTATATCAACTTTTGTCTCAGGATTTATTGTTCCTGTTCCAGATACTACCTGAGTAATATTCCGCTTAGATACTTTTTCTGTTTGAACGGTAACAATTTTATCTTTTTTACCTGAAAATACTACAGCAACAATTATAAGCAGAATGACTGCTCCAATTATCGTAAACAAAAGTATCTTTTTACTTTTCTTTTTCTTTTTGGTAACCGTTTTTGGTTTTACTTCAGTATTAACAGGTTGCTGGTTTATAGTATCTTTTTGTTCTTGTGACATTTTAAAAAATTATATTAATTCCAGATAAATTTTTATAATGATTGTTACTTCTTTATTTAAATATTCAGTAATTCACTATTCCCTGATAATATTCAAGTGTTTTTTGTGCATTAATAAAATCATATATTAAGTTTGATTTAGTAACTTTAATGTTATTCAGATTAGTAGTTGCTGTATTAACATCAAGCAGGGTTCCCAAACCAACTTTGTAAGATTCTTCTGCAAGTAATTTGTTCTCTTCAGCATTTGTTAAACTTCTGTCTGAAATTTCTATTTGCTTTAATAATGATTTCAGATCCTGAACAGCTTTATCAATTTGTACTTCAATTTTGTTTTTCAAGGCACGCGTATCTTCTAAAGACTGCCGGTAGTTTATAAGGGCAATTTGCCTCTGGTTATCCTGCTGGAAATTAGAAAATATTGGATATGATAATGTAAGCCCAATTGTAAAAGTCCGCTGATTTGTAACATTATCAATTTTGTAACCGCTCATTGAATACTGACCAAAACCGCTTATAGTGGGGAAGTACTGAATACCTTTGGCTATATCAATATTTGTTTGTAATAGGTCCTGATTTTGAATTGATGCTTTAATATCCTGCCTGTTGTTAAATGCATTGTTTGTAAGTCTTTCAGAGTTTTGGTTCAACAACACATACGATTCAAGCTGTTCATTGCTTAATTCAGGATTAAACTCATTACCTATAACCGAATAATTTTTATTCAGCGGAAGGTTTGAGTTATAAGCAAGATCACTAATAGATTTTTTCAGATTATTTTTAGCCTGTTCAACTGCTAATTCATTTTGAGCAACAAGAACATCCTGCTGCAATATATCTAATTTTGTCTTCTTTCCAACCTCAACAAAAATTTTTATTTTTTCAAGCTGTGCTTGGGAATCTTGCAAAGTTGCTTCATTAATTTTAACTATCTGCCGGTTTTTTAAAACTGTTATGTAGCTGTTTATTATTTTTATTGCAAGATCCTGTTTAAGCTGATTAAGCTGAATAAGGTATTGGGTTTGTGTTTGTTTTGCAAGATCAACTTTATCATAACTTGTTAATCCGTCAAAAAGTGTAACATCACTTCTTAAAGAAAGTGAAAAATAATCGGTAGTTTGGTTACTTTCCGGAATTGGTATTCCATTTTGGTTTATAAATGATTTGTTAATTACCTGATTAGTCCGCTGCCATCCGGTTGAAAAAGTAAGGTCAGGGAACAGGTTTCCATAGCTTTGTCTGATGTTGCTTTCCTGCAGTTCAATAGTATTTTCTAGTTTATTAATATCCGGATCGTTTTTAAATGCATTAGTAACTGCATCTTTTAAGGAAATTGATATTTCCTGTGAAATTATAGTTGTGGTAAATACTAGAATTACTGTAATGATTAAAAATTTTGATAATTTCATAAAATGAATGTAAAAAAGCGGTATTATTTATTGTATAAGACGTTAAAATACCGTTTTAAGTTTCAAAATATAAGTCAATTATTAAAAATTTTTATAAATAAGGATTAATCAAATACAATAAATTGAATCAACTTATACATTGTAGATAACTTTTTTATTAGATACTTTCAATAGTTTAGTATATTTTACATTAAAATTATTACATTTATGGGCTATACATTTAATTTTATATTGACAATTCTTATTGCAATTACAGCAGGCTGTGGCAATAAAGATTCAGGCAATAAAAACAATGTTTCATTTAATAAAGTAAAAGGAGTAAGGACTGAAATATTTGTAAGTGGTTTAGTAGTACCATGGAGCATGGTTTTTACTTCACCGGAGAGAATGCTGGTAAATGAAAGACCTGGCAGACTAAGAGTGATTGAAAATGGTAAGTTATTGGAAACCCCATTACGGACTTTTGATGATGTTTCAAGTAATTCAGAAGAAGGATTAATGGGGTTAGCACTTGACCCAGCATACAGCAATAATAAATTCATTTATATAAGTTATGCGTATATTAATGATGGAGAACTCACAGATAAGGTAGTTAGATTTACTGATAAAGGTACTGCATTATCTGATGAAATGTTGATATTTAACAGCATTCCTGCTGCCAGATTTCATGCAGGCTGCAGAATAAAATTCGGTCCGGATAGCAAACTCTACATTACAACAGGTGATGCCGGTAAAAAAGAGTTAGCTCAAGATTTGAATAAATTAAACGGTAAAATTTTGAGGATAAATTCCGATGGCAGTATACCTTCTGATAACCCTTTCCCGAATTCACCAGTTTGGAGTTATGGGCATCGTAACCCGCAGGGAATAGATTGGGTTCCGGGAAGTGAAATAATGTGGGAAACTGAACACGGACCCAGCGGATTTGACGGTCCTGGAGGAGGTGATGAAGTTAATGTAATAGAAAAAGGCAAGAATTATGGCTGGCCTGAGGTTTCTCATTTGGAATCAAAAGTAGGAATGAAATCACCGCTTTTGGTATTTACCCCTGCAATTGCACCGGCATCTGGATTAATGTATAAATCGGGTAAAATTGAACGGTTTAAAGATTGTTTTCTTTTTGGCTGCCTAAAAGGTGAAGGGATAATGGTCATAAAGCTGGACCCAAATGATAAAACTAAATACATTTCGTACGAAAAAATTGAAACGGACTACGGGAGAATAAGGGAAATCACAGAAGGTCCAGATGGCAGTATATATTTTTCATCAAGTAACCGTGATGGCAGAGGAAGAGTACAGGGTGGGGATGATAAGATATATATAATATTGAATGAATGATATATATATAAATTTATTTAAGAATTATGTGATAATTATATTTAAAATAATAATGTTAATGGATAATATTCAATAAATTCAAAATATGATAAAACAAAAATTTTTAGGCAGATGGAAATTAAAATCAATAATTGTAAAATATGACGATACTGTAATTTATCCTTTTGGAAGAGAAATTAACGCAATATTATTCTATGATGAATTATACATGTCGGTTCAGATTATGATGCCGCTTAAAAAATCATTAGAACATTTGCCTGAAAACGGACTAAATTTAAAAGATCTTGCATGGGCATTAAAGAATATTGGATATATGGGATATTTTGGGAAATATGAAATTGATGAAGAAATGCAGCAAATTAAACATCATGTAGAAGGTGCAATTGTACAAAGTCTGGTAGGTGGCACAGAAATACGCAATTATCGATTTGAAAATGATGAAATGATACTTTCAGCCGGTCCAATGCAATTGAAATGGGTAAGGTTGGATTAATATTATAAATATTTGCAACTCGTGATATTCGGCATAATTAATCATATTATATTTAAACTGTTAAAGATGTATTTAATTTTCACTTTCAATTACAATCTCGCACTCCGGCAATGAGTTAATAAAATGTTTTCCATAAGGTTTATTTATTATTCTGCTATCTAATATACAAATTATCCCTTCATCATTTCTGTTTCTTATCAGTCTGCCTATACCCTGTTTAAATTTTAGAATTGCTGTTGGCAATGAGTAATCCAAAAACGGATTGCCTCCGTTATTCAGAATAAATTCCAGTTTAGCTTCAATCACAGGGTGATCGGGTACTTCAAACGGAAGTTTAGTAACAATCACATTTCTAAGACTGTGCCCGGGAATATCAACTCCCATCCAGAAACTATCTACCCCAAGCAGTACTGAATTTTCATCTTTGCGGAATTCCTGAAGTATTCTGTTGTTAGGCATTCCGTTATGCTGAGCATAAAGATTTATTCCTTTACCAAGTAAATCTTCAAGAAGTTTATGATAAATATTCTTAAGCAGTTTATTGCTTGTAAATAGCACAAGGGCACCGCCGGATGTCATTTCAATACATTCCTTTATTTTTTCATTAAGTATCTTTTCATAATTGCTTTCATTTAAAAGGTCGCTTATTTTTTGTTTTACGGATTTTTCCGGTTCAGGAATATTTTTATAGACATGAATTTTCATCTGCCGGCTGAAATTGAAAGGTGATTCAATTATTTCGCCTTGTATATTATTGGCACCTATTGTATTTTTAAAAAATTCAAGGTTTTGGTTTGTTGAAAGTGTTGCAGAAGTCATAGCACAGAGTCGGTTATTTGCAAAAATATTCCCGCGGAAATATTCAGCCATATCAATAGGTGAAATACAAAGATCAATATTATTTCTCGCCCTGCCTTTATATTCTATCCAGTAAACATACTTTTCACTTTTTTGTTCAAGAAAAAAAATCAAATTATTTCTGATTCTTGTAAATTTAGTAAAGTAATTTTTAATCTCATCCTCTTCAATATCATTTTTTGCAAGGGGTGTTGATTTTTTAAGTTCAATTGTTAGCTCAAGCAGACTGTTAAGAAGCTCATCTCCTAATTGAACGGATTCTTTAATTCTTATTGCTGATTTATGAGACTGGTTACTATATTTTTCATTAACATGCAAATGCAGCATTTTAAAAAAATGTTCATTATCTTGATACACAAATTCAATTGTTTTTTTTAATCTATCAGCTTGTTTTAGAGAAAAAAAACCTTTACCTGAGCGGGGATTATATAATTTATTCAGCCAAAATCTAATTTGTTCTTTTGAAACAGAGGGAGATACTCTTTCAGCCGCAATTTGCTCTGCTTTGTGAGCTTCATCAAATATAACAAAATCATTAAAGTATAAATATCCCTCAGCATCGCGTTCATAAAATCCGAATAACGTAAAAAATAAATGGTGATTTAAAACAAGCAGATCAGCATCCTTCATTTTCTGTTTTGCCTGCTGATAATAACAATTTGTATCAGTTCCGCCGCAGGATTTTTGTGTGCAAACCCCTTCTTCAGCAAATATTTCGCTCCATACATTATCATCTACAGCAAAAGGTATATCCTGCCTAGTTCCTTTGCCTTCTTTGTTTGAGAAATCATAAATTTTATGAAGAACCTGCTGTTCACTTGTCATGAACAGTGAACTTTTTTCAATCATAGCTTTACTAAGACGCTTACTGCATATATAATTATTCCTGCCTTTTAAAATTTCAAATTTAAATTCAACGGGAAGTATTTTTGCAAGGGCAGGGAGATCTTTATTTATAAGCTGTTCCTGAAGGTTGATTGTACAGGTAGAAATTATTGCTTTTCGTTCATTTTTTAATGCAAATAAAATTGAAGGTACAAGATATGCCAACGATTTTCCAACACCTGTTGGAGCTTCTATGATGTTATGCACTCCGGTTTCAAGTGAATTTGCAATACTAACAGCCATTTGCTGCTGTTCTTTACGGTATTCAAATCCTTCTAACTTATTTAATAATCCGTCAGGGGAAAAAATTTCTTTTATCTCATTTGTAAATTCAGACATATTTACAAAAATAGATAAAATTGTTATTTACAATAAATGCAAAATATATGTTATGATATTTTAACTTATTACGGAATTATTCTCTCCCTTTATTTTTTTTATAATTTACTATAAATTTGTTTAACTATTTTACTTCGATAAATAGCGTAAATCTAATCATTATGTACTAAACCTACAGACTTTTACTAATCATTTAAATATTGACAAATGTTGCTTGACGCATTTGGGCAAATTTGGTAAAATTTAATTATAACTATACAAAATTAATATATTAGCGAAAAATAGATTGTAAAAAATTGACGCAATGCGTAAATTTGAAGGTTGAGTGAGATTTTGAAAAAACCAGACACGTAAACGGTGAATTGCCAGCCGCACAAGCCCGACCCACTACCCTGACAATGGAACAAGTGGACTTTTAGACAAAAACAGACTGAACATCGGTATTATGTTTTAACTTTGAAAAGCATTAATTAAGTGATAGAATTGAACGAAGTAATAAAACAAGACAAGCAAGTAAAATCCAAAAAACGGGTTGCAGACCATGGCGAAGTATTTACAAACCAACGAGAAGTAAACGCTATGCTTGACCTTGTGAAACACGAAACTGAACGCATTGACAGCCGCTTTCTTGAACCTGCTTGCGGTAACGGCAACTTCCTTGCAGAAGTGCTGAACAGAAAACTAAACGTTGTTGAACACAAATATGCCCACACCCAAATTGAGTGGGAACGTTACGCAGTGCTTGCCGTTTGCAATATTTACGGAGTGGATATTTTGGAAGACAATGCCCAAGAATGCCGCAAGCGTTTATTCAACATCTTTAAAGAACGCTACAACGCCCTGTTTGCCGGCAAATGCAAACCCGAAGTGCTGCGTAGTGTGGACTTTCTTTTGCACCGAAACATTTTGTGGGGCGATGCTTTGGATTTTACCAATCCGCAGACAAAACAGCCAATCATTTTCAGTGAGTGGAGTGCCGTAAACGGAACAATGCTGAAACGCAGAGATTATATGTTTAAATTTTTGGTAGAAAAAACACATCAGTTCTCGTTCTTTAATGATGAAGGCGAAGCCAACGCCATTGATGAGCCGGTAAAAGATTTTCCGTTAGTGCATTTTTTAAAACTGTCAGAATCAGGATTTTCGGGATTTAAAGATTAACAGGATTAGCTAGATAAGATTAAAAAATAATGAAGATGAATAAATATGATGATATAACATACAAAATTAATGGCTGCGCCATGAAAGTACATAACACACTTGGCAATGGCTTTCAGGAAGTGATATATCAGCGTTGTTTAGCCATTGAATTAGAAAGAGCCGGCATGAGCTTTGGAAGAGAAATTGAGCAAGATATATTTTATGACGGAATTCACGTTGGCACTCGAAGAGCAGATTTTATTGTTGAAAGTGATATAGTGGTTGAATTAAAAGCAATTATTGATTTGGGAGATGTACAACTTGCCCAAGCTAAAAACTATGTAGTTGCTTACGATAAACCAATTGGTTTGCTTATCAATTTTGGTTCAACAAGTCTGCAATTCAAGAAAATTTTCAATCCAAAATATAACTTGAATCCTGTAAATCCAAATAAAAGTCAGAATCAGGATTTGTAGGATTAAAATATGAACAGGATTGGTTGGTAAAGAAAAAAAATAAAAAAATAAATATAATAAAAGATGAATTACATGAAAGTAATCCTGAAAATCCTAAAATCACACAAATCCTGATTCAGACAAATGATGCAGACAACTAACTACAACCCCGATGTGCTTACCTGCCTGGCTAACCTGAGCAACGATGAGGTATTTACACCGCCCGGCTTGGTAAATAATATATTGGATTTATTACCAAAAGAACTTTGGAGCAACCCCGATACTACATTTTTAGACCCTGTATGTAAAAGCGGTGTGTTTTTGCGTGAAATAGCCAAACGACTTATGTCAGGTTTAGAAAAGAAAATACCCGATAAGCAAAAACGCATCAACCACATTTTTGAAAACCAATTGTATGGCATTGCCATTACGGAATTAACCGCAATGCTTAGCCGCAGAAGCGTGTATTGCAGCAAAACCGCCAACGGCAAATATGCGGTATGCGAAAGGTTTGATAGTATGCAAGGCAACATACGCTATGAACGTATGCAGCACAGTTGGGAAAATGGCAAATGCACACACTGCGGAGCAAGCCAGGAAGTGTATGACCGCGGCGATGAAGCCGAAAGCTATGCTTACAACTTTATACACACCGAAAACCCGGCACAACTTTTTAAAAATACAAACCATGCCCTGAGCAAAGCCGAAGGGAAGAAATTAAAAAAAGGACAAGAAATGAAATTTGATGTAATTATAGGAAACCCGCCTTATCAGTTGAGTGATGGTGGTGATAATAATGAAGAAACAAGAACAAGGGGTGGTGCAATTCCTCTTTATCATAGATTTGTTCAACAAGCAAAAAAGTTAAATCCAAATTACTTAACAATGATTATACCTTCCCGTTGGTTTGCAGGGGGAAGGGGGTTGGATGAATTTAGGGATGAAATGTTGCATGACAACGGAATATCTAAAATTGTTGATTATCCAGTTTCATCAGAATGCTTCCCAGGTGTAGAAATTAAGGGCGGTGTATGTTACTTTTTATGGGAGAAAGACTTCAAGGGTCAATGCGAAGTAACAACAAAACGTGGTGAAAAGGTTTCGGTATTAACCAGACCTTTATTAGAAAAAAATAGTGACATCTTTGTAAGATATAATGAAGCAATTTCAGTCCTTAGGAAAGTTAAGACACTCAATGAAAAGTCTTTTAGTGAATTAGTAAGCACACAAAAACCATTTGGATTTAGAACTTTTTTTAAAGGTAAAAGCAATTCCTTCAAAGGTTCAGTTAAGATATATGGCAATAAAAGTGTTGGATATATTTCACCTGATGAAGTGGTGCAAAATAAAGATTGGGTAAAAGAACATAAAATATATATAACAATGGCTTATGGTGCAGGCGAAGATTTTCCTCACCAAATAATTAACAAGCCTTTTTATGGTGAGCCTAATAGTTGTTGCACAGAGACCTATCTTGTTATAGGACCTTTTTCGTCCGAAAAGAGAACATTGAATGTTCTTTCTTACATTACAACTAAGTTTTTTAGGTTTTTAGTTTTGTTACGAAAAAACACTCAGCACGCTGCAAAGGGTGTATACCAGTTTGTTCCTATGCAAGACTTCAATGAATTATGGACAGATGAAAAACTTTATAAAAAATATGGGCTAACAAAAGAGGAAATAGCTTTTATAGAAAGTATGATACGGCCAATGTCAGAACCTTGATTTTTGTGATTTATATGATGAGCTATGATTTATAATCACAGCAATCAAAAAAATCAAGCAAATCACAGTTCAGACGATAATCAACTAAATCACAGTTCTGACAAAAAATGGAAGAAATGAGAATGGAAAACAATATCGAAATATTAAAACAACAGACCGGAAGATTGAATTGATGGTAAACCTAGATAAGGACACCGTATGGTTGAATCAGGAACAGATGTCTGTTCTTTTTGAGAGTGACAAATGAGTAAAAAAGAATTTTTTCCGCCACGCCCAAGTGTAAATCCAACCATTTACGCTTATGAGCTGCCCAACGACAGCAAACGCAGGGGGCAAATAAAAATCGGTTTTACCGACCGTGATGCACATACACGCATTAAAGAACAAATTGGTGCCACCCGTGCCGAATTTAAAATTGTGTTTGAAGAAAGTGCTATGCGGGCAGACGGCAGCAGCTTTACCGACAAAGCGGTTCACGGCTTACTGCGTAGAGACAACATAAAAAATCCCGAAGGCGAATGGTTTGTTTGCACACTCAACCAATTACGCAAAGCCATACACGAAATTAAGACAGGCGAGCACACCGATGAAAACAGGGTGCTTAATTTTAGTATGCGAGCTGAGCAGCAGGAAGCCGTTACCAAAACCATTGCTTACTATAAGAGTTTCAAAAAAGAAAACCCGAACAAAACACCTCACTTTTTATGGAACGCAAAAATGCGTTTCGGCAAAACCTTTACCACCTATCAGCTTGCCAAGCAAATGAAATGGAAAAAGGTATTGGTCTTAACGTTTAAACCAGCCGTAGAAGTTGCCTGGAGTGAAGATTTAAACACCCATACCGATTTTAAAGGGTGGACATTCTTCTCAAAAAATGAAGCAGAAAATATTTCTAAGCCTGCCCTGAGCAAAGCCGAAGGGAAAACTGATTTATCCAAAACCAATTTAGTGTGTTTCGGTTCGTTTCAGGATTATTTAGGCACGCAAAAAGACGGAAGCATAAAAGTAAAAAACGAGTGGGTACATAATACCGAATGGGATTGTATTGTGTTTGACGAATACCACTTTGGAGCTTGGCGTGAAAATGCCAAGGATTTATTTGGTAAAGACAGCGAAGCAGAAAAAGAAATTGAGGATTTTAAGGAAATAGAAAAGAAAGGTTTTTCTGACGAAGATAAAGTAGATGTATTGGAAGATATATTGCCCATCAAAGCCAATCACTTTTTGTATTTGTCTGGAACGCCTTTCCGTGCCATCAATTCGGGTGAATTTATTGAAGAACAAATTTTCAATTGGACATATTCAGACGAACAGCGAGCCAAAGAAAACTGGAATAAAAAAGACGGAACAAATCCTTATACCTGTTTGCCGAGAATGGTTATGCTTACTTACCAGCTTCCCGAAACTATTACCAAAGTTGCGGAGCTGGGTGAGTTTGACGGATTTGACTTAAACATATTTTTTAAAGCCGAAGGCGAAGGAAGTAAAGCCCATTTTAAATACGAAGATGATGTGCAAAAATGGCTTGATTTAATTCGTGGTTCATTCTCCGAACAAATTGTTGATACGCTGAAACTGAAAACAGAAAAACCGCCTTTGCCTTATTCAGATGCACGGCTTAAAAGCGTGTTGAATCATACATTTTGGTTTTTACCTTCGGTGGCTTCGTGTTATGCAATGGCAAACTTGATGAAAAAAAGGAACAACCAGTTTTATCACGATTACAAAGTAATTATTGCAGCAGGCACTGAAGCGGGAATTGGTGTAAAAGCATTGGAGCCTGTTTTAAACGGAATGGACGAACCCTTGCAATCAAAAACCATTACACTTTCTTGCGGCAAACTAACAACAGGCGTTACGGTAAAACCGTGGACAGGCATTTTTATGCTCAGAAATTCATCAAGTCCCGAAACATATTTTCAAGCCGCATTTCGTGTGCAAACACCTTGGTTTATCAAAAATCCTGACAGCATATCGCC
The DNA here is from genome assembly GCA_020852705.1 of Ignavibacteria bacterium. Classification (GTDB taxonomy): domain Bacteria; phylum Bacteroidota; class Ignavibacteria; order Tepidaquicellales; family OLB5; genus OLB5. The sequence goes on along the minus strand of JADZAP010000012.1, from coordinate 15,307 downwards.
CAACAAAGTAGAAATTTTGAAGGAAGAATGCTATGTGTTTGACTTTGCACCAAACCGTGCGTTAAAACAAATTGCTGAATATGCCTGCAAATTAAACATCAATGAAAGCAATCCCGAAAAGAATGTTGAAGAATTTATAAACTTCCTGCCTGTGTTGGCTTATGACGGCAGTTCAATGAAACAAATTGATGCGGCAGGAATTTTAGATATTGCCATGAGCGGAACAACTGCAACACTGCTTGCCAGACGCTGGGAAAGTGCTTTGCTTGTAAACGTGGATAACAACACATTGCAGCGTTTGATGAACAATGAAGAAGCAATGAAAGCGTTGATGAACATTGAAGGTTTCCGTAACTTAAACCAAGATATTGAAACCATCATTAATAAGTCAGATAAAATTAAGAAAGCCAAAAAAGAAGGCACAGAAAAACTAAGCGACAAGAAGAAAAAAGAACTTACTGAAGAAGAAAAAGAATACAGGAATTTGCGAAAACAAATTCAGGAAAAACTTATCAAGTTTGCGACACGGGTTCCAATCTTTATGTATTTAACCGATTACCGTGAACGCAGTTTGAAAGATGTAATTACAAAACTTGAACCTAAACTTTTCCGCAAAGTGACAGGACTAAAGGTAAAGGACTTTGAATTGCTGGTGAGTTTAGGAGTTTTCAATTCTGCCTTAATGAACGATGCGGTTTACAAGTTTAAACGCTACGAAGACGCAAGTTTGGAATATACCGGCATTAACAAACACGCTGGTGAAGACATCGGTCTATACGACACCACACTAACACGACAAGAATATTTGACATTTAAAAACGTTGTAAAATAAGCCAACGCACCACGACAGACAAAATGAACGGACTAATAACATACAGAAAAAGAAGAACGAACCGCTAACACGGTATTGCCAAAATGGCGGCAGAAGTGCTACTATGAAACATTTGTACTAAATTCAACGGCTGTAATTCTATCAAACTTTAGTGCTGGTTGACAGTTTTGTGTTTCGTATTCTCCACCATCGCCAATACCCAAACCGCAGTTGAAAATTTTAATTTATCTTTATTGCTGTGCAGCATTAATTAATACTTTTTTTTAAAATGGACGGAATTTTTATGTCCCTTTACTTTTTTCATAATTAAGCATAAATTTGCCAAACTATTTTACTTCGATATATAGCGTAAATCTACCCGTTTTATTTAATTTCTTTATAAATTTGCATTTTTTGCATTGAATTAACTGACCTTTTAAGTTAATCTTGCATTTATTTTCTTAAATTGAACTTATTCTGTAATTAATATTTTTATATGATATCCAGAATCCTGTTTTTATTACTTGTTGTAAGTACATACACATTTTCTCAATTTGAACCAAATCCTGAACTTGAATGGTTTACAATTGAAACTGATCATTTTTATATACATTACCATAAAGGGACAGAAAGAACTGCAAAAATTACTGCAAAAATTGCAGAAGAAATTTATGGTCCAATTACATCACTTTATAATTATAAGCCTTCCGATAAAACTTCATGGATAATAAATGATGAATCCGATATTTCCAATGGTGCAACAGATTATTACGGCAACAGGATTGAAATTGCAGCAGCTTCGCTGGATTTTGATCTTCGGGGTACACACAACTGGTTAAGAAATGTTATCACACATGAATTTACTCATGTTATTCAGGTCCCCGCATCAATGAAATTTTCACGTAAAATACCTTCAATTTATCTGCAGTTTCTAAATTATGAAAAAGAAAGAAGACCAGATGTTTTATACGGATATCCTAACACAATAATTTCATATCCAATAAGCGGAGTTGGTGTGCCGGCATGGTATGCAGAAGGTACTGCACAATATCAAAGGCAGCAACTTGGATATGATTACTGGGATGCTCACAGAGATATGATTTTAAGAATGCGGGTACTTGATGATAAAATGCTTTCCTGGGAAGATATGGGACAATTTGCATCGGTTACTACTTATAAGGCAGAATCAATATATAATTCAGGGTTTGAATTGGTTCGGTATATTTCTGAAAAATATGGAGAAGATAAGCTAAAGGAAATTTCTAACAATATGGGTGATATAGCACGGCTTAACTCAGAAGGTGCTTTTAAAAAGGCAATAGGTAAAGATGGATCAGATCTTTATCAGGAATGGAAAACTTATCTTAAACAGGATTATAAAAACAGAGTAGAACCTATAAAAAAATATGAGGTTAAAGGTAACATAATTGCAGATGTTGGTTTTGCAAATTACTATCCGCAAATTTCACCTGACGGAAAAACAGTTACATATCTATCAAATAAAGAATATGATTACGGGTCAACATCATTATTTAAGCATAATGTATCAGGCGGAAAAGATGATGAATTAATGATTGCCTCGGTAAGCGGCAGTTATTCATGGTCACCAGACGGGAAAAAGATAATTTTTTCACGGAGAAATAAACCTAATATACACCATGCAGTAGTATTTGATCTGTATGAATATAATACTGCAACAGAAGAAGAAACGCAGCTTACAAGCGGTTTAAGGGCACATGCACCTGCATACAGCGGTGACGGCAAATGGATTTGCTTTGTAAGAAATAATGACGGCACACAGAATCTTTTTATTGCACCTGCTCCAAACGGGAAAAAATTAGATAAAAACAATATTAAACAACTTACATCATTTAACAATGGTGAACAAATATATGCACCTAAATGGTCACCAGTTAATAACACAATAGTTTTTGATTACTCAAAAGAAGGCTGCAGAAATATTGCTGAAATTAATGTTGATTCAAAAGAGATAACTTTCTTTTTTTCTGATCCATCAATAGATTTCCGTTCACCGGTTTATTCAAAAGATGGTGCATCTATTTATTTTGCGTCAGATAAGACCGGAATATATAATATTTATAAGTATGATTTGATAAATAATGCAAGGATGTCAAAAGAAAGTACAACTGCCTATATGCAGCAGATAACAAATGTTATTGGAGGGGCATTTATGCCTGATGTATCTGATAAAGACCTTGTTTTTGCATCATGGAGCTCAAGCGGTTATAAAATATCTGAATTGAAAGATTTTACTGTGATTGATTCTATGATCTCGCAAAATAATGCTAATTATATAAGACCTGAGAGGCTTATAAAGAAATATGCTGACGAAAACCGGGAGAATTCAACCGCCGCGAAGAATCAATTTGACTTTACAAAGTTAAAGAACTTTAATGATGACAGTACAAAAAGCTACAAAGTAACTTCGTATAACAATGTTGCTACCCCCTTATTTATTATTCCGGTTTTAAGATTTGATAATTACACAAAAGACGGAAAGTTTCTTGATATTATAAAACCCGGATTATATTTCTATTCACAGGATGTGCTTGGCAGAATGGGTATTTTTGGTGGTGCATCAATAAACCGTAAACTTGAACGGGATCTATTTCTGCAGTTTGATTACAATAACGGTGTTCCCTTCTTTAAAAAATTATTTTTAACAAAACTTGGTTTTGTTCCCTCATTTCAGCTTGCAGGATATAATGTTACAAGAAAAACAAATGCAGATCTTGTTGCAGGACTTGATACAATTGGTGTTGATGTTACTTATGATTTGCTTCAGTTTGAGTTTGGTATGGCGTTTAAAATAATAAACTCAAACCATAATATGCGTGCCGGCTTTACGTTTTCAACGTATTCATCTAAACTAAGTACTTTCATTATCCCATCAATTAACAGACAGGTTTCTGCAACATCAACAAATTATTTTAAAGGCAGGGATCTTTCACTTGCATATTCATACAGCAATTTTCTGCCAAACAGAAACGATGATATTAATCCAATAGGCCGTTACTTCAGGTTAAAATATGATTATGAAATAAACGACCTTAATCCGCAGCTTGTTGTTGATGATCAGGGTAACGTAACCGAAGCTTTTGAGAAAGCAAAGTTTCACCGTTTAGAAGGAGATTTGCTTCAGGGGTTTGGTTTATTTAACAACTCACACAGTCTAAGTATAAGATTACGCGGTGGTACTATATTTGGACCTCAGCAGGATAACTTTTTTGATTTCTATGCTTCAGGATTTCCAAATATGAAAGGATATCCGTTTTATGCAATTGGCGGCAACAGGTATGCTACCGCTAACTTAACATACAGGTTTCCTGTAGCAACTGACCTTGATTTTAATTTCCTTCAATTCTATTTTGATAAGCTGTATTTTTCTGTTTACGGTGATATTGGCAATGCGTGGAACGGCAAATCAACTAAGTTTAAAGATTTTAAAAAAGATATCGGATTTGAACTGAGACTTTTAACATATTCATACTATGTTTATCCAACTGCTTTCAGCTTTAATGCAACGTATGGGTTAGATAAGTTTTCCAGAATATTTCCCAATACCACCGGTGAACAAAAAAAAGTTACTTATGGAAAAGAATGGCAATTTTATTTTACAATGCTCTTTGGGTTTGATTTCCTTGTTGAGGGTGTTAAAAATTTAAGATTTTGATTTAATGTATTATGGCTAAATTTAAATTTATTGATTCATTGGAATCAGGTGCTCATAAAACTCTTAAATCACTTGAAGGGGAGTGGGAAGGAACAGCAAAAACATGGTTTGAGCCCGGAATTTTAGGTGATGAATCAAAGATTACCGGAAAAATGAGATGTATATTAGGAAACAGATTTCTGATTCACGAATATTCAGGGAGTATGAATAGTAAACCATTTGAGGGCATTACAATTTATGGCTTTGACTGTGTAAAAGGGGTGTATCAGTCTGCATGGATTGATAGTTTTCACATGGGTACAGCCATAATGTTTTCGGAAGGTAAACCGGGTTACAATAATTTTAATGCCATGGGATATTATGATACCAATGAAGATGGAACTGCAAAATGGGGATGGAGAAGTGAAATTAATATTCTTGATGAAAATAACTTAATTATAACAGCATATAACGTAACTCCCAATGGAGAGGAAGCAAAAGCAACTGAAATAATTTATATTAGAAAATGAAAGTATTTTATATTTTAAAATTAAACTATATGATAGCTTTTATTTCTTCTGGTGTATTAACAAAATGTACATTTTTATCAATTATACCTTTTAATTTTTCTGAATCACTTTTCAACAATTCAACAATACTTTTCCAAAAGTTAGTATAAAAGATGACAGGTTTTTCATTTATTACACCCTTGTTCATAAGTTCAAAAACTGCAGAAAGTTCAAGTAATGTTCCTGTTCCTCCTTTAAAAATAATATAGGCACTTCCCAGATTAATTAATTTCATAATTCGCTCAAAAAGATTTTCAGTTTCAATAATTTTATTAAGATAACTATTTGGAGTGTTTTTCCATCCTTTTACGGTTACGCCAATAACATTGCTCTTTACATTTCGTGCACCTTTTGAAATAGCTTCCATTGAGCCGTTAAAACCCCCTGAACAAACAGAATATCCGGAAATAGCACAGATTTTACCTATTTCTTCAATCTGTTTATATAAAGTCTCATTTATACTAATAAAAGCTGAGCCAAAAGATGTTATTATTTTTTCCATAATTTAATCTTCGGGAACTTCATAACAGCTTCGGCAGCGAGCTTCGTAAAGATCTGTTGCACCAACCAAAACCCTATCGCCTGAATTAGAAATCCTTTGAGTACGGTTAGCCGGTGCACCACATTTTACGCATACTGCAAGGGTTTTAGTGATATATTCTGCAATTGCAAGGAGCTGAGGGATAGGTTCAAACGGAATTCCGCGATAATCGGTATCAAGTCCGGCAATTATTACTCTTTTTCCCATATCAGCAAGTTTTTGGCATACTTCAATTAAGTATAAATCAAAAAATTGTGCTTCATCAATACCAATTACATCAGCTTCAGCAGAAAAAAGCAGTATTTGCTCGGCAGTTTCAACTACAGTACTTGGAATTTTCTGTTCACTGTGCGAAACAATTTCGTATTCGCTAAACCGGTTATCAATTTTAGGTTTAAAGATTTCTACTTTTTGTTTTGCTATTTGCGCTCTTCTTAACCTTCTAATTAGTTCTTCGGTCTTTCCGCTGAACATACTTCCGCAAATCACCTCTATTTGACCTGTCATTTTTTTGTTTTCAATATCATTCATAATAGTCATATTGGTTATGCTATATTTAGTTTAAAATAATCCGGGATAATTTCTTTTAATATAAAGCTTTTAGTCCGTTTATCTTTAGCAATTAATAATATTTCCATATTCGGATTAAATTCAACCAATGCCTGCCTGCACAATCCGCATGGATAAACAAATTCATTGGAATTAGCAGCAATAGCGCAGGCAATAAAGTTCTTTTCACCTGCTGAAATTCCGCTGAATAATGCTGTTCTTTCAGCGCAAACCGTTAGTGTTAACGCATCAAATTCAACATTTGTGCCTTTAAAAATCCTGCCTTTTTTGCTTAAAATAGCTGCGCCAACCTTAAATTTTGAATGCGGTGAATGAGAATTTTTCATTACATCCAAAGCAGTACTAATTAATTTAATTTTTGTGGTTTTTCCTATCATTTTATTCTATGAAATTTAGCAAAAATAACAATCGGAACGGAATTATATAATTCCTGTTATAATTATTGGAAAATAGAAATATTTCTGCATAATTTTATGCAATATAGATAGCTGAATTGATATAAAATACATATTTAATTATCTTTAACAACTGATGCGAAGAAAAAAGATCTTCCGGTTTTTTGACAGGTATTTGGGAATTCCCATAGTGCTGTTTTTGGCATTATTTACCCGCCGTAAAAGACGCTTACCAATAGAAAATATACAGAATATTCTGTTTATAAAGCTTGCTGCTATTGGAGATGCTATTTTGCTTATTCCTACCTTGCGAAAGCTAAAAAGCTCATTTCCAAATGCTAAAATAACTTTTATGTGCAGTGATATTAATGTTTCTGTGATTGAAAAAATACCCTATATAGATAAAATAATCAACTGCAGAGTATATGATTTCCTTAAAAATCCCATGAATTTTTACAGATTTGTGAAAGAACTCCGTAAAACCAAGTATGAAGTTGTAATTGATGCGGGTCAATGGGAAAGAATAAATTCGCTTATTACCATTTTTACAAAACGTGATTATTCCATAGGATTCAGAACTGAATGGCAATGGAAACATGTTGTTAATGATGCAGTAACAGCACACAGCAGAACAAAACATGAAGTTGAAAATTTTATGGATCTGTTAATACCTTTGGGTATTGTGCCAATTTCAGGTGAATATGATTATGATGACCTGCAGCTTGAATTTTTTCTAACAAAAGAACACCGCTTATTTAGTAAAGATTTCTGGATGAAAAATAATCTTGAAAATAAAACTGTTATTTGTTTTCACCCGGGATGCGGTGAAAACGGCAAACCAAGGGAGTGGGCTTTGGAAAATTATATTTCAGTTGGAAAAAGGCTGCATGATTCAGATAAAAATATTGTAATTTTAATAACAGGTACAAATTATGAGCGTTATTTGTGTGACCCGCTTTATGAGACATTAAAGGATTACAGCATTAATACTGCCGGAAAGTTTACATTAGAGCAAAGTGCTGCACTTGTTGAAAATGCTGAATTGATGCTTTGCAGTAATACCGGTATTTTACATGTAAGTACATGCGTTGGAACCCGCACAATTGGTTTGCATGGACCAACAAACCCTGTTAAATGGGGTGCTTATAATAAAAATGCTATTACAATTCAAAGCAGTAAGTTTTGCTCACCTTGCCTGTACCTTGGGCATGATTACGGCTGCAATAAACCTACATGTATGATGGAAATTACACCGGATGAAGTATATCTGCGTATAAGAGAAGTATTGCATCCGGAATTATTTTTAAATGTTGTTGAATTAAATAATTAATATTAAGCTTTATTCTTTAGATATGTATAATGGAGGTTAAAAATTTGAAAATCGGAATGCTTACAGGAGGAGGGGATTGCCCGGGACTAAATGCCGTGATAAGAGCGATTGTCAGGAAATCAATTTTATATAACTGGGAGTGTATAGGAATAGAAAATGGATGGAAAGGTTTGGTGGATATATTTGTTAGACCGCTTGATATTAATTCAGTTTCAGGGATCCTGCAAAAGGGAGGCACTATACTTGGCACCTCCAGAACAAACCCATATAAACTTGATGGTGGAGAGCAAAAGGTAATTGAAAATGCAAATAAAATCGGACTTGATGCATTAATAGCAATAGGCGGAGAAGATACGCTTGGAGTTGCAAATAAACTTGCAAAAAAAGGATTTCCTGTGGTTGGTGTGCCAAAAACTATAGATAATGACCTAAACGGAACTGATTATACGTTTGGCTTTGATACAGCAGTAAATATTGCAATGGATGCAATAGACAGAATTCATACTACAGCCGAGTCACATCACAGGGCAATGATAATAGAAGTTATGGGAAGGCATGCCGGTTGGATTGCAATGCACGCAGGCATTGCTGGCGGAGCCGATTTGATATTAATTCCCGAAAAAGAAATTAAAATTGATGAAATTCTAAAAGTAATGGATGACAGGAAAAAGCGGGGCAGAACATTTTCAATTATTGTTGTTTCAGAAGGGGCAAAAATAAGTGAATCAGATCAAAAAGCCGGGCAAATGGTTTTGCAGGATCAGAAAATTGATGCATTTGGACATGTTAGACTTGGCGGCATTGCCAATTTACTAGCTGAAATAATTGAGAAACAAACGGGAGTTGAAACCAGAGCCACTATTTTGGGACACATACAGCGTGGCGGTTCACCCACCGCGTATGACAGGGTACTTGGCACAAGGTTTGGTATATATGCTGTTGATATGGTTAAAAACGGTAAATTTGGCAGAATGGCAGCATTAAAAGGCGCTGAAATAACGGACATACCGATAGATGATGCAGTCAGCAATTTAAAGGTAGTTGATGATGATTTTTACAATGTTGCCAGAACGTTTTTTAGGTAATTAAGACTGATGTGAAATTATGAGGCAATTGAGAATCTGAATTGTTTTTAAATTCAAAAGATTTTTGTACATCATAGATAAAACAATTGAAAATTCACATGATATTTCTAATAAAACTACACTTCGTCAATTTTTTCAATATATAAGTTATAAATTTCAATCATCATCGTCATGATCTCCATTTTGATGTTGTGTTGTATTTACAGAGTTAATTTCAGTATGACGGATTTGTCCACCCAGATAACCTGTCCTTGCAATCAATCCAAAACTTATAAAAGAGATGAATAATATAACAAATGCTGTTTTTCGTGTCAAAGACGAGTTTTTAAACGTTAGATAAAGTCCGCCTATGGAAGTTACACCGAGAACGATTAATGAAACTAGAGAGAAAATAGCAGAATCCTCGTGTTCTTCAATCAGATTTTTAGTTATTCCTTGAATATTCTCAACTGTATCTTCAGCTGCTTCACCGGTCAGGTATGCAATACCAGCACCAATTGCAGCAATTATAAAAATATAGTATGCTGCAATTTTTGTTTGATTGCTTTTTGTCAAAATAGAGTAAGCTAATACTAATCCACCTAACATGGAAGCGAAAATTGGGAGATGGGTTATGAGCAAGTGAATATGTGTCTGGTTCATTGTATTATGTATTTATTTATTTCAAAAATACACATACCAAGTTTGAGAAAAAATGATTTCAATCATAAAAGAGTATGATGATAGTCATAAAAAAATCTATTTGTAATGATTTTCAAAATTGTAGTAAATAGGGTATTTAATCATACCGAGTGAATTTGAGAATGATAATTATGACTCAGATATTTTTAGTCCAAAAGTTTTAAAGAAGAAGTAAAGTCCCGTATTTGTAAATCATTGTTGCCAGTAGAGTTGATAAATATTTTTAACTCCCTGCAAATGGAGTACCCAATATTCCAACAGCAAGTTCTGCCCAAATAATTAGAAAAGCTAATAAAACAATTCCGCAAATCAGAATTCTGCCCTTGGTACTTTTTACTTTTCTTAGAATAAACTCACAAACTAAACCTGTACCAAATAATAGCGTGCCCATAATTACAAAGTCTAAAGTTTTCCAGTTAACGCTATTATTAAATTGCATTGCAATAAAGGGGATAAGCAATAGGGTAGAAATTGCTGCAATAATGAAAATTAATCTTTTGTTTTGCGTTGCCATATATGTTGAAATTTTATTAGTTGACATTTAATTTTGATTATTTTGAAATATAATATAAAATTGTAAATCCTAAAATTCCAATAAGAAGCATTAACCAATTATCCCACCCTAACTTTGCATACTTTTTTGAGGTTTTACGCCACATCCCCAAAATGAAAATGGATGCAAGTAATATAGAAAGCAATGCCAGAAAATTATTGCTATAACCAACATTTGTTATAATGTTTTGATTAGCAATAATTGAAGCAGGCAGAAAAAGAACCGGTAAAAATCCGTTACCTCCAAAAATATCGCTTATAATAGGTTCATAATCTTTATTCTTTAAAAATTCCAAACCACTTGATATTTCAGGAAGTGAAGTTACAAAAGCAAGGAAAGTTGCTCCAAAAAACATTCCGGATAAATGGAAATGATTGGTAATAGCATCACTGCTGCGCTCTAATAATACACCAAAAAATAATACTATTACAGAAATTCCAGCCAGCCACCAAAGCGAAGTTTTTTTTGTATATTTAGTATTAAAGGGTATAACTTTACTGTGAGAATTTTTCTGAATTTTTTTTAAATAAAATAATGAGCTTACCCAGACTATTAAAACCAGCCACACAGATATACCCGCACCTAAAGGTGTTGTTGTTTCTTTGTAAATACCTGCTATGAAGCACAAAGAAAGTATTATTAAAAGTGATATGCCTTGAAAGATTCCTGCTTTTGATGAAATTAGTGTTGAAAGCGGATGGGGGCTTTTATTTGCAAAATCAAAAATAATAAGAAGCATTGTTTGCAGGGCTATTCCGCCAAGCAAATTGCCTGCAACTAAATCATAGTTTCTCTGAATTGCACCTGATACTGCAATGGCAATTTCAGGAAGATTGGTAATTACTGAAAGTATAAGTGTACCTCCAAATGCATCGCCTAAACCGAATGCGGCATCTACATATTCCACAACGTCAGAAAGCTTATTGCAAAAATACCATATAGCCAAACCCGACACTAAAAATATAATTATTTGAAATGGAAGAGAAATTTCTATTTTCGATTAATAATGTAAACTTAAATGTAAACGAGTATTCAAAACAATATATAGATTTCTATTTATGCAATTTATAAATTTCTCAATCCAACTAAAAGTAGTAATTTCAGTTGAATGAAGTTGCTATTAATGGTTTGTTTATTCGTTATTTCGGGCTTTGAAATACATCAACTCAAAGTTAGTAGAAAAATCCAAAAAGAATTACAGTTGATCAAATGTTTCCAACAGCTCAACTTCACAAAACCGATGTTTGCATTATCCAGAATTGTCATCATTTTTTTTGTTAATAATTTTTTCAGCAAATGCAATGATGTGTCCGTCAATGTCGGAAAAATAGCAGACTTTGTCGCCCCAATCCCGGTTTTCAATTTCGCTTATAAGTTTTGCACCGATTTTGACCGCATTTTCAAATTCAAGATCTATGTTTTGAACGTAAAAATAAAGTTCGCATCTTGGTATTCCGTTTCCTTGGTCAGGGTGTGGTGTCTTATCAGTAAGAATTTTTGCAATTCCCTTGTTAGGCATTAAACCTAATTTGAAGTTATCCGCAAGTTTGAATTCTGTCATCCCCGGAACATTCAAATCGGGATTTTGCCGGAATAGTTTTGAATAAAATTCTGCACTTGCTTGCTGATCATTTACATACAGTATTGTTTCTATACGATGGATGTGCATCATTTATTAGTCAGATTTTTCTCGTTGTTAAATATTATTTGGCTTTAATGATTTGTTACGTGCCGTTTTACTCTTTCAACACAGATGTATAGCTCCATGGTTGCAAACACTCTATCCGAAGTAACTCTTAATACTCTCATATTTCTTTTGTTATTTTATTACCAGTGATATGATTTGGTATGAACCACAACAAAGCAGTTAGTAACACTAGCAAAAAAGTAATTTTGGGGCAACCAATCAGAGAGATAGTTGCAACCGAAGCGTTAAAAGCCATGGTGATATAAATTGTTTTGTGTTCCCAATACCTGCCCTTTTGGATGTGTATGCCAGTTTGTTCTTGCTCCAGGTTCAAAAGTTACTACACCAGCCGAAAACTCATTATTGTTCTCTTTTGCTACTAATGGCCGTATAAATGCATTTCCGGTAAATCATTCTTTAGGCAATTGTTGTCCTGTCATTACGCTGCTATCTGTTTGTAAAGATGTTTTTGAAATTCAATAAACAGTCTGCTGATATTTGCCGCATCTCCCAAAATTTTTTTTGCATCTTCCAATGATTGATACTTGTTTGTCAGCAAGATGGGTAGTTTCTCTTGGTCGAGTTCGTCCACGCCTGTTTCAATGTATTTTCTCAAAACGAAAGTTATAAACTCTTTTTGATTGTCGTTGAGTAATGCAAAAATGGTCGCTTCGGCTGCTTTGGCTCTGGCTTCTCTGGTCATTGCAATATAGTCGCCATTGAAAACGTATTCCAATACATCATACAAGTCGCTTTTTTCCATATCAACCAACTTTTGTAAAGTCAATAAATCGTCTTTAGGGAAACCTGCCGATTCTAAATTCTCTAACAAAACTTTTCGGGTAATTGGATTGCTCCAAAGTTTCCGCAATTCTTCTTCGTCTTTGAAAAGTTTAGGCAACTCGCCAAACAGATTATTTAAAAATTCTTCAGCCGAAATGGGTTTGCCGTCAGCACTCCAAAACGAAGTAGAAACCATATGTTTGATTTCTCGTTCCTTACCGTTTTTAAGTTTGATTTTTACTTTCTTCTTGCACACACAAGGTCGCTCTCCGCATTTCTCACAAGGTTGTGGCGGTTGTTTTTCGCAAACGCAAGGTCTTTCTCCGCAAACAGGGCAAGGGCTTGGCGGAACATATTCACATTCACACGGATTTTGTCCGCATTTTTTGCAAGGTTCTTCTTCCAATGGTTCTCCGTCCCATTCAGGGTCTGAAAAATGCTTGTATGCATCTACAAAGTCGTAAATGGTGAAAAACTCTTTGCCATCAAACAAACGGGTGCCACGACCAACGATTTGCTTAAACTCAATCATTGAATTGACAGGACGAAGCAAAACGATATTCCGAATGTTTCTTGCATCAACACCCGTAGAGAGTTTTTGCGAAGTAGTAAGAATGGTTGGAATTGTTTTTTCGTTGTCCTGAAATTCTCGCAACAATCTTTCGCCTTCTTCTCCGTCATTGGCTGTAACACGAACGCAATAAAAAGGGTCTTTACTTTTGGCGTATTGGTTTACTAAATCCCTTATCAATGCTGCGTGTGCTTGATTGGCACAAAAGATTATCGCTTTTTCGTTTTGGTTGGCTTCGTCTAAAAAGATATTTACCCGCTTGGCTTCTCGTTCTACAATTTCAATGGTGCGGTTAAAGTCTTTTTCTTCATACAACTTGCCTTCTTCAATTTCTCCTTCTACAATGGTATCATCCGAAGTATAGCGGTAATCGTCCAAAGTGGTTTTGATTCGTTTAACTTTGAAAGGCGTTAAGTAGCCGTCATTGATTCCTTCTTTTAGTGAATAGATGTAAACAGGTTCGCCAAAGTATTTGTAAGTATCAACATTGTCTTTTCGCTTGGGTGTGGCGGTTAAACCCAATTGAACTGCCGGACTGAAATATTCTAAAATGCTTCTCCAATTGCTTTCGTCATTTGCTCCGCCACGGTGGCACTCGTCAATGATAATGAAATCAAAATAGTCGGCTGGATATTCGCCAAAGTAGGGTGCAGGTTTTCCTTCTGCATCCGTGCCACTCATAAAGGTTTGAAAAATGGTAAAGAAAATGCTGCCGTTGGTTGGCACTTTTCCGCTTTTCTTTATTTCATTGGGTTTTATCCGCACCAAAGCATCTTCGGGAAATGCCGAAAATGAGTTGTAGGCCTGGTCGGCTAATATGTTTCTGTCTGCTAAAAATAATATTCTCGGTCTGCGGTTCACTTCGGCATCGCTCAGTTTCCGCCTTGAAAGATTCCATCTTGTTTGAAACAGTTTCCACGCAATTTGAAAAGCGATTGCCGTTTTTCCTGTTCCTGTGGCAAGGGTCAGCAAAATTCTGTCTTTGCTTTGTGCAATGGCTTCAACGGTTCGTTGAACGGCAATTTCCTGATAATATCTTAACTGCCAACTTCCGCTTTTGTCTTCAAACGGAACTGATGCAAACTTTTCTCTCCAATCGTTTTGCTCTGTAAAGGTTTTGTTCCAAAGTTCGTCAGGACTTAGAAAATTTGTTACCAAACCTTCTTCGCCTGATTTCATACAGATTTGGTAAATGGCTTTTCCGTTGGTGCTGTAGGTGGTTTCTAATTTTAATTTCTCTGCATATTTCTTGGCTTGCATTACGCCTTCGCCAACTTCCAATTCATCACTTTTTGCTTCTACTACCGCCAACTTGATATCTTTGTAAACCAACACATAATCGGCAATTTCTCTTTTGCCCCTGCCACCGCCTGTTTGAATTTTACCTTCCGTTATGTTGTGTTCACGAAGGACTTTAGAGCCTTCCACAACGCCCCAACCGCAAGCCTTTAGCTTTGGGTCTATGAGTTCTGCTCTTGTTTCTGCTTCGTTCATTTTGTCTGAATTAGGATTTTTAGGATTTGATGATTTTAGGATTATTCTTGATGTAGTCTTTATTGTCAGGATGATTGACATTATACACCCTTTTAAATTCCAAACTTTTTGCTCCAAAATTTATCAATAACCCTATAGGTAAATTATATGCCTGGCAGTAGTTCATTGCTTGAGCCAAATGCACTTCTTCCAATTTTATTAGTGCTTTTAGCTCTACCATTATGTTTTCTTCTACAAAAAAATCAACCCTGCGAGTGCCAATATCAATGCCTTCATAAAAAATCGTCATTTCCATTTCACGCTGAAAGCTCAACCCTTGCTTTTCCATTTCAATAGCCAATGCCCGCTGATAAATCACTTCTTGAAAGCCATTGCCTAAGGTGCTATGCACTTTCATAGCACAGCCAATTATTTTATGTGTAATTTCTTCGTGTTTCATAAATTGTCTGAATTATGATTAATAAGATTTGATGATTTTAGGATTTGATTTTTATTATTCTCTGTAATCCTATCATCTTTTAATCCATCTAATCTTAATTCTGACAATTGCCCACTAAATGCCTT
>JADZAP010000065.1 GCA_020852705.1 Ignavibacteria bacterium | reverse complement strand
TTTTGGGCACTCCAAAAATCGGAGCAAATGGTGCCAGTTTTTTCAGTGCTATAGGCGATTACAGAACTTATTTCCAGCTTGCTGAAGATTATAATTTTGTGTTAAGACTTAACGGCGGATTTAGCGTTGGTAAAAATCCCCAAAGATTTTATATTGGCGGAACGGAAAGCTGGATAAATTATGAAGTTGAAAACAATGTTTATCCCATAGAAGATATTAAAGATTTTGCATTCTCAACTCCGGTAATGCCATTGAGAGGTTATAATTATAATTACCGCTCAGGCAGTAAGTTTGCTCTAATGAATGCTGAATTCCGCTTTCCGCTTTTCAGATATTTGATATTAGGTGCATTGCCTCTTGGATTTCAGAATATACAGGGAGTGCTCTTTGCAGATGCGGGTACTGTTTGGAGCGATAATAAAAAGCTTCAGTTTTTCCAGAGAGCAAACGGCAGTCTAATGACAAAAGACCTGTTGTTAAGCACAGGGATTGGGACAAGACTTTTCTTTCTGTATTTCCCGATGAAGCTTGATGTAGCGTGGACTTATGACTTAAAGAACTGGTCAAAGCCGCGATATATAATTTCTATTGGGGCAGATTTTTAGATGTGTGCGAAATTTTCTCATCAGTTCTAAGGAACTGACGAGAGCGGGAGATATTCTGATTACCATTATCATTAATGAAAATTTAACGATTTTTTACCAAAAATTCTCACTTTCAAAAATCATTTTTTTTGCATAATTTTGATGTTTATTACAGAATGAACAAGTTATGACTCTATCAATCGAAGACATGTAGAGCAGCTACTGGAAGCCAGTCAGGCAGTAGGTAGAGCATCCCGACAAGTCGGGAGTGTCGCCGGTTCATTGAATATACAAGATTTTTTTCTTTTTGGACAGGTAGCTCAGTAGGTAGAGCAACGGCCTGAAAAGCCGTGTGTCGCCGGTTCGATTCCGGCCCTGTCCACATGTTTTTTACGGGATGTAGCGTAGTCCGGTTATCGCGCCTGCTTTGGGAGCAGGAGGTCGCAGGTTCGAATCCTGCCATCCCGACAAAAAACGATTCTTATAACT
>JADZAP010000011.1 GCA_020852705.1 Ignavibacteria bacterium | reverse complement strand
CAATTACATTAACAGAAGTATTATTATGCGGATACTTTTTTTTGAGCAAGCCACTCGGCTTCAATGGCATCAAGCTCGTTAACTAAACCTTCGCCAAAATAATATTTAAGTTCATCGCGGGAACCGCGGTAGAGTGAGGGACCTTCGCCAAGGCAAACAGTAAGACCTTCATCAATTTCTTCGGGTGTCATAATAACACCTTCCATATAAGTTACAGGAAACATTGAGCAGAAAAATGGTTTTAATTCATGGTAATCAATTCCTTTATGCAGAGCAAAGCTGTGGAGCATACATCCCCTGCTTTTAGCATTCAAAAATATACAATAATCTTTTTCCTCATCATAGGTTGTACGCATGTAATCATGTCCGGGGTATTCAAGATCAGTTGATTTTGCACTTTCATCAAACCATTTTTCAGAGGGAATACCAGTGAATTTTTCGAGTTCATCTTTATAATTTAAAATACGTGCAACATTCTGCATATCAATATCAGCGCCCCACTCACAGCATTGATCTTTACAAAAATTACACTCCATACATTTCATAAAGTAATTTATATCAAATATATCAGTATCAACTGAGTGAAAAACGGGCAAACCATGAATACTAGGGTAGGAATTTTTAAGCTTTATAACCATATAATCATTAGATAATTATTTAAAATGTTAAGCAGCTTTAGGGCTGTTAATCTTTATTTTGTTTATAAAAAAATTTTACTGTTTAATGAAATAAATAACCAAAAGTTTTCAGGAATACAAAACAGAGATAGGATAAGCCAAATAAATCAATAATATCCCAATTTGTAATTTCTAAAACCGTTGATTGTTTCCTTGGCACTTACTTTGAGAATAGTTGCAACAGGAATGGCAATTAGCGCTCCAAAAGCACCAAGAATCTGGTTTCCAATAAGTATAAGAGCGATGACAACAATTGGATTCATTTCAGCACCTTTGCTAAAAAGGTAAGGCTGAATGAAAACGCTGTCAAGCAAATAAATTGCTGTAAATAAAATAACAATTGGAAGCACCATGTGGAAATCACCATACTGGATAATTGAAATTAAAATAGCGGGAACACCTCCAACAATGGGTCCTGCATAAGGTACCAAATGTCCTGCACCTGCAACCATACCAATAACAACCGAATTGTTAACGCCCATTATGCTTAATCCCGCAAATGAAAGCAGCCCGAGTATAAAAGCATCGAGAAGCCATGCCCTTACATAAGAGCTGAGCTGTTTTTCAATTTTATCAATTATATTAATTGTCATTTCAAAATAGCGGTTAGGAACAATACTGATAAGACCATTTTTAATTTTCTGTCTGTCACGCAAAATAAAAAATGTAATGAAGGGAATAATGATAATATATAACACGGTTGAAACTACACCGGAGATAATATCCTGAGCTTTAGTAAATGAAGCACGAACTGATAGTTCAATTTCTTTGCCAACATCACCTTTTTTAATATAGGGTACATTTTTTTCAATCCATTTTTCAACATCTTTCAGTTTTTCAGAGACACGGAACTCCTTATAAGATTTAGTAAGAGAATCAGACTGCTGAATAAAAGCAGGTGCAAGCATATTGAAAGTAAAATACAATGATAGACCGATTATTGCGTAAACAACTAATATAGAAAGTGACCTGCCTAAACCGAATGCCTGAACGAAATCAACAAACGGACTAAGCACCAATGCAAAAAGCAGGCACATAATAAGTGCAATAAAAATTTCAGTAAAAAATGCAATAAAGGCGGCAACAATAAGCAGAGGTATAAGCAGGATAAAAACTTTAGTTAAACCGCTGAGCGGTTTAACCGGACTGCTGGCTGGCGGGATATACTGTGTATTAAGTTCTTTTTGCAAGCAAAAAATGATTAATTAATATGTAAATTTAATAATATTATTCACCATTTTCAGCATTAAATTTTAATATCACATTATTAATTATATCATAGTTAAAGCCTTTGCGGAAAAGGGTTTCGTAAATTTTTTTCTTTGCAGTTGGTGAATCAAGATGTTTAAGCTTTGGTTTAATCTTATCATATATTTTAAAAGCTAGCAAATTTTCAGTATCAGAGTTAAGCAGTTCATTTAAAACAGAGTCTCCTGTTTGTTTTGCAATTCCTTTTTCAAATAGTTTTTTTTGAAGCATACGCCTGCCGAGCATTTTATTTTTTATTTTTTCCTTTACAAGCTGACGGGCAAAATCTTCATCATTAAGTAAACCTATTTTATTTAAATGATCAATTACTTTAGAGATTGTTAACTCATTTAATTTTTTTGAGAGGAGTTTTTTGCATATTTCAGATACTGTGCGGATGCGGTAAGCAAGGTAATCTAATGCAATTTTTTTACCATAGATGTATTCATCATAAGAGCGGATGTTTTGAAGTGATGATTCATCAATCTGAATGCCGGAGGCAATGCCGTATTTAATAATTGTATCCTCATACAGTCCGCAATAGAACTCACCCGAAATATAGAGGTTATAACGCTTTGAGTTTTTTTTCTGTTTTTCTATTTTGGTGATTTTCAATAGTATTCATTATTTTATACAATTATAATAATAAAAGTACAAAGTTAAATAGCGAAAGATGAAATATTTAACATTAGCTTCAAACGTAAATAAAAAGTATATATAGTAATTATTAAGAGTATATACAATATAAAGAGTATGTAAAGATTAATAAAAAGAGACGACACAACGGGTCGTCTCAACATGAAATTCTATGAAATATAAATTACTTCTTAACTTTTTCTTTTGGTTTTGGTTCAGTGTTAGCTGAGCCGTTTGAAGATGATTTTTGCGGAGCGGGTTCTGATTTAACTTCCATACCCATAGCTTCGCGGACTTCGTTTTCAAGTTTTTTAAGCATAGCGGGATTTTCAATCAGTGCATTTTTAACACCTTCTCTGCCCTGCATACGCTGATCATTGTAACTGAACCACGCACCGGCTTTTTTAATTATTTCCATATCAACAGCAGTATCAACCAGGTCACCAAGTTTGGAAATTCCTTCATTGTAAATAATATCAAACTCAACTTCGCGGAAAGGCGGAGCAACTTTATTTTTAACCACTTTAACCTTTGTGCGGTTACCAACAACATTTGTTCCGTCTTTAATCTGTGCAATACGGCGGACATCAAGGCGAACTGATGCGTAGAATTTAAGAGCTTTACCGCCTGTAGTGGTTTCGGGTGAGCCGAACATAACACCAATTTTATCGCGGAGCTGATTTGTGAACATAAGTGCAAGATTAGATTTAGCAACAGCGGCAGTAAGTTTTCTTAATGCCTGAGACATTAACCTTGCCTGCAGCCCCATGTGAGAGTCCCCCATTTCGCCTTCAATTTCTGCCCTTGGGGTTAGTGCAGCAACTGAATCAACAATAATAATATCAAGAGCGTTGCTTCTTACAAGGGTTTCAACAATTTCCAAAGCCTGCTCGCCGTACTCGGGCTGAGAAATAAGCAGGTTTTCAACATCAACGCCAAGTTTTTTTGCGTATGAAGTATCAAGGGCATGTTCAGTATCAATAAAAGCAGCGAGTCCGCCCTTTTTTTGTGCCTCGGCAATAATATGAAGGCAGATAGTAGTTTTACCGGAGGATTCAGGTCCGTAGATTTCAATTATTCTACCTCTTGGCACACCGCCAACACCTAAGGCGGAGTCGAGTGAAATTGAGCTAGTGGAAATTGAGTCAATTTTAGTAACAACACCATCACCAAGTTTCATAATGGAGCCTTTGCCGTGAGATTTTTCAATCTGATCAATTGCTATTTGCAAGGAGCGGAGTTTTTCGTTATCTGCCATTTGGTAAAACCTTTCTATGTATGAAATTATGCTTAAAAACGGTAACAGAAATAAATTAATTTCTGTATTTCCAATTTAAACCTGCTTTGGCAGGTTTATAAAATATATTGAATTCAGCGAATATAATTATTTAATCCTTATTATAATAAACAAAAATAAAAGGAAAGCAGTGAGTATAGGTATCATTGAATGATACTTTTTTAAGAAGAATAAAATACTCTCTGCCTCAATATGCTGATATTACCTAACCCTATAAACCCCTCTCCTGAAAGTAGGGATATATTAGACCTCACCCCCTTACCCCCTCTCCTAAAAGGAGAGGGGGGATGTTTTAGACCTCATCCTCCGGCTCCCTCTCCTTAGAGGAGAGGGGGAGTAATTCCGACCTCGCTTTTGCCCAGCTCCTGAAAAGGAGAGGGGGAGATGTTATTTTTTATTCTTAAGTGTATTGAGTTTTGCAATATATAAAGGATTAGTACCGCAGCAGCCGCCAATTAATCTAACCCCCATTGATTTCCATTTTTGGGCATACTTAAAATATTCATCAGGTAAAACGGTTTTTTTCATCTGGTCGCCATCTTTAAAGTTGGGATCGCCAATATTAGCATATACGCCTAATGGAATTTCGGTTACAGATTTAAGGAAATTTAATACGGCTTCAGCCATTTGCGGATGAATGCAGTTAACGCAAAGAATATCAGGGGTAAATTTATTAATAATGTTTACAGCTTCGCTAATTGGTTCGCCTGAGAGAAGCTCTTTATCGTTTTTGGGAGTGATGCTTAAAATATTATCAAGATCAAATTTATGCAATTGATTAAGCACAGCAGAAATTTCACGTATATTTGTCAAAGTTTCGGCAAGAAAAAGATCAACGCCTGCCTCGGCTAGATTTTTCATGTGTTCGTAGTGCTCAGTGCAAAGAGTATCGGTATCGGGAGTCATTTCTGGTTTATAGCTGTCTTCAAGCGGAGCAATACAGCCGGCAACAAGCACCTCATCTTCTTCGGCGGCAATCATAACCGCTTCTTTTGCAATATCAACAGCCTCGGCGGTAAAATATTTAGCGGTATCGGTAAAATCGGAATTGTTATACGAATATCCTGCTTTTTGGTAAGTGCGTTTTTGTGTGCGGAAAGTATTTGCGGTAATAATATCTGCACCGGTATCAATATTATCTATATGAATATGCCTAACGGTATCGGGTTTATCAATAAGAGCCTGGGCGCTCCATAAAGGCAGACCAACTGAAACACCGCGCTGCTGAAGCTCAGTGCCCATGGCACTATCTAAAATTATAGTTCTGCCCGTACTAAGAAGTTGTTTAAGTGCTCCCATATTTTACCTCAAGATATATTTCCCTTAAATTAAATTAACTAAAAGGAAATTTATTTTAATTTATAAAATGCAAATCCATTAACTAAGATGCTGAATTAAGTTTTTTTACCAATTAACTCTCAAATATTTTCTATCCAACACTTTCAACAATTTCAAATAAAACAGGAGCAAATGCTTTTTCAGCTTTTGTGAGGTTTGCTGATTTTTCTTTCTCACTTATTTCAGTAAGTCTATCTGCAACAAGTTCTCTGGTTATCAAACCAAATGCAGAGCATTTTATTTGTGCGTGCACTGCAGCAATATTTAAAGGTACAAGTGAATAGCCGAGCACATCAGCGCCGGTTTCACGGTAAAATCTGCACTCAGCTTCAGTTTCAGTTTCGGGACCTGTTACACCAATATAAACCGACTGATAAAATTCATATTTTTTTTCACGCATAATTGCTGAATTTTTTAAAAACCATTTTTCATCATACGGTTCGCTCATATCGGGAAATCTGGTGCCAATAGAATAATCATTTTTGCCAATAAGCGGGTTATCGCCCATCAGGTTAATATGGTCATAAATCAAAGCAGTACCGCCAATTTTAAAACGGGGATTAAGATGCCCTACTTCATCAATTATAATCAGGTTTTTTATACCTAGCTCTTTTAAAACGTAAACGGGGTGAGCTAAATGCCGCATTTTGTATCCGTTATAAAAATTCAAAAACCCGTTAAGTATAAAAATATTCTTTTTTTCTTTTTTAGTTTGGGCAAAAATAAAGCTGCCCTTGCTTTTATCATCAGTATTAAACTCAGGTGGAATTTCGGAATATTTAATTTTTTTAACTGTATTAAACTCTTTAATTAAATTTGAATTTTCATAAATAAAAACAGCAGTTTTAGCATTTGATTTAAACGGTGAAACAGACTGAATATATTCAGCTGATAATTTTATATTTTTTTTCTGTTCGGTCATCTATTATATAAGTATTAATATATCAATTAAATGAAAGCATTTCAATTGTTTTATTTGTGAGCAAAGTCATTTTGGGTTCAGCTTCAGCAGCGGCAGCAAGTATTTCTTCAAGAACTGCAGGTTTTAAGGTATCGGGCAGACCAATATCTGTTATTATAGAAAGACCAAGTGTTTTTATACCCAAATAAGCAGCAGCGGTAACCTCAGGGATTGTTGACATACCAACAACATCGGCTCCAAATTTACGTACCATTCTGTATTCAGATTTTGTTTCGAGTGCGGGTCCGTGGAGTGATAGATAAACACCTTTTTTAATACTGATACCATTTTGAAGGGCAGCTTTTTCAGCAAGGCAAATAAGCTCATCTGAATAAAGCAATTTGTTAGAGGGATGTTTAAAATTTTTTAATGGAGTATCAAAATGAAAATTGATATGATCACGCATTATCATCAGGTCAGCTTTTTTATATCCGGGATTTAAACCTCCGCAGGCATTTGATACAATAAGTACTTTAATGCCCATTGATTTCATTAGTCTAACAGGGTATGTAATTTCTTCGTGAGAATATTTTTCGTAATAATGGAATCTGCCCTGCATAACAACTGCATTTTTACCGGAAATAGTGCCGAGTATCAGATTGCCGTGATGAGACTCAACTGTAGAAACGGGGAAGTAAGGAATTTTGGAGTATTTAATTTTATGCTGAATGGAAATATCATTTACCAATCCGCCAAGCCCGGTGCCCAGAATAATACCAATTTCAGCATTAAAGTTATTGGTATTACGGGCTATATAGCTGTAAGTTTCATTAAGCTGTTTGTTAGTACGAAGGATTTTACGCAACTATAAAATAATTTAGATAAGTACAGAAAAATTAAACCACGGTATAAAAACCGTGGCAAAGATCAATTTGAAAATATTTAAAGATTTATTTTATCTGCCGCTGTGAAAATTATCTGCTGCTGTGAAAATTAATTGCTGCTTTGAAAATTAATTGCTGCTTTGATCATCTATTCCCCTGCCCATGCTTCCGAGATTAAGTCCGAATGTATTTGAATCTTGATTTTCATTTTTGGGCAGAATATCAGAATCATGTTCATGCACAAGGGGTGTCAAATTATTTTCCAGTTTAAAAATCTTACGGTTACGCTGATATTCTTCAATAGAGTTCAGTTTTTCTATAAGATAATTTTTAATATCATCAATTATGGCTTCATTTTTCTGTTTAAGTTCATCCAGCTCCTGTTTTAAGCCAAGAAATTCTTCCTGAGTTTGAACTTTTGTTTTGCTTGAAAGGATTTCAGCTTCTTTGATAATAAGCTCTGCCCGTTTTTTAGCATTATCAAGAATATCTTCAGCCATATCCTGAGATTTCACAATAGCTTTCTGGAATGTTTTTTCATTTTCTCTGTAAACATTAATTTCATTAGTCAGTTCATCTTTTTCAGACTGCAGCTTTGCTGCCTGCTGTTTCATTAATTCAATTTCACGCCAAAGACTTTCCATAGTGTTGCCAACAGTATCAAGATAAGCTTCAACCTCATTAACATCATACCCTCGCATAGAGCGTTTAAACTGCTGTTTCTTGATATCAATTGCAGAAATTTTCATGTTGTATTCCATTATAAGCTCCCTTGCAGAAAAAAATTAAGCAAAATAAATAATAATGCAAATATAATATATTTAAACAAATATAACACAATATTGCAAAAAATAGTAACCTTTTTTTACAAAACCCTTTAAAAATCGGTTCTTTTACCAAAAATAGCCGAGCCAATGCGAAGCATATTAGCGCCTTCTTCAATGGCAATATCATAGTCAGAGGTCATACCCATGCTGAGATACTTCATATCAACACGAGGAATATTATGGCTTTTTATTTCTTCAAACAACTCTTTTAGCTGTTTGAAATTTGAGCGGACAATATCACGTTCAGTTTGAACCTTGTAGTTATTTATCATTTTCCCAACAGTCATTAAACCTTTCAGCTTAATATTTTCAAACTGAGAAATTTCTTTAGCAAGCATTAAAGTATATTTGGGGTCGCAGCCGGATTTTTGATCTTCGCCTGAGGTATTAACCTGAATAAGGCATTTAATAATTTTACCTGCTTTTAGGGCTTCCTGCTGAATTTTTTGTGCAAGTTTAAGACTATCAACTGAATGAATAAGAAAAACGAAAGGTACAATATATTTAACTTTATTGGTTTGCAGATGACCAATTAAATGCCAATGGATAATTCTGCTCTGAAATTCAGGTTCTTTTTTAAGGAGTTCCTGAACGCGGTTTTCGCCAAAATCAAGCTGATTATAATCAACTGCGGAGGCAACTGCATCAGCCGGAAAAGTTTTACTGACAGCAACAATATAAATTTCTTTGGGGTCTCTGCTGCAGGAACTGCAAATTTTAGCTACCCTGTTTTTTAATTTAATTAAGTTATCTTCAATGTAGCCGTACTTACTGCTCAATAAAGTTAGATATTAATTTTTTTAGAATACTTAACAATACAAAAATAATTTTCCTCATCAGAATATTCAATGTAAATAATAAATAATAAAGCATTTATAGATTTATTTGATTGAAATTAAATTAATTGTAATGCTGTTAAAAAATGATTATGTTTACAGAAATTCCAAAGTAAATATAAATGAAATACTTTTTACAGGTTCTAATTTTAATATTGGCGGTACAATTATACGCCCAAGAAAAATTTCTGCCAAATTACCCTACTGAAGAAGAAAAAATATTAATGGAGCATTTGCGGAAAAATCCCGAGCCGGTAAATGCATTTTTTACCGATCCGCCTCCAGGACCGGTAAGAACAATGGCAGAGTGGGAAGAACTGCAAGGATTACTTATTACATGGACATCGCAGCTTTCAATTTTACGTCAAATAGTTGATTACGCTCAGGATGAATGCCAAGTATATATTATATGCAATGATTCAAACAGTGTGAAATCATACCTCACAAATGGCGGTGTACCGCTGATTAATTTAAAATTTTTAGTTACACAATTTAACAGTATTTGGTGCAGAGATTACGGACCCTGGACAGTTTATTCCGCTAACATTGATACATTGAGAATAATTGACTGGAAATATAACAGAACAACAAGACCGCTTGATGATATTTCACCAGTATTTGTAGCCAATTACATGGGAGTACCAATACATCAAACATTAATTGCGCCAAATGATCTTGTAAACACAGGCGGCAACTTTATGACAGACGGGCACAGAACTGCATTTGCCTCGAAGCTGGTACTTAATGAAAACAGTTCAGGTAATCCTTATGGTGTTTCAGTAAAAACAGAGCAGCAAATTGACCAGATAATGAATATTTACATGGGTATTAACAGGTATATAAAAATGAATACTCTGCCCTATGACGGTATTCATCATATAGATATGCATATTAAACTGCTGGATGAAGAAACCCTTCTTGTGGGTCAATATCCGCAGGGAGTTGCAGATGGTCCGCAGATAGAAGCAAATCTGCAATATGTGCTTAGCAATTTTCAGACATGTTTTGGCAAACCGTATAAAGTAATAAGAATACCAATGCCGCCGGGTCCGAACGGATTATACCCCGATCAGGGCGGTGATTACCGCACATATACCAACAGTGTATTTGTAAATAAAACTGTAATTGTTCCAACCTATGCTGAGCAATATGATACCACAGCTCTACGGATATACAGGGAATCATTGCCGGGTTACAGGATAGTTGGCATAAATTGTAATTCAATTATCCCCTCTCTTGGAGCAATACACTGTATAACGAAAGAAATTGGAGTAAGCGAGCCGGTATTTATTTCGCATTCATCACTAAGGGATACAGATAATTCAACAATGCCATACGAAATAAAAGCATACATAACAACAAAGAGCGGAATATTAAATGCAAAGACATACTGGACAACTGATACAACAGCCGGATTTACATCAGTAAATATGACAAATGTTGGAGATACATTCAAAGCAAGCATACCGGCACAGCAGGTAGGTAAAACAGTTTATTATTACATATCGGCAACATCAAACGGCAGTAAAACAGTTACAAAACCTCTTGTGGCACCGGGGGGAAATTTCAGATTCAGGATAAACAGTCCGATTGGAATAGAGCCAATAGCAGCGGGTTTACCAGAGAAATTTATGCTGCATCAAAATTATCCAAATCCGTTCAATCCTGTTACAAAAATTAAATTTGAAATTGCAAAAAGTACATTTGTAAAACTTATTATATATGATATTACAGGCAAAGAAGTACTTAGGGTTACAGATGCATTTATGAATGCAGGAATATACAGTTATGAGTTCAATGCAGCAAAGCTTTCCAGCGGAATTTACTTTTACAGATTAACTGCGGGCAGTTTTAGTGATGTTAAAAAAATGATACTTGTAAAATAAAAATAAACTATATTAAAAATTAATAAATCACAAATTGAAAAATTCAATATTAATTCTTCTTCTGTTTTTGGTTTCAGCAGGTGTAAAAGCACAGCTGCCGGAGCGGCAGTCAATTGCTGTTGAGCCGCCATTTTTAAATATAACACCAAACGGCTCACACAGTGAAATTGTTATCACAAACGGTTTTGATAACATTTTTTTGGGTACAGATTTTGGCGAGCCGTATATTGCCACAAATCCAAGAGACCCGTTAAACAGTATCTGTGCGTTTAATATCAATAACCTCTATTATACACTTGATGGATACAATTGGATAAAAAATAATCCAATATTCCCCGGGTTCAGCATATTAGGAGATCCTGTTGTTACATACGACAGTCTTGGAATGTGTTATTATTCACAGCTTTATCAAAACGGCGGAACATACGGAATTACGGTGATTAAATCATCCAATAAAGGTGTTACATGGTTTGGTGCAAACAGTGTTTACAGCACAACGGTTGGTTTGGCTGATAAAGAGTGGATAACCGCAGATCAAACTGCAGGTCCATACAGCAATTATGTATATGTTGGCTGGAGACAGTTTGGTTCAACAAATATGCGTTTTGTACGCAGTACTGATAGGGGTAACTCATGGTCTGCCCCGCAGACATTTATAGGCGGACAAGGTGCTTATGTAGCAGTTGGTCCCAACGGCAATACACAGGGCGGAAGTGTATATTTTGCAGCAGTAAGCGGAAGCTCAATTTTAGTTAACCGTTCAACAGATGGCGGAGCAAATTTTGGACCGCAGATTGTTGCCACAAATGTAAATGGTCCCGGTGTAATTTGTGCAGGCAGATATACAGTAAAGAACTGTATAAGGAACAATGAATTTCCAAGAATGTCGGCAGATAACAGTTTCACTTCAACAAGGGGTAATGTATATGTAGTTTACGCGGGTAATCCTTCGGGACCTGATAACGCAGATATTTTTATGGTACGCTCAACGGACTACGGAACTTCATGGTCATCTCCGCAGAGAGTAAATGATGATGCTACAATTACTGACCAATGGCTTCCATCTGTTAGTGTAGATAATCATACAGGAAAGATTTTTGTATGCTGGTATGACTCAAGAGTTGATGTTTCAAACAATATACAAACAAGATTGTACGGAGCTGTTTCAACAAACGGGGGTGTAAGTTTTATTTCAAACAGCAATGTTTCTGATGTAAGTTTTAACCCAAACAGCATGGCAGTCGGTCAGCCGGGTGGTGAATATTATATAGGTGATTACATTGGAAACTCCGCAATTTATAATTCAAGCTGGAATGTCTGGATGGACGGCAGGAATAATTCACTTGGAAGTTACGTTTCATATTATCCTGATTACGCAATGACGGTAAATCCTTCAATCAGAAATGTTAACAATAATGACAGCACAACATTTTCAATTGTTGTACCTGCAATAAAGGGACCTTTTAGTGACCGCGTAAAATTTTCGGTTTCAGTTGATACACTGCCGCAATCGGGTTCACTTCAGTTTACATTTGCAAACGGAAGGGATACATTAAGTAATTTTCCGGACAGTGTAACACTTAAAGTAAAAGCAGTTGGAAACGTTACACCGAGAAGATATAAGCTTGATATAAAAGGAAGAGCTTCAATTACAGGCACAATAGTTCATATAAGACAAGTTGACCTTTTGGTAAATACATCACAATTAACAATCGGAACAAACAGAGGCAATATTGTTGATTATAAAGTTAACGGCGTGCAGTATAATTCACCTCAAAATCTGTATTTTACAAACGGTACACAGGTAACTGTACAGGCAATAAGTCCGAAAACCGTAGGTTTTAACAGATATGTATTTGTAAACTGGTCAGATAACGGCGATACAACTCATACAATAACTATAAATAATAATATTACACTTACAGCAAATTATAAATTGCAATGCAGACTTGCAATTAATTCAACTGTTGGCAATACATATGGAGATAGCTATATTGATTCAGGTGCAACTGCTACATTCGGGGTATTGTTCAGGCATGTTAACTATAACGGAAACTGGTATGTATTCCGCGGATGGACAGGATCAGGAACAGGTGCATATACAAGTCCGGACAGCACAGGCAATGATACTGCCGTATCTGTTTTGATACGCAATCCAATTGTTGAAAATGCACGATGGACAGCAATGATTGGCATAGAAAACATAAGTACAGAAATTCCGAAGGAATATAAGCTTTATCAGAACTATCCAAATCCGTTTAACCCGCAGACATTCATAAATTTTGATATTATTAAGGATGGCAATGTTAAGATAGTTGTATATGACCTTTTGGGAAGAGAGGTTGAAACACTCTTTAACTCAAACCTTGTACCGGGAAAATATAAAATTGATTTCAACGCTTTAAATTATGCAAGCGGTATGTATTTTTACCGGATAGAAACCGGTGATTTTGTTGATGTGAAAAAGATGCTGATAATAAAGTAATGGTTTTGAAGTTGGTGTGAAATTATTTTTACCTCTACTCTACACCTCACCCCCTAACCCCCTCTCCTGAAAAGAGAGTTTGTGACCTCAACTTTACACCTCACCCCCTAACCCCCTCTCCTGTGAGGAGAGGGGGAGAAAGTTTGTAGATATGGCACTCCCTCTCCTTTCAACTGCATAGGCAGTCAGGGGAGAGGGAGACGGTGGGTGAGGTAATCAATATCTTTTTCAACTCTCTCCCTACTCCCTCTCCTGTGAGGAGAGGGGGAGAATGAATATGCTACCGTCAAGGTCTCAGTTATTACATTTAATTTATAATTTAACCCTTAAATTACTGCCTCATTTAGCCATATTTATATTACTGCCGTTGTAATTTGCTGAAATGAGTGTTATATTAACAAAAGTATTAAGCTTACATTAAACTGTATTTAAGTGAATATTTAAAAGTTTGAATATTTTAAATAAAACTGCAAAAATTTTAAAATTAAAATAT
>JADZAP010000064.1 GCA_020852705.1 Ignavibacteria bacterium | reverse complement strand
CTTTTTTTATTGATTTATAATATCATTATACTAGTTAATTAATGTTAAAAATATTAACGTGATAAATGTATATTATTATATATAGCTGCTATCGTTAGATAATAATTTGATTTCATAATTACTTTTGAGATGTAACAATTTCTAAACCTTTTTTAAATACTGGAGGTAATTATGAAGTACTTAAAATTTTCATTAATCATCTTTTTTTTTGTTTTTAGCAGTTCAAATTTATTTTCACAAATAGACCCTCATCATAACAGGTTAACTATTAGAAACGATAGAGTCTTTTTGCTAAATGATGCCCCATTTTTCCCAATAGGTGTTTGTTTTGAATTGGGAGAAACGGAATACCATAATGAATTTTATAAAAATTATCCCTGGTCACCTAATAAATGGGGATTTAATTTTATAAATTTGTTTTCACAAAATGCATGGCTTTTTAACTGTGGCAATTCGAAAAATGTTATTTCCGGTGATACATCAACCAGTTCACAATACAGAGATATTTTAGAAAAATATTGGGGAAATATTAATTGGCATGATAATTATGACAGAATTAATAATTATCTGGATAACGATGTCTATTTACTTGGGGATTGTTTGGCATTTACGTCAAATGATGCAACTCATTGGGAATGGAATGGTGTATCGGGTACTTGCGGTGATAGCATTACTGTTGATCCTCCTTTTAATCAAACTGTTAGAAATCAGCATATCTGGAGAATTGATTCATTAGCCAGGGAGAATGATTCTAAATTATTCGGTTTTTATTCAATGGATGATGCTAATTTCTTTCAGGCTCAAGGTCCGGAAGATCCGATGTATTATTATAATAATTTCAGAGATAACAAGATCGAAGATCTTGACAGCTCATATAATTATGCTAGATTTTTATACAATAAATCAATAGTAATGATGAGTATAGTGCCGTTTTTCTTTCCTAAAGCATTTGATCCTACAAACTGGACAGATGTAGAAAAAACCAGGGATGCCTGGGTGGAAGATGCTGTAAATTTTTCACAAGGGGCAAATGTATTGTTTTCCCCGGCATATATGTCAATGGAAAATTCCAATGATTGGGCCGGGATTTATGAAAATGGCTATCCCAAATGGTACCCGAAGCATATAAAAGAAACATTATTTGATAGAGTTTTAGCAGGTGCAAATGAAAATAAAGCTGTGATGGGAGGTATAATTTTTGATGTTTATCAGTCAAATCCTGATCCTTCGGATTCATTAATGGACAGGAAAGTCAAATGGGATACCTATGTTGGACTTCAAAAAGGAGCTACAGGACTAATCTATTTTGGGTGGCATGTTAAATCTGCTTATACGAATATATGGAATGCAATAAAGAAACAGGTAGACACACTTGCAAATGTTTTAAACCTTGACGAAAATGTTTTTGTGAAAGGTAATTCAGGTGCAGTTGGACATAATTTAACAAGTTCTTTGATTAATGGAGATGCATCTTACGCTGTTTATAAAGTAAATAACTGGGATGAATATTACTTACTGGTTACAAACAATCCAACCGGAGCAATAGATGATCCGGAAGCAGATAACACTGTTTCTATACAAACAGATGTAAACTTATGCCTATATGATGTTACAGAAATATTTTCCAATAATACAATAACACCATCAGGTTTACATCAATTTAATTATCAGTTCCCCTGGTTTGGTACTGCCTTGTTCCATATAAAATTAAAGAACCCTGTTCCTGATAATTGCCCGGATGAAAGGCCGGATAAAAATACAAATTCAGAAATTCCTATTAAATTCTATATTTCACAAAATTATCCTAATCCATTCAACCCGATAACAGAAATCACATTTGGTTTACCAACGGATGAATTTGTAACAATAGAAATATTTAATAGTATCGGTCAAAAAATTTCGATTTTAATGAATGAAGTT
>JADZAP010000010.1 GCA_020852705.1 Ignavibacteria bacterium | reverse complement strand
TATGATTACTTTGGTGCGAGATATTATGATAGCAGGATTGGTAGGTGGGGGCAGGTTGAGCCGCTGCTGGATAAGTATGTAAATCTTACACCCTATTGTTATTCGATTAATAATCCTGTAATTGTTAAAGACCCAAATGGCAAAGATCCGAGAGTTACGGTAGACGGTAATTCTATTACACTAACAACAGATGTGTATTACACAACAGACGAGAATTACAAATATGCTTTCAATAGCGATACTGAATATTTGCTTGAGAATTTGAAGGATGGAGCTGATTTATGGAATGAAGCAGGTGAAAGCATAACGATTGACAATGAAAACTATAATGTAAGATTTGAGGTAAACTTACATAAAGTTTCAATTTATGAGATGACTTCAATAGCACCAGGAGTAATCCCACCGCCAGGGGTAAATATTGCTAAATACAACGAAGATGCAATTAAGGAAATGGTTCTCAACGGGAATATTA
This sequence comes from Ignavibacteria bacterium, assembly GCA_020852705.1. Taxonomy (GTDB): domain Bacteria; phylum Bacteroidota; class Ignavibacteria; order Tepidaquicellales; family OLB5; genus OLB5. The sequence goes on along the minus strand of JADZAP010000010.1, from coordinate 3,189 downwards.
TCGAACTTGTTGACCCTAAGGTTTTAACATCAAAAGGATATGAATTACCCCAATATTGGGATACACATGAACTTGGACACATACTTGGATTTAAAGATATGTTTAAGGATTCTAAATTACAAGAAGGTTCTTTTAATATCATGGGAGGTAATCTAAAACATGGTAAACCCACAAAAGAAGATGTAGAGAAATTAATCAAAGGTTTAGGAATTGATTTAAAGAATAAAGCTCACAGCGAAGTTAAAAAAGGAGGAACAGTACAACCATGAGAATATTAGCAATCATATATTTTTTTAGTTTTGCAACTTTATATTCATGTATGCAGAGTAAAATTGATACATCTTATAAGCAAGTAATGCCAATTATACATATACCTCAAGATTGCATTAAATTGGTAGATGACAATTACATTTTTCAAGGATATATGGTATTTGAAATAAATAGACTAAAAGAGATAAAAATACAAAATTCTAAAAACTTTTATATATGTAAAATATTTTGGATTGAGAATTTAGTCGAACTAAGTAATGGAAGAAAATATTTTTATTATAATATTGGTTGGAGATTTTATGAGGATGAATTATATTTTAATGAGACTCATGATTCAACAAGTAATTGCAGCAAATTCAAAAATTTCTATAAATTATTTGTTAGTAAAGTAAAAGATTCCTCCTATCACTTTTTTTTAGAGAATATGTTATATACTAAAATATTCTACGACCCAAATGTAATATTTTTTATGAATAAAGACTTAAACAATATAGGTTATTTTATTTTTAAAAATTCATTTACCGGAGCATTATTAGAATATCGTTCAATATTAAGTGGTCTAAAAAAAATTGATAAATCTAAAAAGCATAAATTTCTATTACCTATTAGTCAAGATTATAATTTAATATCAATAACTGAAAGTGAAGCTAATGATAATTTTTTAACTAAAGCAAATTGGTTTCCAAAGTTATTACTGAAAGATTAATTTCATAATATTCAGGCTTAGACCCTAACCCGGTATTTGTAACTGAAGGCAGTAACCCAAGCTGGGCTTTGCAGAGCAATGAGTTTTACGTGAGGGATGTATCAGGAAAGGAAATCGCAATTTACTCCGGCAGCTCGTTGACTCAATGGAATATATGGGGGCTGGATAATCCGCCAGGGGGCGGACAAGTCGTTGGGAAGATTCCTGCCTGCCGTAACGGCAGTTCAGGCAGGAATGCAGATGCAACAAGAAACTATTATCTTAAAGATCATCTTGGCTCAATTAGAGTTGTCTTGAATAGTACAAATACAATTGTTTCAGCTCAAGATTATGATGCGTGCCTGACTTACTCAGCGTCAGCTGAGGAAGTGGGTTATCCATTGGAAAACCGCTCATATAATACCAATGCAATGAAGTACGACTTTACCGGCAAAGAGCGTAACGACGAAACCAGCTATGATTACTTTGGTGCCCGGTACTATGATAGCAGGATAGGCAGATGGGGGCAGGTTGATCCAAAATATGATAAATATATAAATTTAACACCATATTTATATACTGCAAATAACCCTATAATTTTGAAAGATGTTGATGGCAAAGACGGAAAAATTACAATTGATCATTCAACTCAAAAAATTAACATAGTCATTAATTTAGTATTTATAAAAAGTTCACAAGATCCAAAATATGGACTGAATAAACAACAAAGAACAGAGTTAAAAAAATTTGAAACGAATATTGAAAGTAAGTGGAGTGGACAAAAAGTTGAGATTAATGGAAAAGAATACACAGTTAATACAGAAGTAAACAGAATTAAAGCAAACGATACTAAAGAATTTAACAAACTTGGAAATCAAGAAGGAAATAATTTTGCACTTAGTGGGGATGGAAATGTTGTATACAAATCAAATGGTGGAGAACCAGAAGGCGTTGGAGTTGTTGAAAATAAACTATATATTGATAAAAATAGAGAGTTTCATGCTGATATAGGTCCACATGAAGCAGCGCATTTATTAGGCTTACCCGATGCAGGTTTATTCGGTTATTGTATTACTTGCTGGATACAAGATGAAAATATAGGTTTGATGAAACCCTCTGAAGAGGATTATCAAAAAATATTAAATAATTCTAAAGAAAATCCAAATTTACCAAATGAAAAATTTGTTAGATCTTATAAACCATGAATAAACTAATATTAAATTTAACTTTAATTGTACTATTAGCTTTTTCTTCAAATGCTCAAGAAACTATTATCAAAAAAGGACTATTATTTGATAACAATTTTATAGATGCTTATCCTCTTCCGGTTAGTATAGATAAAGTTAATTATGATTTTAAAGGCTATTTATGCATTAAGATTAATTCTACGAATGATAAAGAAAACACTTCATATTATTATTCAAATATTTTTTGGATAAAATCGCTCCAAGATATAGAAAATACTGATACTTATTTTTGGTATATTTGCACTTTAAAATTTTGGTTAGGTTATTATAATATTAAAGATAACATAATCCCGATTTGTATTAGAGATTATTTATATTTATTCCAATCTATAAATGAAGAAAGCAAGAAAGTTTATAACACTTATTTATATGATTACAAGGATTGGATAACCACAGATGTTTTAGATTCTGTGAAATTATGGAATATTAATGAAGAAAATTATCTATTATTTGAAACAAGTTTTTCCGCTTCGATTATTAAAGCAGAAAATTCTAAAAATATAAATTTAGAGAAAGAAAAAATTATTTTTAATACTTTAATCCCAATTTCACCTTTGTATTATATTAATCAAATATCTTCGGTTAATGCTAAGGGTAGTGGATTTAAAGAAAGTAATTTAAGAGTTAGGCTTGAATAAGAATAAACCTATTTACTATTGTTGATGGATTTGCCAGTTAACTTGTTTTAGATGGTGAAGTATCACAGAAATTTAATGACGGAAATACGTGTAATAAAGACAGAAGCAAACCCGGATCCGTTTGGTACGCCAACTATTGATGTGCTGTACTTAACGCAGTACAGGTATGATGAAGACTGGCAGAGCCAGTTCTCCGAAACGGCTAATGCCGTTTCTACGACCGGAAATCGTGTAAGAAAAACCAGATATAAATATACTGGTTCAACTCCTGACCCTGTGTTTGATCTTACGGGAGACGCTCCACCGTGGATTTTGCAGAGCGATGAATTTTATGTGCGTGATGTAACAG
>JADZAP010000063.1 GCA_020852705.1 Ignavibacteria bacterium | reverse complement strand
TTACTAAATTTTATCCAAACCGAAGGGAAGTATTTTTCTATCTAAACAGCAAAATTTACATTTATAAAATTGATTATAAACAATGGAAGATATACACTTATAATGCCTCAATAAATAATTTTGTCTCTAGTGTAAACGGGGAGCTTTTATTCCACTCAACAAACAAGATATTCACTACTGAGCCCGTTGGAACTTCAGAATTCCAGGATGAGGGCAGTATTGCATATGATTTCAGCTTTGCGCAATACCTGAGCGGCGGTACCGGGATATTAAACAAAATAGCTAACAGGCTGGATATGATGTATGAAATGGTTACGAAAGTAGTATTAGGTGAGTTTACAGAAGGTAAAATTAATATTGAATTGACCGGTAATGAGAGCAGTTCAGGAAATCTACATAATAAGAACTGGCTACTATCAGGATTATTTAAAAAGAGTATTACTTTCAGGAATAATTCATCGGGGCAGTATGCAAGAAAAAGGGTTAATTATGTGAAGCTGAAAGTATCGAGTGAGAGCTCGACAAAAGCAAATATTAAAAAATTTGTATTAAAAGAGATGCTTTTTGAATTTCTGCAGGGTGGAAGAAAGGGTACTAAGTTATAAATGAAAATCACTTATCAATTTTCTTACGTTTCAAATATCTTTCTTTTCTTAACTCGTGGGCTAAATACTCGGAAAGTGAGTCAAGATTCATATCGGAGACTTTTACATTGGGATCGTCAATCCAATCATAATCATAGTCGTACTCCTTTTTTAAATGTAGGTAGAGGTCACGATACTTAGTAAATTGTTCTCTTTTCTGTTTATACTTATCATAAAGTAAAGTAACTAGAATGATGTATGAGATAATAATTGCAAAAAAAATAGATAAACCTAAGTAATTAATGTCTGAACCATGGTCAATAAATTTCATGAAAGTTAAGAAGGGGAAAAAAATACAAATAATCCAGATTACAATTGAAAGATAATATAAAAAACGTTTTGAATAATAAAATAAGGGTTCGAGAAATTCATATATTTTTTTAAAATGACGAACTCTTTGTTGTTTCGTTAAAATCAAAAATAGATTTATCAAATAAAACAAGAAAATAATACTAATAATAATAAGTAGGGTATATAAAATAGAACGATAAGGATTCATATCAATAATATTTTAGAAAGCGCCAGTTAGTTGTTAATGTTTCGACCGGATTTGTATAAATGGCTTTGACTCTCCAGAAATACCAAATTGAATCATTTGCTAAAATATAATAATATGATGTATCACTTTGAATAATACTAGATCCACTGATTATAGGAAAATTTGTGCCACGTTCGAAGATATACTTGTCAGGATCACAGGTAGCTTTCATCCAGGTAAATTTAATTGTAGTATCTGTATGATTAACCAGATAATAAACGGAAGAATCAGGCGGGGAAGCTAAAGAAACAGAACGTGTGCAATTTGGAGTATTATTATTAGTAGTTGAATCATCACCACAGGAATTAAGAAGTAAAATAGCTGAAGAAAAGATAATAAAGATTAGTATAGTTTTCATGACCGGATTAAAGTTTTAAGAATTATTTACATAAAAATATATATCAAAAACAGAAAAAACAATAAGTAAAGTTACTCAAATGATAATAACCATTAAAAATATAACAGAAATGAGGGTTTTATAATGCCATTTCCATTAGTTGCTGCAGGAATAGCCGCAGGCGCAGGCGGAATTGCCG
>JADZAP010000062.1 GCA_020852705.1 Ignavibacteria bacterium | reverse complement strand
CAAGATACAATGCAGAAAAACACTCAGCAACAAAATACCAATGGACAGACGACAATAAATGATTCGGTATTAGCTGAGAATAAGAAGAAAGAAGAAGAGAAAAAGAAGGAAGAGGATAAGAAAAAGGAAGAAGAGAAAAAGAAAGAAGAGAAAAAGAAAGAAGAAGAAAAAAAGAAGGATGATGAAATAAAGAAGGATGATGAAAAGAAGAAAGATGATGAAACAATAAAGACAGACCAAAATTCTAATAAAAAAGTTAATTTTGCTGCAATATTTCCAAAGAAATGTGCAAAATGCCACGGCAAAAACGGTAAAGGTAAAGTGGAAGGCGTTCCGGATTTGACATCAAGTGAAGTTAAAAATACAAGTTCAAGCAAACTAAGGTCAATAATAGTTAACGGCAAAAAGGGTAAAACTGATGATGATGAAGATATGCCTTCATTCAAGAATAAGCTGACTGATGAAGAGATTGATGCTGCAGTAGAGTATGTTAAAGGTCTTTAAAACAACCAGCAATTAATAATTTGTAATTAGAAATTATAAAGGAGAAAATAAATTATGTTATCAAAAGAGCAGCTCACAAATGAATTACAAAGAATTCTTGAGGAAAAAAGTATTTTAAAACATCCTTTTTACCAAAAATGGAATGAAGGTAAGCTGACAATTGGTGAACTGCAGGAATATGCAAAGCAGTACTATCATTTTGTCAAGCATTTTCCCATGTTTGTTAGCTCAGTACACAGCAACTGCATGGATACAGAAGTTCGAAGAATGCTTGTTGAGAACATCGCTGATGAAGACGGATATAAAACGGGAATAAGCGATCACCCTCAGTTATGGATGAATTTTGCAAACTCACTTGGAGTAAGTGCAGAAGAAGCAGAGAACGTTGAAGTGGTTGATAAAGTGAAGAAATCGATTAACGGATTTTATGAACTTTGCAGAAATGAAGATTATAAGGTCGGTTTGGCTGCATTATTTGGCTACGAAAAACAGATCCCTGAGGTTTCAAGCGTAAAGATTGAGGGGCTTAAGAAATTCTATAATATTACAAGTGATAAAGCTCTTGAGTTTTTTGCTGTTCATCACACAGCTGATATATATCACAGCCAAGCAGAGCTTGATGCAATTATTTCAAGCTGCAAAACAGAAGAAGAGCAGAAAAAAGTATTAAATACTGTTGCGAAGTCCGCCGGACTTTACTGGCAGATGCTTGACGGTGTGTATGTGAATTAAAGACCTCTCCTTTACAAGTCAGGTCCCCTAACCCCCTCTCCTTATTGGAGAGTTTGTGACCTCAACTTTACAAGTCAGGCCCCCTAACCCCCTCTCCTTATAGGAGAGGGGGAGAATGATTATGCAACAAAACCCTATCTGAGATATTTTAAATACTCCTGATTTACGAAAAATCTTTATTTATACTTAGTGCTGGATCCTCATCCCTCTTCTGTTGAAGGGGGACAAAGGGGGTAGTATTTGCTTTATAATTTTAACCTTATCTTTACACCTCAACTTTACAAGTCAGGCCCCTACCCCCTCTCCTATGAGGAGAGGGGGAGAAAGTTTGTAGATATGGCACTCCCTCTCCTTTCAACTGCATAGGCAGTCAGGGGAGAGGGAGACGGTGGGTGAGGTAATCAATATCTTTTTCAACTCTCACCCCCTAACCCCCACTCCTTTCAACTGCACAGGCAGTCCTTTAAAAGGCAGTCATGGGAGAGGGGGAGAAATAAATTTGCTGCCATCAAGGTCTCAGTTATTACATTTAATTTATAATTTAACCCTTAAATTACTGCCCCATTTAGCCATATTTATATAACTGATGTTGTAATTTGCTGAAATGAGTGTTATATTAACAAAAGTATTAAGCTTACATTAAACTGTATTTAAGTGAATATTTAAAAGTTTGAATATTTTAAATAAAACTGCAAAAATTTTAAAATTAAAATAT
>JADZAP010000009.1 GCA_020852705.1 Ignavibacteria bacterium | reverse complement strand
CATTTCACATTAAAACTGAATTCCAAGCCCCGCATAAAACTGTCTTTTGTTTGTTGTTAAAATTTCCTTCTGTTGGGTATAATCAAAATTATAGGTGTAATCATAAAGATTCTTGTTGTTGAGCAGATTGTTTATTTGAAATACCGCAATTGCAAACCTGCCAAAGAGTGAAAACAAATATTGAAAATTAATATCCATTCTTTGATATGTTGGAAACCTGCCGCTGTTAGTTTCTGCGTAAATTGGCTGATAAGTATTTGTATTAGGATCAAATATACCGCCTGTTATTGGAGTGTATGGTTTGCCTGTTGATATTCTGTAAGTCAAGCCGGTAGTAATTACATCGCTTATGTTATAACTTGCAACAAAAGTCAGATTATGGGTAATATCATAATTTGCGGGTAATTCCTTTAGTGCATCATACTGGCTTCTTTTTGAATCAGTATATGCATAAGATATCCATGTAGTATATTTATTTGCAACGCTAGATTTAAGAAAAACATCAACACCCCTTGCATAACCTTTCCCGCCTGAGTAATACTGAAAGCTGTTATTATCACGCAGAACAAGATCTTTATACTGTTTGTAATATCCTTCAACCCTGAAAAGGAATACACCTTCCATTTTATTGAACTCATATCCCAGAATATAATGAACTGCCTGCTCAGGTTTTAAATTGAAGTTGCTTGACTGAGCATAATACTCAAGCTTTGGAAACTGATGATAAATACCAACTGCACCGCGGAGCGTCATATCTTTTGCAAATTTCCAGCCGAGCGAGAGCCTTGGGTCAATAGTTGTTTTTTTGGAAAGAGTATGATTATCTATTCTAACACCCGGAATAATAAAAAACCTTTTTGCAGGTTTTACCTGCGCTTCCAAATAGGTACCAATTCTGCCGGTATGATTAAGTGAGTTTACATTAAAAAATGGAGCATCAGGGCTGATATCATAACTGTACTGCGGTACATTTCCGCTGAAGCCATCTTCATTATATTCATACTCAGTACCTGTATTAATATCAATATTTTTTAAAAGCTGATAAGTTACATCAAGTCTGTACTTGGCATATTTTTGTTTAGTAAATGTATTTAAAATTCCGTATGTAATATTATCATTATGATTACTGTATGAAAGTGCCATGCTGTAATAAGTTTTTGCACCAAGTCCGGCAGAATATTTTACATTTCCAAACACGGTTTCACTTCCGCTATTAAAAAATCCGTCAAATGAAGGGCTTGTATTTTTGATGCCAATTTTATCTTTGCTGTAATTAAAAATACCTTTTATTACACTGTTATTTGAGGGCTTATATGCAATAGAGCCGCCTAATCCCCTTGCAAGCGGAATTGGGTCATATTTATCAGTTAAAAAACCATTCAGTTTGAAATATGGTTCAAGTATGGTTTGTCCCATATCTAATGTTGCGCCAAAATTTTTATCTTTGCTTAAATACACACCGCTTAAGCCAACATTAGCTAAACCAAACCACAGGAAACCGCCTGTGCCTTGAGGCATATCATAAGTTTTTAGGTCAAGCACTGCTGAAAGTGCATTGCCGAATTTAGCAGAAAATCCGCCGCTAGAAAAATTGATGCCTTTTAGACCCCAGGGATTTATTGTAGTATATGAAGAAGTATTAAAATCATCATCAAATATAAACGGATTGTATAATGAAGCTTGGTCTAATATGGTAATTACTTCGTTTGCATCTCCGCCTCGTACTGTTATTTTACTTCCTTCATCAACTTGGTTTGAGCCCGGGAATGTTGTAATTGCACGAAAAAGATCTCCGTCGCTTCCGGGAATTCGCACAATCTCAAGAGGTGTAATTGTTACCTGTGAGTTTTGTCCTGATGTATATGAACTTGCAGTAACAATAATTTCATCCGTTGATACCTCGTTTTTTTTAAGCTGAATATTTACTTCAAGTGATTTACCTGCTTCTATTGTAATAGTTACATGTTTATCGTTATAATCAATGTATGTAAAAAGCAGGTTTTGAGTGCCTGTTTTGGAAGTTTCAAATTCATAATAACCTGCTGAATCACTTGTTGCGCCGTCTATTGTACCTTCAATAACAACATTAGCGCCATATAACGGTTTGCTATCAATGCCGGTTATTTTTCCTGATATTTTTGCATCCTGGCTGTATACAATTGATGAAAAAAACAGAAAAATTAAAATTAAATATATTTTATTCACGCTGCTCTCTGTGGTTGGTATTATTTTTTATTTACAAGTTTATTGTATTCATTTTGAGTCATAGTATCTTTATAGCCGGTGTAAGCTGAAATATAGTTGAAACCAATTCCAATGCCCCAGCTAAAAGTTACAATTGCGGGCCAGGGGAAACTGTAATCTCCCCTTTTGTATGAAGAAAAAAGCCACACACCCCACAAAAATAAATTTACAAAAGCGTATGTTATCAGATGCTTTTTGAACTCTGCCCTTTTTTTGGCAAGTTTCCACAGCTTTTCATCTCTAATTTGTGAATTGTTTATATTTTCTGTATCCATTTTATATTTATTTAGTTTATTAAAAATTTAATCAATTACTCTGTGCTGAATAATTTTTTATAACGGTTTCCTCTTACTTTATAGTATATATAGATAACGGGTCCAAGCATAAAATATATATACCCGCTTAAGCCTGCCAGATTTTCAGGGAGAATAAGCGCAGCAACTATAGTAATTAATGGAATAATTGTATTTATACTGTATAAATACATTTTGGTTTTGGTATTAAAAATTTCTTTCTCATCAAGCTCCAGTTCAGCGGATTTTTTAACTGCATAGCGGTAAAGCAGAAAAAGTATCAGATAAATAGATGCAAAACCTAACCCGTATATTATCATCAGCTCGGGAACTTGATCCAATGTGATAATGGGTTTATCCGTTTCAATTTGAACTGTGCCTATTGTAAGCATCATTCTGAACAAAAATTTAAGGGGATATACATAAAACAGAATAAAAAATAACATAATTGAGTTAAGCACTATAGTATAAGTATCTTCTATACCATACCTTCTGAAATATATATACTGTGAATACCATATTTGCATTAACAAAAGAAAGCTTACTGCAAATGCCAGAAATCCGCTCATTATATGCATCAATTCATCAAATGTTTCAGGTACCTCCAGAGAAACAATCAACAGGGTTACTGCAAATGCAAAAACAGCATCGCTGAATGCTTCTATTCGCATAACTTCTCTGCTGCGCCATCTTACATGGTGCCGTGCTTTATGCGGATTTTTTTCGTGTCTTTCTATTAATTTTTTCCTGAACATTTAGTATAAACTTAAAGTTATATATTTACATTTAAAGATCAATAATTTTGTTTTATTTTTTGCTGTTTGATCTTATAATACTTTCAAGTTTTTTAATATAATCTTCAAAAGCGTTTCTTCCTGTTTTTGTAATTTTGTATCTTGTAACAGGTTTTCTTTCAATAAATTTTTTTGTAACAGAAATATATTTATGTTCTTCAAGCTTTTTTAAATGAACGCTTAAATTCCCGTCAGTTGCATTTATTTTTTCACGAATAAATGTAAACTCAGCTTCATCAACGCTTATAAGAACCGCCATAATAGCGGTTCTTATGCGTGAGTGAATTACATCATCAATTTCCAGGTAATTAAAATCTGTCATATTAAAAAACTGCCAAAGGGTTCCTTTTCCATTTGCGGTACAATATAATTCCCGGAGTTATTTGAAAACATATAATCATTAATGCAAAAATTAAGAGTGTATGTATGCTTGGAAAAAGAAACGTATAAATAGCTCCGCTCCACCAGCCAATTGAAACTATCTGCAGCCATTTTGCCTGTTGTATAGCTCCGCTTATTATATATGCTGTCCCCAGCATGGTTGAAATTACCGGACAAATATATAAAGGAGAATAAGCTTTCGTAATTGTGCCTATAAATCCAAAAATAAACATTGTTATACCCGCAGCAAACCATAAAGTACCAAGTAGTTCTCCTGCAAATGTTTTTTCAGTTTTATCCCGCGAAATTCTTTTTTCAATAATAACTTCAGTTACCCAGGTACAAGTCATAAGTATAAACCACAGTAACCCCTGACTATTTATGTTTATATCGCTTAATACCATCACATAATTAGAGATCAAACCAATAGTTACAGCTGCACCCCAGTATATATAATGCCAGCCGTTATCAGCAATTATATTTCTGCTGTCTTCCATTATCTTCTTTATTACTTTTAGTTCCGTTTCTGATTGTAGTGTATTCATAATAATTCTGGTTAATATTTTTTTTATACTGATTTAACAGTTCTTTTTTCTTCTAATTTAGGGAGCCATAAAGTTAATAATAACATTACCCCAAGAAATAATAAACAATGGATACTTGGGAAAACAAAGAAAAAAATTGCACCAGTCCACCAGATATATGAAAGTAGCTTTAATGATTTTAGCTGTTGAATATAACTGATAACATAAAATGCCAAACCAAGTGCAACGGAATCAACAGAAACAAGATATATTGGATTAAATGCACCAGCGGCAGCTGAAGCAAAAGAAAATATTATATTTGCTCCGCCAACTGATAAACCAATAACTGCAAGAAGTTTTCCTGCAAATGTTTTTACCCTTACAGTTCTTTTTTCTTTTTGGGCAATTATTATTGAACCTGTTATACCAATTGCAACAGCAGCAATCCATATTAACCCAATATAGCGGTAACCTGTATTAAATAACATTAACAGATAATTAATTAAAATAGCTGGCGTCATTACCATTACCCAGTAAACCCCCTGGAAACTTTGTTCATAAACAGCCAGCCGGCTGTCTTCCATAATCTTTTTAATTAATGATATTTCAAGCTCAGCTTGTTTTGTATCCATATCTTATATATGTTTGAATATCGTTTTTTTGTTTTATACAATAAATTATATATACAGCAAATTTACTTTAATTTTCAAAGTACTTTACAAATATAGTTTGCGGAATAATATTTGTCAATGAATATTTTTATAAGTATGTGATAAATAGAATTTAAAAAATTACCTGCTGTATTTACAGATTTTCACTTTTAAGTGCTTAATTTAAAAAACTTAAACTGTTTTTACAGAAGAATAAAAAGAAACAAAAAAATGATTCTGATTAAATAACGCACAGTAAACTGTATTCTTCAATGGAGTATTTTGCGGAATAAAGAATTTCTAGCATGCTTTGGCAAAAGAAAAAAGGCACTCAATTTTGAGTGCCTTTTTAAATAATTATTTTTGGACCTTATGCTTTTGCGGTAATTCTCATTTTAAAGAATGAACGCCATACAAAGTATAATGCTACAATAAAAAACAATCCGCCAACATAAGGAGCAGTTGCACGGAAAGACTCTGAAATTGCCATTTCCATTGCCAGCAATCCAAAAAGAGTTGTAAATTTAATTATAGGGTTAAGTGCAACTGATGATGTATCTTTAAAAGGATCACCAACAGTATCACCAACAACAGTTGCATCATGCAGCGGGGTATTTTTTTCTTTCAGGTCAACTTCAACAACTTTTTTGGCATTATCCCATGCACCGCCGGCATTAGCCATAAACATTGCCTGAAAAAGTCCGAATACTGCTATAGAAATTAAAAAGCTCACAAAAAATGAAACAGGATCATTGGTTTTGCCCGGTGCTGAAAAGAACGCAAAAGCTAAAGCGAATGAAAATATAGCAATAAATATATTAAACATACCTGTTTGAGCATATTTTGTGCAGATGTGCACCACTTCTTTAGATTTTTCAGTTGAGGCGCTCATGCTTGCGTTTTCATCAAGATTAATATTCTTTTTGATGTACTCAACTGCTCTGTATGCACCGGTAGTTACCGCCTGTGTTGATGCACCTGTAAACCAATATATAACGGCACCGCCGCAAATAAATCCAAGTATTGAGTAGGGATTAAGTATGCTCAGCACAGCTTCGGGCTGAATACCAAGTGTATTTTTAATTACAAGTATAAGAGAAAATATCATAGTTGTTGCCCCAACAACCGCAGTACCAATAAGCACGGGTTTTGCAGTAGCTTTAAAAGTATTGCCTGCACCGTCATTTGCTTCAAGGTAGTATTTTGCTTTTTCAAAATCAGGTTTAAAACCAAAATCTTTTTCAATTTCAGCTGATACATTCGGACGGGTTTCAATCAGCGATAGCTCATAAATTGACTGAGCGTTATCGGTAACTGGTCCGTAGCTATCAACAGCAATGGTAACGGGACCCATGCCAAGCATACCAAAAGCAACAAGACCAAACGCAAATATTGATGCATAAGCCGGAATCATAGCAGTTGGAATTGAAAGTGAAGCAAAGTATGCAATAAGCATTAGCACAAAAAACACCATCCCTGTCCAAAATGCTGAAAAGTTACCGGCAACCAGACCTGAGAGTATAGTTAGCGATGCCCCGCCTTCTTTGGAAGCTGTAACCACTTCATTTACATGCTTGCTTTTGGGTGATGTAAATATTTTTGTAAATTCAGGAATCAATGCGGCACCAAGTGTTCCGCAGCTAATTATAATTGAAAGGGTAAGCCAAAGGTTATCAGCTAAGTGACCTATAAGTATTTTGCTGATTACAAATGTAACAATCATTGAAACAATTGAAGTTATCCAAACAAGGGAGGTTAACGGTTTTTCAAAATCAATATCTTCTTCTTTGCTGTATTTAGCTTTAGACCATATACTATTAATATAAAATGAAACTATTGAAGTAACAATCATAAGGATTCTCATTACAAAGATCCATGTTAAAAGCTCAGTTTGAAACATCACATTTGGAACTGCAAGAACTATAAAGCTGATAAGTGCAACACCTGTTACACCGTAAGTTTCAAAACCATCAGCAGTTGGACCTACTGAGTCACCCGCATTATCACCGGTACAATCAGCAATAACGCCCGGGTTGCGTGGGTCATCTTCTTTTATCTTGAAAACAATTTTCATAAGGTCAGAGCCAATATCGGCAATTTTTGTAAAAATACCGCCTGCAATTCTAAGCGCAGATGCACCAAGTGACTCACCAATAGCAAATCCGATAAAGCTGGCACCTGCGTATTCACGAGGGACAAATAATAAAATTATAAGCATCATAATAAGCTCAACGCAAATAAGCATAACACCAATGCTCATACCCGCATCAAGGGGAATATTAAGCAGTTTAATTGGTTTCTTTTCTAAAGATGCAAATGCCATACGGCTGTTTGCAAGAGTATTCATTCTGATACCGAATTTTGCAACACCGTAGGAGCCTAAAATACCAATTACGGTCCACATTAAAATAAGTGCTACGCCAAATGCACCGGCATGCTGTAAAAATCCAAAATAAAACCCAATACATACCGCAATAAAAACAAATAATATTATCAGAAACCTGCCCTGCTGATGCAGATAGGTTTTACATGTTTCATAAATTACCTGTGCAACATCAAGCATACTTTGATGTGCTTTGAGTTTTTTTACCTTTAAGAACTGAAAAATACCGAACAATAAACCTAATGCACAGACTATTAGTCCGCTCAGAAGCATAGTGTTCTGGTTTGGATTAAGTTCGGGAATTTTAAGATCAGCTTCGCTTGCAAAAGCTACACTTGAACTTAAAAGAAATAACAAAGTACTTAGTATTATGTTTTTCTTCATAAATTTATTTAGTTTGTATTATATCCTATTATAGTTTATTTAAAATTATATTTCTTCATCCGGTATTCTGCCGTTGTAAAGGTTCATTGATTCTTTAATTCCGTTATTAATAAAGCATAAAACTGCATCCTTTGCCCTGTTTATGCTTTGTTCAATCACATTATCTTCATTTTCATCAAATGGTGTAAGCACATAATCAGCCAGAGAAAAATCTTTATCTGTTTTAAGCTTCTCAAACTCATCGCCGCCTTTAATACCAACTCTTAATCTTGGGATTTTATCAGTTTCCATATTATAGATTATGGATTTTATTCCGTTTTGCCCGCCGTCAGAACCATCGGGACGCATTCTTAAAACACCAAGATCCAGGTTAACATCATCATATACAATTAGTATATTTTCTATTTCAATTTCATACTTTTCGTAAAAATACTTTACTGCCTCTCCGCTTAAGTTCATATATGTAAGCGGTTTCATCAAAACAACCTGTTTAATCACTGCGGCGGCTGTATTAGTACCGGCAATTTCTGAATCTGATTTATAGTCTGTAACTGCATAAAGGTAGTTGTTTTCAATCTCAAATGTTTCTATGTTAAAGAACTCAGCAAGCTTATCAATAACTAAAAACCCGGCGTTATGCCTTGTGTTATGGTATCGGGCTCCCGGGTTTCCTAATCCAACTATTAAATACAAAATTCAAATAGCAATTTTCAATCTGCAGTTTTCAATCTGCAATTATCACTGATAAATTAAAAATTTTTCAATGTTAATTATTAATTGTTCAGCAAAAGAGTTACTTCTCTTCTGCTTCTTCATCTTTCTTGCCTTTAGCAATAACTTCGGGCTCGGCTGTTTCGGCAGTTTCTTCACCTTCTGCAGCTGGAGTTTCAACCTTTTCAATTGCAGGGGGTACAACAGCAACTATAGTTGCAGTTGGAATGCCGTGAATTTCCACATTATCAATTTTAATGTCACCTACATGAACTGCATCACCAATTGCAAGTGCACTTATTTCTACATCAATGTGTGAAGGAATATTTGCCGGCAAGCACTCAACTTCAATTGAGTGCAATGTATGCTGAATAACTCCGCCATCTCTTACGCCAACAGGTGAACCAACTAACTTTAGAGGTATTTCAACTTTAATAGTTTCGTTTTCAGAAATCCCTAAGAGATCAAAATGTATAGGTTTATCGCTTACGGGATCAAATTGAATATCTTTTAAAATGCAATTTTGAGATTTTTCAGCACCTTCAATCTGTAAATTTATAATCCTAACTTCAGAAGTGTAAACAAACGGATTTAGAGCAGTTTCCTTAACGCTAATAGCAACAGCCGGAGCATTTTTGAAGTAAAAAACGCCGGGTATCACACCTTTTTTTCGTGCATTTTTTGTAGTGGAATTGCCCAGATCTTCTCTTTTCTGAGCAGATAAATTCATAGTAGCCATTATATAACCTTTAAATTAAATTGTTTTTGCGGAATTATTACAAACTACAAAAATAGCGAAAAATTGCTACTTAGTCAATTGAAAAGGTAGTAGTAAAAAGGCAGCTAATCTTTCTTAGGATTCAATTAAGTTAAGGAACTACAATAGCTTATTGAACTAAATTTGTAAGTTTTAAAGGATTGCGTATTCTACTTTATCCATCCTTCTTTTCTATACCAATTGATTGTATCGCGAAAACCTTCTTCAAGTGTAAGGGATTCCTTAAATCCAAGCTCGCGTTTTGCTTTTTCAATTGAGCAAATCCAGTATCTTTGAGTAAGCTCTCTAGATTTTTCAATATTCAATACAACGGGTTTTGGTGAAAAGAAACCAAACACCTGAGAAAAGAATGCAGTAGTTTTTACGGCAAAATGCGGAATTACAACTTTTACGGTCTTTCTTCCCAAAAGTTTTTTTGTTAAATCACCAATATCACGCCAATTGTAAAATTGCTCTGAAGAAATAAAATAAATATTTGAGTTCGCAATATCGGCTTCGCCAGCAAGTATAAAACCCCCAACAAGATCTTTAACATGAATTAAGCTAACAAGTTTGTTATCAAACCCTATCAATGGCTGCAGCCCCCGGCTCATTGATTTAAAATATTCATAAATAGCATAATCACGAGGTCCGTAAACAGCCGGAGGTCTAACTATAGTACAGTTTAGTTTATCAAAAAAACTTTTAACAAGTTTTTCAGCTTCAACTTTGCTTTTACCGTAAGCAGTTAACGGGTGGTAAGCTCTTGTTTCATCTATCGGCTTGCCGTCAAAGGAAGGACCAACTGCTGCCTGCGAACTTATATGTATAAATTTTTTAATTCCCTCATTATATTTAACGCATGCTTCAAGCAGACTCTTTGTAACATCAACATTTCCACGGTAGAACTCTTCTTTTTTTTTGGCAAAGGTTACACCGCCAACATGGTAAATATATTCAACATTGCTTATTGCTTTTTTAAGTACATCTTCGGTAAACAGATCACCTTCAATATATTCAACAGGTTTTCCTTTAAGCCATTTTGTATTACTTTTTTTTCGTACAAGAGCTTTTATTTCGTAATTCTTTTTTAAAAGCTCGTCAATTAAATGAGAACCTATAAATCCGGTTCCGCCTGTTATAAAAACTTTAGCCATAATTTTTTAAAGTCTAATATCTTTCTAATTGTGCAATTTCTTTGAATTTTAAATAAAATTGCATTGGTAAGCTAATCATATTATCAAAGCTATGCTTAGGAAAACAGATTATTAAATTAACAAAAATATTAATAATTGCCTTTTGAGTTAATAATCTGTTTATCCTTGTTATAATTTCATAAATAGAGTAAATTGCTTTCAAACATATTCAATAAAAAGCGAAAATTCAATTTATTACGGCATTAATAATGCCAAAGGAGCACTTTTTAAGTGGCAGATATATTTCAGAAATGTTATGAGTTTACCCGCGCAGATGATGTAAAGAAATCAGGATTGTATCCCTATTTCAGACCAATCGAGGAAAACGAAGGACCGGTTGTACAGATTGAAGGTAAAAAAATGATTATGGCGGGCTCTAACAATTACCTTGGTTTAACAGCCCATCCAAGAGTAAAAGAAGCTGCAATAAGGGCAATTGAAAAATACGGAACGGGCTGCAGCGGGTCAAGATATTTAACAGGAACACTTGACCTGCATGTTGAATTAGAAAAGCGCATGGCTAAGTATTTTGAAACTGAAGCTGTACTTCTATTTTCAACAGGTTATCAAACTGCTCAGGGTATTATTCCAACAATCGTTCAAAAAGGCGAGTATATTGTTTCTGATAAAGATAACCATGCATGTATAGTTGCGGCAAATCTAATGGCTAAGGGTGCTTTTGCAGAATTTAAGCGTTATAAGCATAACAATATGGATGACCTTGAGGCAGTTTTAAAAAGAATTCCAAAAGATAAAGGTATATTAATAGTTTCAGACGGTGTATTTTCAACAACGGGAGAAATTGTTCATTTGCCAAGAATGGTAGAGCTTGCTCAGGAATTTGGAGCAAAACTTTTAATTGATGATGCTCATTCAGTTGGAGTTATAGGCAAAGGCGGCAGAGGAACCGGCTCGCACTTTGGCCTTATGGATAAAGTTGATTTAACAATGGGTACATTTTCAAAAACATTTGCTTCGCTTGGCGGTTTTGTTGCGGGCAGTGAAAGAGTTTTAAACTACATTAAGCATCATGCCCCTGCATTGATTTTTAGTGCATCTCCAACTCCCGCAAGTGTTGCAGCTGCAATGGCAGCACTGGAAATTCTTGAAGAAGAACCTGAAAGAGTTAACAACCTTATTAAAAATGCTGATTATATGCGAAAAGGATTTAAAGAAATGGGCTACAGGATAATTGAAGGGCAAACCGGTATTGTTCCGGTAATTATAGGTGAAGATACACCAACATTTATTTTCTGGCGTAAATTATTTGATGCCGGGGTTTTTACCAATGCGTTTATTTCACCTGGGGTTCCGCTTGGAATGGCTATGCTTCGCACATCTTATATGACAACTCACGAAAAAGAACACCTTGACAGAATATTAGAGCTGTTTGGTGAAATTGGCAGGGAGCTTGGAATTATTAAATAACCTGTTTTAGATTTTAGAACTATTATTTTTTACAGTACCCACGTATTTAACCGTGGGTTTTTAATTCAATTTAATTATATTATTTAGAAGTAAAAATTAATTTTATGAAATATTTAATTTTAACATTTTTTGCTGCATCATTTTTTATATTTGGCTGCTCAAAAGAAGAAAATAATTCCCAACAGCAGCAGAATCAGCAGAAAGTACAGAACCAGAACCAAAATGATGAAAGTGATAACCCTGCAGATACCAATCTTACCCCCGAAGAAAAATTCTCATCATCAATTCAAGTGGATTTTCTGGATGACAGTGATGACGATGATCTTGCTGCATTTCTGGAAAATGAGATATATAAAATGGGTGCAAGCTATAACGGTGCAGCAGTAATTGAAATTACACCGAGCACATGGCTTGTTTCATTTGAAAAAAGCGGTAATGTAAAAAACTATATACTGCAAAAGTATGTGGATTTTAAAACAAATGAATATTACTTCTCATTTAAAGAAACAACACTTACAAATGCTGATGTGGTTTCAAGGACAAAACCAAAAAAACAAGCGGAGGAATAATTTCAGTGAAATATACCTGAATGCTCAACCATTATGCATCTGTTCTGAATAACCTGAATGCCTTTTTCGTTCAGCAGCTTAGCTGCATTATCATTATAAATACCAAGCTGAAACCAGACATATTTTGGTATTGGCTGCATTCGCAGTATTTCAAGTGCATGCTCATCAAGAAACTCACTCCTTCGGAAAATTAATACCATATCAACCGGGTCAATAACATGGTCAACCCTATCAGAAACAGGTTCATTAAATAAATCTGTGCCTTCTAATTTTGGATTTACCGGGATAATTCTGTAATAATGCTGCTGCATATAAATAGGTACTTTATATGCATATTCCCTCTCATCTTTTTTTGCTCCAATTACTGCAATAGTTTTAGTATTTTCAAATATTTCTTTAAATGAGTCCATATTTTAATATTCCCTTTATATCATTAACCATTTATTAATGGATTTTGTTCTCATTAATTGCTGAATTGTATAAATTTTCATGATGAATATTGTAACATTATATTTTTACATTGAATTTAAGGCATACAAAAACTATTTTTGTATTGAAATGAAAAATAATTCATCAAGATTTAATATATCATATAAACTAAAGGCACAATTTTATCACAGATTTTAACATGTCCCGAACTTTTTAAGCGGGACATTTTTTTTATACATAAGTATCATAACATCAGGAATTAAAGTTTAATTTTGAAAAACGCAGCAACTACAGCTGAAAAATTATTCGGTAAAAAAAATATAAAAAGCATTAATTTTGTTACACCGCTTTTTACAAAAAAATTTAAAATAGTTGTATTTGTTCCCTTAAAAATATCAGATACATTAATTTATAAAATGGGTAATAGCGGAGCAGGCAGAATTGGAAACTACACACTTTGTTCATTCAGAACAACTGGGGTAGGAACATTTAAAGGTTCTGCAAGGTCAAACCCGGCCATAGGTAAAAAAGGCATACTTCAGAAAACAGAAGAAGCAAGGCTTGAAATGATATGCGAAGAGCAAAACATTGAAAAAATTATTGATACAATATACAAATATCATCCCTATGAAGAACCTGCCTGTGAGATTTATCAGATTATAGTAAAAGATACACAAACTAAAACACATAGAGTAATGGCTGAACTTAAAAAGCCCATAAAGTTAAGTGTTGTTTTAAAGAAGCTAAATACCCGCATAAATATCAATTTGCTTAATGCAAAAATGATTGATAAAAAAGTACAACGAATATTTATAGATGAAAGCCGAAAGCGTGATTTTGAGATTACACCTCACAGAATGAAAACCCTTGTATTAAGAAGAATTAAAAATAATTTTGCCTTATCAATAATATAAAAGGTTAAAATATTATAATTAATCAATTAAAAACAAAAAAATTAAATTATTAAATAAATAATCACAGGTATATTTTATGAGTATGAAAGAAAGAATATTACTGCTTTACAATCTGAATAAAATTGATAATGAGCTTAATGAGCTAATTAGTCTGAGAGGTGATATACCGGCAAAAATTGAAGACTTAAGCTCTGAAAAGAATCAACTTGATGAACGAACAAATGAGCTTAGAGGTGAGCTAGATGAAATCAATTCTATTGAAAACAAAGTACAGGCAGAAAATGATGAGCTTCTTAAAAAAATTGAAAAGAATGATAATTTGCTTCGCTCAGGTTCAGTTAAATCAAATAAAGAGTACAATGCATTGGCAAAAGAAATTGAAGATGCTTCGACTAAGATCAAGGAAAACGAAAAATCTGCATTGGAAGATAACACGGATAGAAAAAATACAATTGATAATGAACTGAAATTAATAGCCGGACAGCTTGAAGAAGTAAATGTTGAACTTAATCAGAATTTAAAAGAACTTGAAGATCTTACAACACAAACAGGTGAAGAAGAAAAAGAACTTCAGACACAAAAAGATGATCTTTTAAAAAAAATAGAACCGGAAGATATTGCACATTATAATAGAATTGCAAATGTAAAATTCGGGGAAGCAGTTGCAGTTGTTAGGAAAGGTTCTTGTCTTGGATGCTACAGTTCAATTCCACCCCAAAAAGCTATTGAAATACGTACTGCTGATAAGATATTTACATGTGAATCATGCGGAAGGATTTTAATAGCTGAAGAACTAATAACTGCATAAATAAAACTTGTCAAGAGTTAAAGTTTATACAGATGGTGCTTCACGCTCAAACCCCGGTGAAAGCGGTATAGGTATTATTATCTTTGATGAAAACGGTACAAAACTGAAAAGCTGGAATGAATACACCGGTACCTTAACAAATAATCAAGCTGAATACCGTGCATTAATTAAAAGTATTGAGCTAATTAATGGGCTAAAACAAAAACAAGGAATAAACTTTATTGAATTTTTTGCAGATAGTCAGTTAATGGTAAAGCAGATGAACCTTGAATACAAAGTTAAAGATGCAGGATTAAAACCGCTTTTTGAAAAAGCACAAAAAGAAATAAACACACTTAATCTTCCTTATAAAATTACACATATAGAACGAAAATTAAACAAAGAAGCAGATAAGCTTGCAAATATGGGAATTGATAATAAAAAAGCACAGATTTAATCAGAATCCTTTAAATTTATAGCTCACATTAGGAATTTATAATAGTTATCTTTGTGTTAAATATTATTAGATACAAAATCTCAAATTATTTAATTAATCAATTTTGCAAAACGTGTTGATTTGAGAAATTGTAACGGAAAATAAAATTTAATAAAAGGAAAGCTCTTGCAGCCGCTTTAAGCATTTGGCTTACAAGAGGAAAGTCCGGACACTCCAGGGCAATGTGCCGTGTGAAAACGCGGGTACAGCAGGGCAAACCCGTTGTAACTGATAGTATCACAGAAAATAAACTTCCTGTAATTTTCTTTCAGGTTTATTGCAGGTAAAGGTGAAAAGGCGGTGTAAGAGACCACCGTGCTCATAGCAATATGAGCTGCAAGATAAACCACACATGAGTGCAAAGCCGTGTATAGTATCACCATCAGGCTGCCCGCTTGAATCTGCCTTTGGCAGTGTGATACAGGGTAGGCTGCATAGATAAATGGCTGCAGGTAAAATACATAAAGTATTTTATTAACAGAATCCGGCTTATGAGCTTTCCTTTAATTGTTTTTAATTTCCTGAAAATATACTTTCAGATTTATTTTTTAATTAAACTTATTTCTATTATTTTTTTTAATTTAAGTGCATCTGTATTTCCGGGTTCACTTTGGAGCACCTTTGCTATAAACTTTAAGCTTTTATCATTATCTTTAACAGTGTAAAAGTAATATGCTTTTAGGAACCAAAAATTCGCAGACTGAAAACCCATTTTATCTATTGCTTCAATCTGTTCAGCAGCTTTTGGGAGCTGCATAGTACCAACGTAATAATAGGCAATATTTATTCGGTAACTAATATTTACTTTATCATTTCTCAGCAGTTCATATTTTAATTTTTCGGCATCATCAAGCCTGCCTTCTTCAAAATATATCAGCGAAAGAAGTGCGTCACATTCATTATGATTAGTGTGATTATTCTTTGCCTTTATCACCTCATTAGCTGCCTGACTTAGAAGGTTCACTCTGGTTTTATCATCTAGAACCGGATTACGCCTGACAAATTTATATACTTCCATTGCAATTGAATACCTGTAAACAGGATTTTGATGCCAATCATTAATTGCTTTATTAACTAATGAAATACCTTCTTTAAAATTATTATTGTTAAAATACTCCATTCCTTTAAGGAAATTCATATCAGAACTTAAATGAAGTGCAGATACATAAGAATAATATAAACTAAAAGTTAAAATTGGAATAAATATTACCGTTGCGGTAAGATTTTTCTTAAAATCAGGTTTTATTACAATTGATTTTCCTTTAATCATACTACGTAACAGAATCAAAATGACATTAATGTAAAATAAAATAGTTATATCATCAAAATTTGTTAAACCATAAAAAAAATATCCTGTTAAAGAAAGCAGTATTGCTGTATAAAATAACTTAATTTTCTTTTCGCTCAAAGTTGATCTTATTTTTTTTATGCATAAAACAAAAGCACCTGTAAATATTGAAAAAAATCCAGTTATGCCAATTAATCCCATAGTACAAAGTATCTGAATGTAATTATTATGAGCATTATCTATGTATCTTATTACATCAAAATATCTTAGTTCATATGAATAAAACTCACTGAATGCTATTGGAAAGTTGCCCAAACCTGTTCCTGTTAATGGATATTTATAAATTATACCAAGTGCATCTCTCCATATAAGCCATCTGGGATTATTGTTCGGAGCAAATAAGGAAAGTATCCTTTCAGAAAACATATTGTGGGGGAAAATATAAATAAAAATTATTGACAATACTGTTATAGTTATTAAAAAATATAAATATTTATTTCTGCCGGAGTTTTTGAATATCAACATTGAAATTAATAGTCCTGCTGCTGTTTCTGCTATAATAGCTGTATAAGCGGAGCGAGTTCTTGTTACAAGAATACCTGCAATAATTAATCCCGAAAACATATATCTTAAAATAATATTCTTTTTCTCTGCAATATTAAATACTGAGACAGGCAGTACTATTGCAAGAAACCCTCCGGCAAAAACAGCATTGCCAATTGTACTCACAGGGCGGGTATCATTTGCAGGCTGAATTGAAAAAGGATCTGTTCCTATCTGCTGAATAAGTGCATAAACAGCAACTATTACTGCTGTAAGCTCCATAGTAAAACAGAGACGTTGAACAAAATTTTCATTCCCGTTAAAAACAGCATTACAAAAGTAAATCAGAAAAATAAAGCTATAGGTTACTAATCCAATATGGCGTTCATACGCACCATAAAAGCTGTTGTATTTATTTAATGAAAATATAAATGAGATAATTACTGAAAGAAAATATAATGTTACAGGAATATCAATTAATGAAACCAACTTTATATTTAACTTGTGAACATTTTTAATAATAATTAAAAATGTAAGAAGAATATATATACCACCTAAAATCATTAATACAGTACTTTTGGGAAGATCTGAGCGGCTAAATGTAAGTTTGGTTATAAAAAGCGGAAGAACAGCGGTTAAAAGAAAGAAAACACTAATTTGAAGCCGAAGCAAAAAATTGGATTCTCCGGCCGGATTTTTCATTCAGGGTTTTTTATTGTTACATTCATTTGCGGGAAAGGAATAGTAATTCCTTCTTTATCAAATTGCTTTTTAACTTCTTCATACATAAAAAAATTCATATCTAAATAGTCGAGAGTATTTACCCAGACTCTCGATTCAATTTTCACACTGCTATCAGCAAGTGCAACTATTCCAATTACAGGTTCGGGTTCCTTTAATAATTTATCATTTTTGCTTATTACATTAAGAATAATTGCTTTTGCTTTATCAATATCATCATTATAACTGATAGAAAAAACAGTATCAACTCTTCTGGTTGGTTCAAGGGTATAATTTACAATTGTGCCGGTAGAAAGAGGACCATTAGGTATAAATACAGTTTTATTATCAAGAGTGCTTAATACAGTGTTAAACATTCTTAACTCTTTAACTGTACCTTTTTGACCCTGTGCTTCTATTAAATCACCTTTGTTAAACGGTTTATAAATAAGCAATAGCACTCCGCCTGCAAAATGCTGCAATGAGCCAGAAAGAGCCATACCTATTGAAATTCCAACAGCACCTAGCAAAGCAATAAATGATGTCATTTCAATTCCAATCATTCCCATAACACTTATAAGAAGCATAACTTTAAGTACTATTGAAATAATTGTCTTAAAGAAGGGACGAAGTGATTCATCAACCTTTTTAACATTCATTATTCGGTTAATGAATTTTAAAAAGAATTTAATTAGGTATAGACCAATAATTAATGTTAAAATTGCCAAAGCAAGTTTTGGCAGATAATTAATTATCTTATCCGTGATAATTTCTATGGAGTGATTATCTAACAATATAAACTTCCGATTTTATCTTTCTTTGTAAAAATAAAAATTTATTATTTTATATGTACCATCATTGCCTGGTCCTTCTATAAAAGCATGCAAGTTGCCATTTTTGTTAGCATAAGTTATCTTCTTCGGGAAATCATGGTCAGGATTTTCAAACACAGCACAGTTATCATTAATATTTGTAAGTTTAAATCTAACCGGTGCAGGATTATGCGATACATCTGCGGAATAAAAAATACCTTCATTAGTATTTTCAATAGTCAATGTTTCACTAAAGATAACCTTTCCGTTAATGCTGGTATTAGAGCTTCCTGTATAGAGACTATCATTAACAATAACCCATTGTTCAACTATTGTTTTATCGTTTTCTGATAAACGCCATTTATCTACAATCCATAGCAGTTTCAGCATATCATTTTCCTGAGCCATAATTTTGGTTGAAAATAACAATACAATTGAAATTAAAACAACTTTCATATTGCAGCAAATTTAAGGATTTATATTTAATCTTTCTATTTATTTATATATTTGTATCAGCAAGAAATGAAGTTATACTGTTATAAACAACTTCAGCAGAAATATCATTTATACAGGATGCACCATAAATATTGCCAGGCGGAATTATTCCCCTGCATTTATTAGCATTACAGAATTTGCATATTTTTTCTGAAAGTATAATCCGGTGCAAATCTTCGTTTTCGTAAACTTTCCAAATAATATCATCATATTTTTCAAGTAGAGCAATTGTTTTAATTCCTAAAGAAGCAGCTAAATGTCTTGGACCTGAATTATGAACAAGCACAGCATCCGCAAAAGAAAATAATCCAGCAAGCTCAGAGATTTTTTCAGTTTTTATTTTTCTTATTTTTTTTTCAAGTAAATGTTCTAAAATGTTAATATAGTCTTTATCATACTCACTGAATACAGTCATCAACTGTATATTATTTTGAGAATTCAGTAATTTGAACAATTCAGCCATTTTTTCAGGGGACCATTGTCTGTCTTTATCGCTTGCACCCGGATGTATTATCAGTAATTTTTTACCGGATTTAATGTCTTCGCTAAACAGGATTTCTTTTGCAATAACTCTTGCTTCTTCTGTTAAATTAAAAATTGTATTTTTATCCTTTACTGTAATTCCAAGTGGTAACAGAAGATTGCAAAAATAATTAAGTACCCCAAAATCACTTCGATTTATCTGCGGTTTATGTGTTAAAAGACCTTCGAATTGCTGTCCTTTTTCACCAATTCTAATTTTTATACCGGCAAAAAATGACCACAAAACAAATCTGTTTTGAGGAAAAGTAGAAATAACTGCGTCAAATTTCTGAGATCTTAAAAATTTAATACAATAAAGCTCAGCTTTTAATCGTTTTAACCCTTTAAGCTCCCGTATTGCTTTGCGGTCAAGCTCAAGCACTTCATCTGTAAAAGGATTATTTTTAAAAATTTCAGCAGTACCTTCAAATTTTGATAGTTCAATAAATGGATGTGGTTTGGAAATACACTTTAAATATTTTCTGCGGTGAAAAAGTAAAATAGATATTTTAACATAAGGATATTTTTGTTTTAATGCTTTAAGAGCAGGCGTTAATACAATTGAATCTCCCATCTGACCTTCTGCCAGAAAAAGTATTTTTTTTATCTCCTGCAAATATAAAATATATTTTTAATGCCGGAACTTATTACTTTAGAGTTATTTTAATGCTGGCAAATTTCAGTTAAAACTCCGCCAATGGATTTTGGCTTAACAAAAGCTATAAGCATATTATCACTGCCGGTAAGCGGTTTGTTGTTTATCAGCTCAAAACCATCGTTTTCAAGTCTATTAAGCTCTATATTTATGTTGTCTGATTCATAAGCTATATGGTGAATACCTTCACCTTTTTTTTCTATGAACCTGCAAATTGGTGAGTCTTCTGATGTTCCTTCCAGAAGTTCAATTGTTGACTGCCCAATTGTAAATTTTACTACATTTACTTTCTGTTCTTCAATATGTTCCATTTCAGAAGGCTCTGTTTGAAAAAGTTTTCGGTACATTTCTGAAGCTGTTTTCAGGTCTTTTACTGCTATACCCAGATGAGAAATTTTATTTATCATATATAATCGCTTAATCCTTTTCTTTTCAGGTAATCTACAATTTCTTTAACTTCCTGTGACCTCTCTTTTTTACACACAAGAAGTCCGTCTTTTGTGTTTATAATTATTAAGTCATCAGCACCAATAACACCTACAAATCCTTTTGGCGACATTATGAGATTATTATGCGAATCCTTTATATAATTATCCCCCATAATAGTATTATTGTTCTTATCTCTGGTTTTAAGTCTGGCAACTTCATCCCAGCTTCCAAGATCACTCCATTTGAGATCGGCTTTTATAACATAAACATTTGCAGCTTTTTCCATTACGCCGTAATCTATGGAAATACTTTTTATTTCAGCAAATACTTGTTCAAGCACATTGCGGTATTTTTGCGTATGTAATGCTTGCTCAATTTTCAGCATTTGGTGATACAAATCAGGCAGTTGCTCGCTCATTTGTTTAAGAATTGTATCTGCTCTGAAAATAAACATACCGCTATTCCATAAAAAATCACCGCTTTCAAGAAATACTTTCGCAGTTTCCAATGTAGGTTTTTCGGCAAAAGTTTTTACACGGTAAATATTAATATTATTAATATCAGATTTAAAGTAAGCATCTTCAATAAACTGAATATATCCGTACCCTGTTTCAGGGTGATTTGGAACTATACCTAATGTAACAATTGCATCTTTTTCTTCTACAAACTTTAAACCTGCTTTAACAGCTTTTGTAAATTCTTCAACATTTTCTATTAAATGATCGGCAGGAACAACAAACATCTTTGCTTTTTCGTCATATTGCTTTAAAATTGTAGAAGCCAGACCAATACAGGGAGCGGTATTTCTGCCAACAGGCTCACCAATTATATTTTCTTTAGGAATCCTTGGCAGCTGTTTTTTGACTAAATCAATATACTGCTTGTTGGTAATAATAAATACCTGTTCAATGGGGAAAATATCTTTCAACCTTTTTATTGTAAGCTGCAGCATTGTTTCTGCAGAATCAGTTATCGGTAAAAACTGTTTAGGCAGTTTTGATGTGCCATAGGGCCAAAACCTTGCACCAACACCGCCTGCCATTACAATTGCGTATGATTTCATTTTATCAAATAAAATTTATTATCAATTTTTAAAATATGGTATATTATATAAATTAAGAATCAGTAAATATTTTTACCGGATTATTAAGATGCTGTACAAGCACATTAAAATCCTCAGGTTTGCGTTCTGTTAACAGCATTTTAAATGTAAAAATAATATACTTTATTATCTGCTGAATTTCGGGTTCCTGCATATCCATTCTGTAATCTTTTACATATTTTAAAAATACATAAGTAACTTCCGCAAGTTTTAAAACATCATTGTATTTAATTGCTGCAGAAATTTTGGCAATTAGCCTTAAAGCATTATAAAGATCACTAATTTTCTCAATGGCATCAAAGCGGCTGTATTCACCTTTTAAATCATTAATATATGCAAAGCTTTTTTCAAACTCTCTAATTAGATATTTTAACTTAAAAACAGCCGTTTCTATCTGAGATTGTTTAACAGCAGGTTTTTCTTCTGTTGATTTTGGCAGAAATTGCTGTATATATTCTTCTCTGCTTAATCCATCGTTTTCTTTTTCAAATTTTTCATGTTCAATTTCATTCAAAGCCGGCAATTGTTCTTTAATAGAGTCATCATTTTCGGTAAATTCTTCTCCGATTTCTTCTTCGTCCTCTCCGCTGATATCGTTTTTAAGTTTTTCTATTTTTTCAACTATTGTATCGTAATTAAGATAATCTTCACCCTTAATAAGACTGTTAACTAAAGCAAGAGATGAATCGAGCAGTTTTATACGTTCATCATTTAAAATTTGCGGATTGCTGATTGATTTGGTAAAATAAATGTTCATTGTTAAAAAAATATCTGCAATAAGGTCAAATGACAACTGTCGTGAAAGATTGGAAAGCTCACTTGTAATACCAAGTATTTCTGTTATGCATTGCAGATTCTTTTCGCTCGTGCTGCCAAAACTTTCTGTACTGCGTTCTTTTGATACTGATGCTAAAAGTTTTTCAAGTATCTTTACTTCTTCAAAAAATTTAGTTTCAAATTTAATATATGCTTCATTTGTAATAGCTTCTTCTCTTACATGTTCTGATTCTTGTGATGCTCCGAGCGGTTTATGCACTTCTATTACAATATCCGGAAGCCCTTCATCTGTATTTTCAATTAAATTAGATCCATCTGTTATTTCTGATTCTTCACTTTCTAATATCAAATCTTTTTCATCAATTGGCGAGCTTTCGCCTGTTTCTTCATCCAGACTTTCATTTTCATTTTGATATTTACCGGTATTTTCTTCAACAAATTCTTCTGCTTTATCCGGATTTTCAATTGCTTCGGTTATACTTTCCAATTCAAACACTTCTGCTTCACCGGTATATGTTTCTGGATTTTCTATCAGCATTAAGCTCGGCTTTTCATTTTCTTCTTCATCAAATTCCGTATTTTCAATATCGTCAAGTTCTACAATTTTAGCTGAGCTTTCATTTTCTTCAGTATTAATTTTAATGGTTTCCTTTTGGTTTCCGGCAGATTTTTCATCCGAAAAATCTACAGCTTTTTCAGATGTTATTTCCTTTATTGCATCTTGTACATTTTCACTCTTGTAAATATTTATTTTAGAACAAATCTTCTTTATATTCAGCTTATCATATTCAAAATTATCCTGTAAATTAAATATTGTAACCTGTGATTTATCAATTTTATCAGAAATATAAAGCAGATATTTAAACAGCAGTTCCAATCCAGCTGTTTTGCCTAAAAGATATGTGATCTTAAGAACATCATCAACGGCAATAATACTATCAACAAGCTTACAAAGCCGGTAGTTTTCTTTGAACTCACTTTGTGGTGAATTTACAACTGTGTACAACAGGTAATTAATGTAATCTTTTTTAAATGTCATATTTGAACATATATTATTTTATCCGTTCAGATATACTCTTTCAACCCTATCAGCAACAGCACATAAGATTTCATAAGTAATAGTTCCGCACATTTGAGCAATCTTATCAGCGCCAAGCTCGTTGCCATTATCATCACCCATAAGCATCACATCATCGCCAATGTTAATTTTATACCTTTTGCCAAGCTCAACCATAATCCAATCCATCGTAACAGCGCCAACCTGTTTGTAAAGTTTTTTGTTAATTGAAACCCGTGCTTTATTTGTAAGTTTTCTCTGATAGCCATCTCCGTAGCCTATAGGAACTGACCCAATAAATTCCGGTTTAGAGGCAAAATATTTTTGGTTATAGCTTACACTTTCACCTTTATCAATTTTCTTTATAAAGGTAACTTTTGACTTCAGGTTCATTATAGGCTTTAAAGAAATTTTATTTTTTACACTATTTCCCGGATAGTATCCGTAGAGCAAAAGACCCGGACGCACCATATTGAAATAAGATTCCCTAAGGTCTAAAACAGCACCACTGTTTGCTGAGTGCACTAACGGAAATTCAATTCCCGCTTTTTTTAGTTCAGCAAGCAGTTTATTAAATCTTTTAAGCTGCAGTTTAGAAAAAGATTTATTTTTTTCTTCAGAAGAAGCAAAATGAGTAAAAATTCCTTCAAGTTCTAAATTTTTTAAAACTGCAATCTGTTGAATGGTTCTGTATGCCCGCTTGAAATCCAACCCTATTCTTCGCATTCCTGTATCTACTTCAATATGTATTTTAAATCTTTTTTTAAAGCGCCTGCTGTAAATATCAAGAAACTTTGCTGTATCAAGCGAAGCAACTGTTGCTGTTAGATCATGTTTGTGCAGTATTGATACATACTTAGCCGGCTCCAGCTTTGAATGAATAAGTGTACCAAAAACTAATATAGGTGTATTTGGTATGAGCTTTCTAAGCCTAATAGCTTCATCATAGTTTGCAACACCAAGAAAATCAATCCCAAGTTCAACTAATTTTTTGCTGATTTCTTCCAAACCATGACCGTAAGCATTAGCTTTAACAACACCGCAAATCTTTATTTTTTTCTTAGGAAATTCACCATGTATATGTCGCCTTACCTGCTCAACATTAAATGCCAGTTTAGCAAAATCTATTTCAGCTCGGGTTGGATTCAATTATTTTTATCCCCGCATTGGCGGGAAATTTCTGCCGTCAAATTTTCAAAATGTTTTTTACCCAAAATAAAATTATATTCCAATATGCCTTACATCTCTTTTCTAAAAAGCAGAAAAGCTGTGATTACTAATTTACAATCCCGGTTTGGTTAATTTCATCAAATCTAACACCTTATTAAGTTCCTTTTCAGGCATTAAATTTTTTGATCTTATCACATCCATAATTGAGCGGTGGGTCTTAACTGATTCTTTGGCAATTTCTGCTGCTTTAGAATAACCAATAATTGGATTTAAAGCGGTAACAATGCTAATAGATTTTTCTGCATATTCTCTGCATTTCTTTTCATCTGCCTTAAGACCCGAAACACATTTATCATCAAATGCCTTTAAGGCATTTTTTAATATTTCAATCATCCATACAATGTTAAATATCATCACGGGCATCATAACATTAAGTTCTAATTGACCTGCCTGCGCGCACATCATTATAGTATGATTATTTCCCATTACCTGATACAATACCTGATTCATCATTTCTGCCATAGAGGGATTAACTTTACCGGGCATAATAGATGAGCCGGGCTGCACGGCAGGCATAATAATTTCAGCAAAACCCGTTGTTGGACCAGATGCCAAAAGCCGAAGATCATTTGTTATTTTTGTCATATCAATTGCAAAGTTGTTTATGGCACTGGAAAGCTCCATAAACGGCATCATGCTTTGCATAGCTTCAAAATAATTTTTTGCAGGACGAAGTTTTAATCCCGATACTTTTGAAAGATTCTTTACCATTAAACTGCGGTATTTAACATGTGTGTTCAGTCCTGTTCCAACTGCAGTGCCTCCTATGCCAAGCTCTGCAAGGTGTTTCTGTGAAGCAATAATCAGATCGTAATGCCTTGCAGTAATTTCAGCATACCCTTCAAATTCCTGTCCAAGTGTAATAGGTGATGCATCCTGCAGGTGAGTTCTGCCTGATTTTATAACTTTGGAAAACTGCTTTGATTTTTTTTCCAGGGTTTTTTGAAAATGTTTAATAACAGGCATTAAACTATTTGCCATTATTAAAGATGCAATCCGCATTGCTGTTGGAAAAGTATCGTTTGTTGACTGAGCCATGTTAACATGGTCATTTGGATTTATTAATTTGTAATTACCCCTTTTACCTCCGAGCAGTTCAATTCCTCTGTTTGCAAGAACTTCATTTGTATTCATGTTATGTGAAGTGCCTGCACCGGCTTGATAAACATCAACAACAAAATGCTCTCTTAACTTTCCGCTTAAAACTTCGTTTGCAGCCCTAATAATAGCATTCGCAATTTTTTTATCAAGCAATCCAAGCTGAGAATTTGACATCGCAGCAGCTTTTTTAATATAAACATAGGCATCAACCATAACAGGGTGTGCCTTCCAGCCGCTAACCGGAAAGTTTTGTATTGCCCGCTGAGTTTGCACACCGTAATATGCACTGCCGGGTAATTTAATTTCGCCTAAAGAATCCTTTTCTACCCTTGTTTTCATTAAAAAAATAAGCCTTTCAGAATAAAATATTAATCAAATTTGTTTTTTTAGTATAGGAATTACTCTTAAATAGTGATGATTTCTTTCAAAATAATAGCTAATTTAACAATTAATTATGATTAGTTATATATAAAAATATTTAGTAATTTTATTATTATGGTTAGAATTTTTATACTGTTTATTTTTACAATATTTTTAAATTCAATGTTTGTGTTTTCACAGGAAAACCAAGATACTACTTTATCTAATCAGGATACTACTTTATCTACTGAAGAAAATACAACAATTACAGAAGATACAACACAAACCACAGAAACAGATCCCGTAAAAATAGAGGTTTCCAGAATTGTTAAGGAAGTAAATTCACGCTCACAAGAAGTGGATAATATTATTTCCTCAGGAGAAATAAAAATAAAAACTCCTAAAGTAGATGAAACAGGCGATATTGAAATTCACGTAAAGAAAAAAAATGATGTTTGGTTTAAAATAGAAGGACCGCTTGGAATTGATGCAGCAGTTGCACATTTTAACCGTGAGCGTTTCACTTTTTTTGATGACTTAAATGATATTGTTACTACTGGTTCAACAACTATACTAAATATAGGTACCCTTACAAAAATACGCTGCACGTTTGATGATATGTTAAATTCATTTTCCGGAACAGTAAGGATTTCCAAAGGGAAAAAAGATGAACTTTCAATGACTGAAGACGGAAATATGTACGTACTTTCATTAAAGCGCGGAACAATAACAAGGAAATACTGGATAGATAAGGATAATTATTTTGTTTACAAATATATTTACTTAAATAAAAAGGGGCAAATTCTTATTCAGTTTGAATTTTCAAACTTCTCAAATTACGGCACAAGCACGTATGCAAAGAAAGTTGAAATAAGAAGACCAAAACAAAATGAATATTTCAGACTCACAATGGAAAATGTAAGTCTAAACCAAAGCTATCTTGATTTTAAAGTTGACTATCCCTACGGTGATGTAAGGGTTAGAACATGGAAATAATGTATTAACCGGAACATAAAAATCTTGATCCTTTTTCTAACTCTATTTTTTATATTATCATATTCATTTATTTTTTAATGCTTAATTATTATTTTTGCAAATGGCAAAAATAAAAACAGAATGTGCTTGCGGCGCAGTACATGAGTTTGAAGGAGCAGCTGCAAAGTATTTTGAAGGAAACATTCCGGAGTACGTTGATTGCAGTGAGTGCCCGGAATGCAGCCCGCAGCTTTTGGATAACCCCGAAGACCGTGAAGACGAAGCATATAAGGAAGAAGTAGATATTGCAGAGCTGGAAAAAGCCCTGGAGGATGACCCTACTGGTGATATTGAAGATACTGATGATGAATTTGATGAGGAGGAGTATTAAATAGTTGAACCTTCAAAATATATCAAATAGGGATAATTTGATTTTGAAAATCCAACAATAAGTTAGAATTTCTTATTTAAAATAAATATCTCGTTGTTTTATTTGAATTTTACATAAAAATGAATCAACTTAATAGGGTAAGTCATTATCCTAAAATAACTCTGGATTATAATTAAAATAATCAGCCGGCAATTACCGGCTGATTATTAATTTTTCTTTCAAACCTTTATTGTTTCTTCTGAAGGGATATTTGTAATTTTTGATACAATTGAATCTTCACTTGTCATAAGGTCCTTTATTGTCATATTCTTTAATACACCATCAACAGCACTTTGCAGAAGCTGCCATAACGACCTGATAGAGCAATTTACGGAATGTGTACAAATAGCACTATTTCCGCTATGACCACTGCAGAACTCATCATCAAAAAGCTTCCCCCCAAGAGAATCAAGAACATTTTTCACAAGAATTTCATCAGCTGGACGGCTTAAAGTATAACCTCCAATCTGACCTCGTGAACTGGCAAGAAATCCTCCCATTCTTAATACACGAAGTATCTTTGCAGTATTATGGGTAGTAATGCCTTCGGCTTTGCTGATTTCAGGAATTGTTAAACCTTTATCAGCACCTTCTTTGGCAACATGCAGCAAACATCTTATGCCGTATTCTTCCAGTGTACTGAATTTCATTTATACTATAATTTCTGTTTATTTTGATGATTTATGAACAATATTGTTTTATAGCCCATCAAATTAATCGTTTAAAGATATTAATTCCCGCTGTATCTTGGAATTTTTGAACTGCATAATTTAGCGTGTAAAATAGCTTCGTATTGTTCTTTTGGAACTGAAGGTCCTACTTTGGAACAATGTTCATTAAACTCTGCTACTAATTCTTCTGCCACCATTTCAGCAGTTTTACCTTCAATATGCATTCTTTGCATAATAAAAACCGGTTCGCCATTTTTGAACAATGCCATAAACGGAGATGAGGGGGGTATACCGGGAAGATATGTATTTCTTAAATGATCAACTGCATCTCTGTCCTGTCCCGCAAATACAGTAACAATTCTATCAGGAATTTTACTGTTTTGCAATGCAAGCGTAACACCGGGTCTTGCACTTCCTGCGGCACAGCCGCAAACTGAATTAAGCATAACTAATGTTGTGCCTTCTTTTTCACCAAGAAACTTATCAACATCTGCCGGGGTAAGCATTTCTTTAAATCCGGCTGCAGTTAATTCATCTCTCATTGGCTGAACTGATTCAGGGTCATAAATTGGATTTCTTGTGTTTATCTGGAACATTTTATTTATTAAGTTAAATTTAGAATTAAAAAAATCTATTGTCGTTTTAATACTTAGTACAAATTTAGTTGCAGTTTTGCTTCTTCGCTCATCATGTGCATTCCCCATGGCGGGTCCCAAACAACTCTAACTGTACATTCTGTAACACCTGGTATTGATCTTACTTTATCTTCAACTTCGGGAGGCAATGAGCCTGCAACAGGGCATGCCGGTGAAGTTAAAGTCATTTCAATTTCAACCTTTCCTGTTTCACTTATATCTACAGAGTAAATAAGTCCAAGCTCGTATATATTAACAGGAATTTCAGGATCATAAACACTTCTTAATGCTTCCAGAACAGCTTCATTTAATACAGTTTTATCCATTTTTACAGTTTCATTTACATCTGATTGTAAACTATCCTGTAAAGATCCTGTTTCTAATTCGTTTTTTTTCGGATTATTATTAATCAATTCCTTTTCCATAAAAATTTTTCAGTTAACTGATTCATGTTTAGTTTTATATGCTATGGCATACATTTTAATTTTATTAATCATTGCAGCAAGTCCATTTGCCCGGGTTTGAGCCAAATGCTGTTTTAAACCTGTGATATCCAAAAAATCAAGTTTTGCATTAATTATCTCATCTGCACCTCTGTTGTTTAGAACCCTTAATAAAAGTGCAATTAAACCTTTAACTAAAGTTGAGTCACTATCTGCTTTAAAAATTATTTTGTTGCTTTGCTCATTTGTAACTATCCACACACTAGACTGACATCCTTTTACTTTATACTCATTATTTCTGCATTCATCGGGAAAGTTTGTCAGCTTTTTTCCAAGTTCAATAATATACTCATACTTATCCTGCCAGCTTTCAAAAAAATTGAATTCATCAATTATTTCATTTTCAATTTCATTTATTGTCTTATCCATATTTTCATTTAAAGCTATTGTAAAACCCCGATTGCTTTTTTTAATGCATCAATAAATATATCTATCTCTTCTATAGTATTATAGAATGCAAATGATACTCTTACCGTTCCGGGTATGCAAAGTTTATCCATTAGCGGTTCGGTGCAGTGCTGTCCGGTTCTTACCGCCACACCGCTGCCATCAAGCAATACACCAATATCAAATGCATTTAACCCTTTAACTACAAATGAAATAACTGATGCTTTGTTTTGAGATGTACCAATAACTCTTAGTCCGTTAATTTCCATTAACTTCTCCGTAGCGTATTGAAGCAGTTCTGATTCCTGTACATAAATTGCATCGAATCCAACAGAATTGATATAATCAATTGCAGCATTTAATCCAACAGCCCCTTCAACATTAGGTGTTCCTGCTTCAAACTTCATTGGTATTTCATTAAAGGTTGTTTGGCTGAAACTGACATTTTCAATCATATCTCCGCCTGTCTGATATGGAGGCATTGCTTCAAGAAGCTCTGCCCTGCCATAAAGAACTCCTGTGCCCATTGGTCCGTACATTTTATGTGATGAAAACACGTAAAAATCTGCTCCAATATTCCTTACATCAACCTTAGTATGATGAACTGCCTGAGCGCCATCAACAATGCAGCATATATTCGTATTTTTTGCTTTTGCAATGCTTATAATATCTTTAACCGGATTTATAGTGCCAAGCGTATTTGAAATATGTCCAACAGAAACTATTTTAGTTTTATCTGAAAGCAGTTTAATGTATTCATCTAATTCCAGTTCTCCTGTATCGGTCACGGGGATTACTTTAAGAACCGCATTTTTCCTTTTGCAAAGCTCCTGCCATGGAACAATATTTGCATGATGCTCCATTTCAGAAATAATTATCTCATCACCTTCATTAACATTATCTGCTCCAAATGAATAAGCAATCAGATTGATAGATTCAGTTGCTCCCCTAGTATAAATAATTTCACGGTCACTTTTTGCATTAATAAATTCAGAAACTTTCCGCTTTGAGCTCTCATAAGCATCACTTGCCTTAATGCTAATAGAATAAACTCCTCTGTGAATATTGGCATTATAATTCCGGTAATAATCACCTATAGCATTAATAACGCTAACGGGCTTTTGAGAAGTAGCAGCATTATCAAAATAAACCAATGGTTTACCATTGGAAAATGTTCCAAGTATCGGAAAATCTTTCCTGATATTATCAACATCAAATAATTTTTTTGTCAGCGTATCCTGCATTTTTTACTTCAGTTTTTCAAAAACCAAATTATTTAAGTGTTCGTGAAAAATATCATTTGCAATAGTTTCAAAAATATCATTTGCAAATGCCCTGATAAGCACCTTGCGGGCAAGCTCTTCATCTATTCCGCGTGAGCGGAGGTAAAAAACCGCCTCATTATCAAGCTGACCAATAGCTGCACCATGCGAACATTTTACATCATCAGCATAAATTTCCAATTGCGGCTTAGTATCAATTATAGCAGTACTTGTAAGTAAAATTGCTTTATTTGACTGGTATGCATTTGTTTTCTGTGCATCTTCTCTTACAAATACCTTGCCATTAAACACACCTCTGGAGTTATCGTTAAGCACACCCTTATACATTTCATTACTTTGGCATCGGGGTTTTGCATGATCTATTAATGTATGGTTATCAACATGCTGACTGCCTTCTGTCAAGTACAACCCATACAGATTTCCGGTACAATTTTCAGCATTAAGCTTAATATTTGTATCATTGCGAACAATTGCTCCGCCTAATGTTACACTGTAATGAGTATATGTAGAAGAAGCAGCTAATATACTTTGAGTGCGGTTAATGTGAAATGAACTTTCATTTTCCTGCTGCAGCCTGTAAATTTCCACAAATGAATTTTCTCCAACTACAACTTCGCTTACTGCATTTACCAAATTTGCTTCATTTGTGCGGCTGTGATAGCTTTCAATAATATTTACCCGGCAGTTTTTACCTGTTACAATTAAATTTCTTGGTTGAGATATAACATGTTTGCCTTCTTCGCCTGTAATATAGAGCAAGTGAATGTGACCTTTAACCTGCAGGTTATCGGGGATTATAATAACAATACCTTCACTTGCAAATGCAGTATTTAATGCTGTAAAGCCATTATCTATTTCAGCAAATTTTCCAATATAATTTTGTACAAGTTCGGGTTTTGTATTAAGAACATTCTTCAAGCTATCAATTACAATTCCGTTATCCTGTTTCTTAATGCTGCTAAGTTCAACAGAATAAATACCGTTTATAAAAACAATAATGTTTTCATTAAGACCATTTATCAGATATTTTTCAATATCGCTGTTATTCAGCTTTACAGTATTTCCCTTTTTAAAATCAAATTTAAAAAGCGGACTTACATTTGTAAATCTCCAGTCTTCATTTTTAGCTGTAGGAAATCCGAGTTCATCAAACTTAGCAATAGCATTTTTCCTTATCAGATGAAATGCAGTTGAAGCTTCACCGTTCATATTTTCTTCAGCTTTCCGAAATTCCGTAATATAATGCTCTTTTATAGTTGTATTATCCATTTTGTATGATTGCCTTTAAACAGTTTTTAAACTGCAACTGCCTCTCCTTTAGGGTTTGATATCCAGTCATAACCTTTTTCTTCAAGTTCAAGAGCAAGCTCTTTACCGCCTGATTTAACTATTTTTCCGTTCACAAGCACATGAACATAATCAGGAACAATATAATTAAGAAGTCTCTGGTAATGAGTTACAACAATTACAGCGTTGGTTTTGCTGCGAAATGAATTTACTCCGGCAGAAACTATTTTTAATGCATCTATATCAAGTCCTGAATCGGTTTCATCAAGCACCGCAAGTGTTGGCTGCAGCATTTGCAGCTGAAAAATCTCATTTCTTTTCTTTTCGCCTCCGCTAAAACCCTGATTTACCGGACGGTTGATAAGTTTTTCATCAATTCCAACTACCCGCATCTTTTCCTTCATATATTTTAAGAAATTTAAAGCATCAAGCTCATCTTGCCCCTTATGCTTCCTTATTTCGTTAAGTGCTGTTTTAAGAAATGTTGCATTGCTAACGCCGGGAATTTCTACAGGATATTGGAATGCAAGAAATACTCCTTCTCTGGCACGCTCTTCGGGATTCATATCTAACAAGTCCGTTCCGTTTAAAGTAACTTCACCTCCGGTAACTTCATAACCCTCTTTTCCGGCTATAACATTTGCAAGGGTACTTTTTCCGGAGCCATTTGGACCCATAATTGCATGTACTTCGCCTGCTTTAACTTCTAAATTAATTCCCTTAAGTATCTCTTTATCTTCAACTTTTACAAAAAGGTTTTTTACTGATAACATTATTTTTATATTCCTATATGATTTTATTTTTTATTATTTACTGATAGTTGGTATTTATATTTTAACCAACACTTCCTTCAAGAGAAATGCTCAGAAGTTTCTGAGCTTCCACTGCAAACTCCATAGGCAGTTCACGGAACACATCTTTGCAATAACCATTTACAATCATATTAATTGCATCTTCCTGTGAAATACCCCGCTGCCTTAAATAAAACAGCTGGTCTTCTCCGATTTTTGATGTCGTTGCTTCGTGCTCTACTTTAGCTGTTTTATTGCAAACTTCAATATACGGAAAAGTATGAGCACCGCATCTATCGCCAATCAACAATGAATCACACTGAGTAAAATTTCGGGCATTTGCAGCATTTTTATGAACACGTACAAGTCCGCGGTATGAATTGTTGCTCTTTCCTGCAGAAATACCCTTTGATACAATTGTACTTTTTGTATTTTTTCCTAAATGAATCATTTTTGTACCAGTATCTGCCTGCTGTTTGTTGTTTGTTACAGCTACTGAATAAAATTCACCAATTGAATTATCGCCCTGCAGAATGCAGCTTGGATATTTCCATGTTATAGCAGACCCGGTTTCTACTTGGGTCCATGTTATCTTTGAGTTAACTCCACGGCATGCACCGCGCTTGGTAACAAAATTATAAATACCGCCATTGCCTTCTTTATCGCCGGGATACCAGTTCTGCACAGTTGAATATTTAATTGTTGCATTATCATGAGCAACAAGTTCAACAACTGCAGCATGCAGCTGATTTTCATCTCTCACGGGCGCTGTACAGCCTTCAAGATAGCTCACATAACCGCCACCATCTGCAATCAGAAGTGTGCGTTCAAACTGTCCGGTGCCGCTTGTGTTTATTCTGAAGTAGGTTGAAAGCTCCATTGGGCATCTTACACCTTTGGGTATAAAACAAAAAGAGCCATCACTGAACACTGCTGAATTAAGAGCTGCATAATAATTATCTGTGTATGGAACAACTGAACCTAAATATTTTTTAACAAGCTCTGGGTGATTTTTAATTGCTTCGCTCATTGAGCAAAAAATTATACCTAATTTTGAAAGCTCCTCCTGAAATGTTGTTGTAACTGATACACTATCAAAAACTGCATCAACTGCAACACCTGTTAAACGTTTCTGTTCCTGTAAAGAAATGCCAAGCTTTTCAAAAGTTTTTAAAAGTTCGGGGTCAACTTCATCTAATGATTTAAGTTCAGGTTTCTTTTTTGGTGCAGCATAATAAATTATATCCTGAAAATCAACTTTAGGATGTTTTATATTAGCCCATGAAGGTTCATTATCCATAATTGTCAGCCAGTGTTTGTAAGCTTTTAAACGCCATTCTAGCATCCATTCGGGTTCATTTTTTTTAGAACTGATTAACTTTATAATTTCTTCATTCAGTCCTTTTGGTATAACATCGGTTTCAATATCTGTTTCAAAACCATACTTGTATTCTTTTAAAGTAAGTTCTTCAACGTTTTCAACTTCTGTACTCATTAATTATTTTGAAAATTGATAAATTTCTGAAATTATATTGTGTAAATTTAACTAATCTATACAATTTAGTCAAGATTAAAAAATTGGGATAAATTAAAAGAATTATTTTGCATAACACATTTTCAAACAGAAATGAAACTATATTAATGTGAAAAGATATTAATATTTTTCAAAACAGAAAAAATCTTAAATCTTTATATTTTTATTGTTAAAGTTATAATGGAAAAATATTGTCTAAATGAAAAATACCGGTCAAAAACCGGCTTTTTTGTTTAATTTTCAATTTTGGACAAAAAAAATGCAGCAGGTTTTTTCGGAACACTGGGAGCGTTCGTACTAAAAACGTTAGCCACCCTTACCTAGCTAACTCCTGCTGCAAAATCTTGACTTTTTTAAATGAACTTTTTATATCAGTCTGTTACAAATATAATAAATAGATTTTATAAGTCAATAGGTAAAATTACGGTATAAGAAATTTTTTTCTGAATATTTATTGATTTTACCAATTGCTCTAAATATGTAAATACTTTACAAATTTTTGAGTATTATTGTAGTAAAAGTACTACAAATAATATGTCAAACGGACCGTCTAAAGAAGATTTAGAGTTTTACTGGCAAAACAGCCGTCAGTATTTTGATGAACTTGCAGAACATTATCAGCAGGCAGATCCCGAATATTACAGAACATATATTAAACCATTTTATGATAATCCTTTCAGAAGCACGGGTAAAAAAAATCCAACATCCGTTAAAAGCCGAACAAAATTTATAGTAATTGCTGTATTATTTCTTGTAGCAGCAGGGGCAGGTGCAGTTTTCTTCCTGATTTCTAAAAGCACTGACACAGTTGAAAAAAAGTTTGAGGAAAAAATAAACAAAATGGTTAATCCTCCAGAGGAGAAAAAATCAGAAGAAAAAGTTAATGAAACGGCAAATGAAGAAGACACAAAAGATCTTTCTGATGAAGATAAATATATTATTGGTGCAAAATATATTAGTGAAAAAAAATATGATAAAGCTGTTTATTACCTTAAACGGATTCCGCCAACATCAAAACGATATGAAGAGGCTCAGCAGCTTATTAAAAGTGTAAAGTATCTTAAGAAATATAATAAATAATTTATTATAAGAATAGAACAGGGAGTTCTTACGAACTCCCTTTTTTGCGTTCTATATTGTTTTTGGGGAAGTTTTTAAACAATACTTTTATTAGTTATAAAATTAAGCTTTCACGGTTTTTCTTTTTCTTATAATTTTAATTGTTACATAAATCAGCAATCCAATTATTGCAAGAATTGGAGCAAGAGCAATTACTACTGTAATTATTCCGGCAAGAACTTTTGTAAATCCAGTTAAACCATTTTCAAATCCGCGTTCAAGTTCGTAAAAGAATCCGCCTGACGATGTATTTAAAATTGCAGGCTCATAAATGCTTAATGTAATTGTTGAGTAAGATGCCTGATCTTTCAGCATCCTCATTCTGCCTTCAGTTTTTTCAATGTTCTCTCTTACTGATGCAAGCTTTTGCTCAACTTCAACAACAGCAGTTAAGTTAGCTGTTTTTTCTGCAAGTAATTGCAACAGTCTTGCTTCAAGTTCACGCTGAGTTTTAAGCCGGGCTTCTGCATCAACATATTCTTCCGTAACGTCACGTCCGGTAATATTCTGATTCATTACTTTACCGGTTTTTGCAAGCTCTGCAAGAAGTGCATCATATTTATCTGCCTGTACCCTGATTGTAAGCGTTCCCTGTTTCTTTCCGCTTTGATTTACCTGGGCTGTGGAGTTTGTAATATATCCTCCCATATTCTTGGCAATTTCCTTTGCTTTAACTTCTGTTTCATCAAAGTTGTCATTTTCTATACTCATAGTTCCGGTACGGATTATCATTCTCTTATCTTGCGGAGCAGTGTTTTCTATTGGCTGCTGATAATTAATCTGTTTTAATATGCCATCATTAGTTTTATTTTCGCCAGATGTTTCATTATCATTTCCCTTAACTTGTCTATCATAATCTGTAGAAGTAGGGGCATCAGTTTTATAGTTTTTATTACCCGATTGTTCCTGATTAACCGAAACTTTATCGTTATCGTTTTGACATGCGTTTAATGCAACTACAAACGGCAGAATAAAAGCTAAAATTAATGTTTTTTGGAATTTCATTTATAATCCTCTATTTATTATGTTAATTTATATACTCGTTTAAAAGATAAAATGTTTCATGAGTAGGAGTACTTAAAATGCCATCCCGCGGAGCGGGATTTCGCTTCGCTCAAAATGTCAAAGCTCAAATGCCAATATTCATGAGTGAATCAGCTCCCATCCATAGATAAATCGAAGACCTGGCTTTGACACGGGAGGGGAAGAAATCTATTTCCGAAGGAAAAAGAATAAGGGGCAGATTCTCGCCTTACTGAACGGTGTGAAGGAAGGTGGTCTGAATATGTACACCTCACCCTCCAACTCCCTCTCCTGAAAGGAGAGGGAGAGCCAAAACTCCAAATATTATTTCCCCCTCTCCTCTTAAGAGAGGGGGTCAGGGGGTGAGGTCAAATAGGTGTCCTTTCCTTCTTCATTCTTTTAATCCAATCTATCATATATATTTATTTAATGAAAAAGTTTTTATTCATATTATCACTCGTACTGA
This sequence comes from Ignavibacteria bacterium, assembly GCA_020852705.1. GTDB lineage: Bacteria > Bacteroidota > Ignavibacteria > Tepidaquicellales > OLB5 > OLB5. The sequence goes on along the minus strand of JADZAP010000009.1, from coordinate 89,899 downwards.
TCTGCTCTAATGCTATCTCTCAGCAGCGAGATATTAACTCACTGTTTAATCAAACTCTCCGAAACAGGGGGCTAACACGCGAAGATATAACAATTCCCGTTGAGTTTTTTTCAACAGCAGAAAAAAACCCAACCAATGATGTAAAGCTAATACTCCCGCTGGTAAAAGATATGATGACAAATCCGCTAAGAAGCATGACCTGGCTGGATAGCTTAAGTGAAATTGATAAAAATACATCAATTAACTTGATTAATTACCGTTTATGGAACTTTTTGGATGTTGGAAACAGTAAAGATGGAATAAACACAATTGAGGAATATTTCATTTATCCAGATAATATTAGAGGCAGTGAAACAATAGAAAACAGAAAGAAGCCAAATAGTTATAAAGATTTATCAAAATCAATTAAAAAATATTTAAGTTTTAGAAAAAATAATAATACACTGAATAAAATTTTTGATAGAAATGATCTGGATTATTTAAAAAAACACTTATTTTCAATATTGGAAGATTCTGAAAATGAAGATAATGCTGTTTTTGATATTTTAAAATATAATTTAGAGCGTGATTCATCCATCCAATATTCTAAAACTGCAATTAATATTTTAAGTAAAATTCATGTTTCTGATCTGTATTATCAAAGCAGCGGAAATTTGAGGTTTTGTAATGATATCATGAGATTTGTGACAGAATTTAACAACAAAGAAGAAAGTCTAACTAGAATTAACAATAAAAACATCCAGGGTGATTTCTATTACTATTCAGATGAAGAAGGTATACGCATAGCAATAGGCGGACGCGGCAAAAATATCTACACTGGTGTTTTTGATTTCATAATTGATCTCGGCGGTGATGATGTATATAACATTGATGGACACTCCCCGCTTAATGCACCTCACTCAAAAGGGGGATTTTCATCAGGTAGTATCTCCTGCATTATCGATATAGCAGGAAACGATTATTACTCTTCTTCAAGTGATTTTGCCTTAGCCGGAGGTTTGTTTTCATCATCATTTATCTTTGATAAAGCAGGCGATGATTACTATGAATCAAATGGAATGGGTAATCTTGGTGCATCAATCGGCGGTTTAGGTTTACTATATGATGAAAAAGGTAATGATACATATAAAGGATTATCATTTTCAATCGGAGCCGGATGCTTTGGTGTTGGATTGCTTGTTGACCGCGAAGGAAATGATTTCTATATAGCCAATTCATATTCACAGGGATTCGGTATGACTGAAGGTGTTGGCTGTATTATAGATAACAAGGGCAATGATTCATATTTAGTTGACTCACGTTCTCTTGATATTGGCAGATATAATGATCATTATGTATCAATGTGTCAAGGGTATGGTTTGGGATTAAGACCATTTTATGCCGGAGGCATTGGGCTGATTATTGAAGATGAAGGAAATGATATTTATAACACTGATATTTTTGGGCAAGGAGGGGCTTACTGGTATTCCCTTGGCGCTATTGTTGATAAATCTGGTCATGATAAATACAATGGTTACCAATACTCTCAAGGATCAGGAATTCATTTAGCTGTTGGGTTACTTAAAGATTATGACGGCTGGGATTTTTACCAATCTAACGGAGTTTCACAGGGCTGCGGACATGATTTTGGATTTGGCATGCTTTGGGATGTTAAGGGTAATGATAATTATTCTGCATATTCACTTTCACAGGGAGCGGGAAATGCTGATGGAATAGGGATTTTGATTGATGAAAGCGGTACAGATGGCTATCTGAATAAATTTCCGGGCAATACCCGCGGTTATGGCAATCCAAGAAGAGAGTATGGAAGTATTGGTATCTTTATTGATGCCTCAGGTTCAGATTATTACTCACTGCCCGGTAATGACAGCACTTTTATTAATTCTACAACCTGGGGAGTATTTACTGATTATGATTATAAAGATCTGCCAGAGCAGGTAAGCGGTGATAATTTTAAAGTTCTGGTGGATTCAACAGGTGTAACCGATACAACGGGGAGAAAAGGACGTAACTTCACAAACGGAAAATATTCTACTGAAGAGTATTTCATGATGGCAAAAACCATAGAACCAAGATTCAGTCTTTGGCAGGAATATGGCTTTAAAAAGCTTATTGATGACAGCTCAAATACCGCAAGGTATATCCTTACAAAATTCAACACAACAGACCACCGTGATGTGCAGGTATTCAGAGTACTTTCTCAGAAAATTCAATGGTCAATAGCACAGGTACTTTTGGAAAGATTGCGTGCATATACTCTTGGGCAGGAATTGATAACACAGGCAGAGCTTAGCATGATTTGCTATATTTTCGGTGAAACAAAAGACCCATCTGCAAAAGATTACCTTTTGCAATTAACTTATGATAACAATTACCGCATTCGTTCATCTGCAATAAATGCACTTGGGAAAATTAATTATAATAAATCCGATAAGGATTTCATTGAAAAGGTAATAAATAGATTGGGAGAGCTTGCTTCAGAAAAATCAGAAAAGAAAATTTATAATAAAGATATTGCATTTGCATTAGGAAATTACATCTCTGCTGAAGGCATTGAGATATTATTTAAAATGCTTTCAAACAATTATTATGGTGCAAGATTTGTTGCAGCAGAAAATCTAAAAAAATATTCAGAGCTTACTAATTTTTTACTGGAAAATAATTCTCTTCCGGAGTTTTTTAATGAAGAAACTTCATTTATTTCATTCATTACTGCAATTTCTTCATTAAACAGCAATGATTTCAAACTGGTATATACATTAATAAGCAGTTCACCTGTATTTAACAATGATGCTGTAATATATAATTTGATAAAATTATTGAAAGATAAGATTAACACAGATTCTGATATTGGAGCTGATAATTGGTATAAAACTGAGTTGAACAAATTGCAGGCAAAAGTTCCCTTAAAAGTTAATTAATCTATAAGATTGATAGAAATTTTTATACTTCAGGCAAAGGGTAAGAATTTCAGATAATTTCATTCACTTTGCTTGCAAATCAAACACATTTTTAATAATACTGATTTTCATTAAAGATGGTCCCCGCAGAATCCGCTAAATTGTGAAATACTTCCTCATTTTTTCATCTGAAATAATTAATTATTTTTGTACTAATACTCATAATGAAAGGATTAAAATTATGCACGAAAAAAGTATAGAGCTTCTTAATAAAGCTGCTGCTGATGAATTAAACGCAATACACCAGTATATGTATTTCCATTTTCATTGTGATGATCAGGGATTTGACTTACTGGCAGGATTGTTTAAAAAAACAGCAATAGAAGAAATGATTCATATAGAAAAACTCGCTGAAAGAATTCTTTTCTTAAAAGGTGATGTTAAAATGGAAACTTCTCAAAAAACGGAACAAATAAAAGATGTAAAGGAAATGCTTAATATGGCAAGAAAAATGGAAGAAGAAAGCGCAAAGGAATATAATGTTTGGGCAAATGAATGTCAGGCAAATGCTGATGCAATTTCAAAACAGCTTTTTGAGTCATTAATCGCTGATGAGGAACGTCACTTTGATCAATTTGATACAGAACTTGAAAACATTGCAAAGTTCGGAGGAAATTATCTGGCACTTCAGTCAATTGAAAGAAGCAAAACAATTTCCAACCCTGCAGCAGGGAAATAAATTTGTATTCATCCGATTATAGCAATTAAAAAGGCAGCCTGTAAAGCTGCCTTTCTCTTTTATTTTTGCGTTTTTAAATTTTATTTACTACACTTCATAATACAAATGGAATTCATACGGATGAGGTCTTAAAGCCATAGGTTTTACTTCTTTTTCCATTTTGTAATCTATCCATGTTTCAATTAGATCTTCAGTAAATACATCACCCTTAATTAAATATTCACTATCATTTTCAAGTGATTTTAAGGCAGTTTCAAGATTATCAGGTGCCTGAGGAACGTTTTTTAGCTCTTTTGAACTTAAGTGATAAATATCCATCTCCATTGCATCACCCGGATCAATCTTATTAATAATTCCGTCGATCCCTGCCATAAGCATTGCAGAAAATGCAAGGTAAGGATTAGCTGTACCATCTGGGCAGCGAAACTCAATCCGTTTTGCTTTAGGGCTGCTGCTGTACATCGGAATTCTGATTGCTGCGCTTCGGTTTGCCTTAGAATATGCCAGATTAACGGGTGCCTCATATCCCGGCACAAGACGTTTGTACGAATTTGTTGTTGGATTAGTAAATGCAAGCAGAGAAGGTGCGTGTTTTAGCAAACCCCCGATATAATATAAAGCTGTTTTACTTAAGCCCGCATATTCATCACCTGCAAACAGAGGTTTGCCGTTTTTCCACAAGCTCTGGTGTGTATGCATACCGCTTCCGTTATCGCCAAAGATTGGTTTAGGCATAAATGTTGCAGATTTTCCAAACTGTCTTGCAGTATTTTTAACAATGTATTTAAACATCATTAGTTTATCGGCACATTCAAGCATGGGGCAGAATCTGTAATCAATTTCTGCCTGACCGCCTGTGGCAACTTCATGGTGCTGAGTTTCAACTTCAATTCCTGCATTCAGTAAATGATCAACCATTGCATTTCTTATATCATTAGTGCTATCAGCAGGCGGCACGGGAAAATAACCTTCTTTCATTCTGATTTTATGACCAAGATTTGCTTCAAGCTCTGAGCCTGTATTCCAAAATCCTTCTCTTGAATCAACTTTGTACCAGCTGCTGTATTCATTTACATTATATGCAACATGATCCAGAATAAAAAATTCAGCTTCAGGACCGCAATATATTGTATCAGCTATTTTAGTTGATCTTAAATATTCTTCTGCTTTACTTGCAATATAGCGAGGGTCGCGGCTGTAACGCTCACCTGAAACAGGTGAATAGATATCACAAATCATTGAAAGGTTTTTTGAAGTAATAAACGGATCTATATTTGCAGTATTTGGGTCAGGAAAAACCAGCATATCTGATTCATTTATAGATTGCCATCCTCTGATTGAAGAGCCGTCAAATCCTAACCCTTCGGTAAATACTTTTTCATCCAGATTTTTTGCCGGTATGCTGAAATGCTGCCACTGACCGGGTAAATCTGTAAAACGGAAATCAATCATTTTAACATCATGCTTTTTGATCATAGCAAAAACATTTTTAACAGCCTGCTGCTTAGATGCCATTTATTATATTCTCCTTTTTTATATGTTAATTAAATGCTGTGTTTTCAACGCTTTCTATGCAAAATTTCCAAATTTTAAAACTTATTATTTAAGAAAATGTTTAAGTGATATTGCTGATGTTTCTTTATGGGTTGAGAGAACAATTGAAGTACGGGTTGAACTTACACCTTTCCATGATTGAATTTTGGCAAGAAGTTTTTCAAGCGATGATGTGTTTTCTGTTCTGATTTTAAGAATATGAGAGCCGTCACCGGTTATTGCGTGGCACTCAAGTATTTCCCTCAGGTTTTGAGTATGCTGAATAAAATCTTTATAGTAGGTTGATGAATCGCTGGTTACAAATATATATGCTGTTATATCATTTCCAAGTTTTTTGTGGTTAAGTTTTGTTAGGTATTTTTCTATAAAACCAAGTTCTTCAAGCTTATTCATTCTATCTGCCACAGAAGGAAGTGAGAGGTTTATTTTTTCTGCTATTTCGCTTCTTTTAATTCTTGCATTTTCCTGGAGATAATCAAGAATCTTTAAATCTATTTCATCAATTGACTGCATTTTCTTAAATTTGCGGTACCTTAATATTTTAGGATATTATAGACATTTTTATTAATTATTAAGGATATTACTGCTTTATACCTTCAAATATAAAGTAATTATTGCAATAAGTCAATAGTGAATTAAGTATATTCAAGTTCAGGCAAACTAATTTTATTAAATGCAATTAAATATAGGATTGGTAATGTATTGGGCTGCTGATTTAAGAACTTAATACCTGCCGGAATTATTTCGGCAGGTATTAAAATTTAACAATGTTTAAACTAAATCTGAATCATTGAAAAAATGTGCAATTTCATTTTTAGCATTTTCTGGTGAGTCTGAACCATGAACAATATTTCGTTCAATTGAATCAGCATACATTTTTCTTATGGTACCCTCATCAGCATTTGCAGGATTTGTTGCGCCAATCAGTTTACGGAAATCTGCAACAGCATTTTCCTTTTCAAGGCAAAGAGGCACTACCGGACCTGAAGTCATATAAGCAACAAGCTCACCGTAAAACGGTCTATCCTTATGTATTGCATAAAACTTCTTTGCAGAATCCTCGCTAAGTTGAAGAAGCCGCATACCTTTTATAGCAAATCCTGCATCAATTATAAGTTGTATAACTTTACCCTGAACCTTTTTTTCAAGGCAGTCGGGCTTTAAAATTGCTAGTGTTCTTTCTTTCATTAAATATTAATATATTGTTTAATTAATTAGTTATTATGTGATTATATTGCAAATTTAATAAGTATTCTTCCTATATTAAATTCATTAAATTATGCCAATTGATTTATTTCTTAAATTTTTACCAAAATTGAAAATTTAATATGTGATGGCTTTCACAACAATTTAAATTTTATTTCCTGAAACACAATAAAAAATATAGCGTATAAGAATAAATTAAAATTACAAAAATGCACAACTTAATTCTGGCTTCTCTCATGATACTCTCGTTTGTATGCTCATCAGATAAAAAAGAAATTGTTTCCAATGATCTGGTTCTGAAAGATTACCAAACTGTTATTGCTGCTTCGCAGAAAATGGAATTTGCATTTGGAAGGAATTACAAAACCTACGAGCCTTCACAAAATGATATTAATTTGGCAGAAAAACTGCTTGCAGAATGCTTCAATAAGGAGGTTTCGGGTACATACAATCCTTTTTTTGGAAGAAAATTAGATCAATATTACAGGCAGTTTGTTCCTGCTGAAATGGAAGGCGGAGATAAGATAATTTGGATAAACTGTTTTATTTATGCTGATAGCGAAATATTAAAAAAATGGAAAACCGACATACTTTATGTTGCTGACGGCGGAAATGCATTCTTTAACCTGAAGGTTAACTTAACAAGAGAAACTTATTACGGTTTAATGGTAAACGGCTTACCTTAAAATAAATTTTAAAAAATTTTACTGTGCATTTTATTTACAGTAAATCTGAATTTAACAACATCAATTGTTATAAACTTCTTTGGTGAACAAAGTTTTAATAATTATTTCAGCTTTCTAACAACCTCTTCAATTCCTTCACCCTGTTTAAAACCATAATCATGACCGTCTTTATTCCACCCTTGAGATTCAAACGACCACAGCATCACCCCGCCTATGTTTTTTTTGAACTTTGAAAAAAGGTCAAGTTCCATAATATTTGGTCTGCTTCTGCCCGGAATATTTTTATATCCTATTTCACCAATATACAATGGTTTTCCAATTTTTTTTGCAAAATTAATATCTCTGTTATTATAAATGTTCCAAAGCCAGCGAAGGGTAAATGGAAAGCGAAACAATTTTTTGTTTTTCAGAAAATATCTATCCAAAGCTGCAAATGGCATTTCAATTGAGCTGCCTATTTTTGAGTATCTTTCGGCTTTTTTAAGCTCCCCTTTAAATCTGTATAATATATCAAGCCTTTCAAATATGGAGGAGTCATAACTGTAATCATGCAAAGAAATTGCATCTAATGATTTAAGGGAATACAATTTTCTGAAGTTTGATTTTTTGAATACTGAAAAATATCCGCCAAATTTATCGCCTACTCCTCCAACTGTGCCAACCGAAAGCAAATGATTTTCATTAACATTTTTTATCTCCTCTGATGCTTCTTTAGCAAAATTATAGAAAGTAATAAAATCATCAGTTTCAGGTTCATTGATCAGCTCCCATACCATTATTTCCGTGCGGTGTTTAAACACACCTGTCAAATCTGTAATATAATTCAGATATTCATTTTTGTAACCGCTATGATACCATGCCTCATTTATCTTGTAATTCTGCAGGTAACCCCACTTATCAGCCAAAGAAATGATAAGTTTAATTCCAAATGGTTTTACGGTATCGCAGATCTTAGAAAGTATTTTAATCTGTTCATTTAGAGGTTTATTTTCAAACAGCCAGAATCTAAGTGCTGTAAATCCAAATTCAGCTGATTCTTCAATAATCTTAACTGCAATATCACTATTAATATTTGCAAGTTCATAAACATTAGCGCCAATAAACCTGAATGGTTTATTGTTGATAGTAAAACCGCCGTTTGTATTTTTAACAAAATCCATAGCTCAAAAATAAATATAAGAAATTACAATACAAACAAATTAAAATTTGACGTTAAACCTTAACAATTATTATATTTGTTTATGAAAAAATTGTTATTTATATTATTATTTATAAGTATAACTGCATTCACGCAAAATCTGCATGTTTCCGCAATAAATAACTTTAATATTTCAAAGAAAACCGATGCTGCAAATTCATTGATTTTAAGTTCAATATTAGTTTTAACACCAACGCTTATAATTGAAAACGGTAATTCGCATTTTGGTTTATCAAAGGAATTTTCTGCTGGAAAATTCCCTTATGGCAGAGCCGAATTTGATTACACATACATATTCAGAAAGGAAAGAAAAAATGTTTTGCATTTATCTTATAATTTGGATATCCCGTTAAACGGAAGTTTTAAACACCCCTCAATAATAATGATTTCTCCCGGTGCAGGATATTATACAGATTTTATCCATAAGGGATATTTTATTCAGGCGGCAATAGGTATTTGGGCAACAACCGGATTTATGGAGGGATTATCAATTCATCCAAACCTGAAAGTAAGGAAAATATTCGTGAAAAATAATTATCCGGGTGTCATTGAGTTATCTTTAGGAGTTGGATTCGGGTTTTATACCCATTAAATATATTGAATTCTGTTACCTTTTATTAAATTTAACTATTATTTCGGATCTTGAATATTTATTTGAATATTTAAAAGAACCTTTTATATCAAATTGATAATAAATATTTTTATATAAATGCCGGTTAAATTTTATATAATTTTTATAACTCTCATCTCATACAGCTCTTCCTACGCTCAGCAGTTGTTTATTCCGCTTGAATTTCAGTCAGCTTACGAAGATAATACCCGTTCCCCTGACGGAAAACCCGGCATTGATTATTGGCAGAATCATGCTGATTATAAGATCAAAGTAAATATTAATACAGAAACAGGAATTCTTTCGGGTTCAGAGGATATTATTTACTACAATCAAAGTCCTGATACACTTGATAAATTAGTTTTAAGACTGTACCCAAATATTTTTAAAAAAGATGCTATGAGAGATTTCCCTTATAAATCAGCCGAAGATCAATATGGGCTTAAGATTAGCCAACTAAATGCAGGTAAAAAAAGCTACAATGCAGAAACAGATACATCATTGGAATATACAGGCACAAATTTGATAATTAAAGATATTATTATTTTGCCCGGAAAACAGATTAACCTTAAACTAAGCTGGGATTTTAAAATTCCCGGTGAAGAAGGGATACGTATGGGCAGATATAAACCTGATGTTTTTTTCGTTGCATATTGGTATCCGCAAATATCAGTATATGACGATATTGACGGGTGGGATTTAACAGAATACACAGGGAATGCCGAATTTTATAACGATTTTAATAACTATGATGTAAATATAACCGTGCCTAATAATTTGGGAGTTTGGGCTACAGGAGATTTTTTAAACCCTCCGGAAGTTCTTTCACAAAAAATCTTGTTAAAATATAATGAAGCTCTAAATTCTGATTCGCTTGTTAATATTATTTCTATGCAGGATCTTACTGCCGATATGCCCCTTTTTAGCTCTTTAGCTGAAACTAATACATGGCATTTTTCATCAAAAAATATTCCGGATTTTACATTTGGTATTGCTGCTCATTATCTTTGGGATGGCAAAACAGCAGATGGAGGAGGAGGAAAAAAAGTATTTGTCAATACAGTTTATGATCAAACTTCAATTGGCTTTATTGAAATTTGTGATTTAGCTGTAAGGAGTGTAGAGATGTTATCTAAGGAACTGCCGGGTATTCCGTATCCTTATTCAAAGATAACTTTATTTAACGGAAGGGGCGGGATGGAATCGCCAATGATGGAAAATTTGAGCGCAGGAAACCAAAGAATTTGGAATGTTTACAATACCGTTCACGAAGTTACACATTCTTATTTTCCGTTTTATATGGGTATTAATGAACGTAAATATGCATGGATGGATGAGGGGTGGTCTCAGATGCTTTCTGAATACATTCAGTACGAGTTGGATAAAACCATTGATTTCAGAGAAAGAAATGTTAACCGGTATCTTGATTATTCCGGGCAATTTGATGAAATACCAATGATGTATCCGAGCTACATGATTAGAGGAGAAATGTATATTAATCATGCATTTTTCAGACCTGCAAATGCATATAATATTTTAAAGGATTTCATGGGAGATATCTCATTTAAAAAATCACTTCAGGAATTCATTAAACGATGGAACGGTAAACATCCTTCACCTTACGATTTTTTCTATACTTTTGAAGATGTAACAGATGATGAGCTTGGCTGGTTTTTTGAACCATGGTTTTTTAAACACGGGTATCCCGATCTGGCAATTGATACAGCATTTGTTAAAGATGATGCACTTAAAATACAGATAACAAAAGAAGGAGATCTTCCAATACCCGTTGCACTAACGGTAAAATATAAAGACGGCTCTGTAAAACAGGCTTACAGAACAGCTTCAGTGTGGAAAAACGAAGACAGCGACGAAATTTGGATAGATTTTGATTCAGATATAAAACCGGCATATATAGAACTTGGCAGCAAATATATTCCCGATGCAGATACTACCAATAATTACTGGAATTTTAAGTAATAAATGCCTTTAAATGCATACTCCATAATATTGCATAAATATGCACGACTTTATTAACCCTGTAGTGCCAAATTGAAAATTGATTAGACTTTTATGTTCTTTATCAAATTATTATTTTTGCTGAATTACAAATAAATCACCGCATATATTTTTCCGCTTTCCGGTAAAATTAATTTGATTACTATGACTGATATAAAAGAAGAAATTAATAAAGAATATACAGAAACTCCGGAACAAAACCCTGAAATGGAATCACTTGAACGTCCCAAAGTACAGCCGCTTGATGAAGTTCTCGGCAAGCCGTTCAAAGTGCTAGATGACGGATTTATACGTGTTATTGATTATATGGGTTCTGATGAATCAATTGTTCAGGCAGCCCGAGTATCATACGGAAAAGGAACAAAAAAAGTCCATGAAGACCGCGGACTAATACGCTACTTAATGCGTCATCATCATACAACTCCGTTTGAAATGTGTGAGATTAAATTCCATGTTCGTGTACCAATGGATTGCTGGAGGCAGTGGATACGACATCGTACAGCAAATGTAAACGAGTATTCTACCCGTTATAGTGTGGCAATTGATTCAGCCCAAACTACCACAGAAGATGAGTGGCGGCTGCAGTCTGCAGGCAACAGGCAGGGTTCAGCTGGTTTTGCAGAAAATGCCAAAGGAAAAACCCTGACAGAAAAAGAACGATACCTGCAGTCACTTGCCCGTGAAATATATGATGAACGTTTAAAAATGGGTATTGCCCGCGAGCAAGCCCGCAAAGATTTACCACTTTCAACATATACAGAAGCATACTGGAAAGTTGATCTGCATAACCTGCTGCATTTTTTATATCTACGCATGGATTCACATGCACAATATGAAATTAGACGCTATGCAGAAACAATAGGTCATGAAATTGTTGCTAAATGGTGCCCTAATGTTTGGGAAGCATTTATGGATTACAGGATAAACTCAAGCCATTTTACAAGACTTGAAATGGAAGTTTTAACGGCAATGACACAGGGAGATAAACAAAAGGTTATAGAGTTAGGTAAATCATTCAATTGGCTAAATGATAAGGGCGAAGCTAAAAAAAACCGTGAGCGAATAGAGTTTGAAGATAAACTTGCAACTCTAGGGTTAAAAGCTCCATGGTAAAATTTATCATTTCAAAGAAAAATTTTATTTTTTTTACTTATTGCTGTTTAAAGATAATAACATACTAAAATATACAGTTTAAATAAATCCTCAATCCTGTAATAATGATACATTATATTTATCCCTTTCATACATAAATAATTAAAACTTAAAACATATGTAAACTAATACTTAAACAATTATTAAAGGTAAGCACACCCCTCCCCCACCCAATTAGTTCATTTTTTCTTCAAACAAAATAAGTTAACTTCCTTCTTTAGTCAAATTTTAAATCCGTAATTATAAATATTGTATCCTTTAAATTAAAAACTTAATTGTCATTTTTAGATAAAATATCCATTCAGGGCGCAAGAGTCAATAATTTAAAAAATATAGACCTGAATATTCCGAGAGATAAATTTATTGTTATAACAGGTATATCGGGTTCAGGGAAATCTTCCCTTGCTTTTGATACTATTTACGCAGAAGGTCAGCGGAGATTTGTAGAAACTCTTTCTGCTTATGCACGACAGTTCATTGGCGGAATTGAACGCCCAGATGTTGATAAAATTGAAGGTCTTTCTCCATCAATTTCTATAGAACAAAAAACCATATCCCACAATCCCCGTTCAACAGTTGGTACTGTAACAGAGATATATGATTTTTTAAGACTGCTTTTTGCAAAATGCGGCACACAGCACTGTACAAATTGCGGGCAACCCGTTCAAAGGCAAAGCGTTCAGCAGATTATACATCACATCAGCAATAATTTAGATACAAAACGTATTAATATACTTGCTCCGGTAGTAAAAGGCAGAAAAGGGCATTACCGTGAACTGTTTGAACAAATAGAACAAGATGGTTTCACGAAGGTTCGTATTGATAAAAAAATTACAGAAATAGAACCAAAAATGAAGCTTGACAGATATAAGATACATGATATTGAAATTGTTGTTGATAGAATCATGGTAACAAAAGCCACTTCTTTAAGACTAACAGACTCTATTGAAACTGCTCTGCGATTTGGAAGCGGAATTGTAATAATTACCGAGTCAGATAGCAATGGTTCTGATGATATGCTTTTCAGCGAAAAGTTAGCCTGCCCAGTATGCGGAATTGGTTTTGATGAGCCCGCCCCTAACTCATTTTCTTTTAACTCACCTTATGGCTGGTGCCCAGATTGTGTTGGGCTTGGTGCCCGTAAAGAACTGGATGAAAGACTGATAATTTCAGATTTTGAGCTTACAGTTAATGAAGGTGCTATTGCACCTCTTGGTAAACCACGCAGCAACTGGACTTTTACAGTTTTAAAGCAGCTTATTGAATCATGGAAACTTGATTTTGATACACAGCTTAAAAAGTTTTCAAAAGAGCAAATTGATATAATACTTAATGGCGATAGCCAGAAACGGAATTATAAATATATTGATTCACGCGGAGTTCAAAGAGAGTATTCGCACAAATTTCAGGGTGTAAAAAAAATAATTTTAGATTATTACCGCAATCAAACATCAGAATATATATCCAGTTGGGCTGAAAGTTTTATGACATCCAATACATGTGATACATGCAAAGGAGGAAAACTTAAACCTTCAAGTCTTTCTGTGTTAATTGATTCAGTTGATGGTAAAAAAAATATTTTTGAAATATCACAGCTTTCCATACGTAATGCAAGAAATTTCTTTGATACCCTTGTGCTTAATGAGCGTCAGGAAATTATAGCAAAGCAAATACTTAAGGAAATAAAAATGCGCCTTGAGTTTATGCTGAATGTAGGGCTTGATTATCTCACTTTAGACCGAAATGCAAGAACTCTTTCTGGCGGTGAAGCTCAAAGAATAAAACTAGCAACACAAATCGGTTCACAGCTGCGCGGAGTACTTTATATTCTGGATGAACCCAGCATCGGTTTGCATCAAAGAGATAACGAACTGCTGATTAAGTCGTTAAAAAATCTGCGTGATATTGGTAACACAGTAATAGTTGTTGAGCATGATAAGCAAATGATGGAAGAAGCTGATTTTTTGGTAGATCTGGGTCCCGGAGCGGGTGAGCACGGTGGAAATATTGTAGCTTACGGCAAACCGGGTACGCTGAACGGCAGTTCATTAACCTCGTTGTATATTTCTGGCAAAAAAAATATTGAAGTGCCTATAAAAAGGCGTTTAGGTACCGGACAAAAAATTGTATTAAAAGGGGCAAAAGGCAATAATCTTAAAAATGTAAATCTTGCTTTACAGCTAGGGAAATTTATATGTATAACTGGTGTAAGCGGGTCGGGTAAATCATCCCTTATTAATGAAACAATGTATAGGGTTCTTTCAAGGAGATTTTATAAAACTCCTGAACCGCCTCTTCCTTATGATACAATTGAAGGAATAAAAAATGTTAATAAAGTTATTGAAGTTGATCAGTCACCGATTGGCAGAACGCCACGGAGCAATCCTGCTACATATACCGGTTTATTTACGTTCATACGCGACTTGTTTGCCTCTTTGCCAGAAGCAAAAATCAGAGGTTATAAAGTGGGGAGATTCAGCTTTAATGTTAAAGGAGGCAGATGTGAAGCATGTGAGGGCGGAGGGCTAAAAAAAATTGAAATGAATTTTCTTCCTGATGTTTATGTAACCTGTGATGTTTGCAGAGGCAAACGGTATAACCGCGAAACATTGGAAGTACGGTATAAGGGAAAGAACATTTCTGATGTGCTGGAAATGACAGTTGAAGAAGCTTATAGTTTTTTTGAAGCTATTCCGTCACTAAAACGTAAACTGCAAACCTTATATGATGTTGGATTAGGGTATATCAGACTTGGTCAATCAGCCGTAACTCTTTCGGGCGGAGAGGCACAGCGAGTAAAATTATCAACCGAACTTTCTAAAGTTCAAACAGGAAAAACAATTTATATTTTAGATGAGCCAACTACAGGACTGCATTTTGAGGATATTAGAATGCTTTTAAAAGTACTTAATCAGCTTGTTGATAAAGGAAACACCGTGATTGTTATTGAGCATAACCTTGATGTGATAAAAACAGCAGATTGGATAATTGACCTGGGACCTGAGGGCGGTGATGCCGGCGGAAAAATTATTGCCGAAGGCACTCCCGAAGGTATTGTAAAAAATCATCTAAATGATTCCGTTACAGCAAAATTTCTTAAACCTGAACTTAAGTAATTGTTTGATCCCGCTGATTTTAAATTCAGAAAATTATTGCTTATATCAACATTTCCAAATATTCTATAATTTTATTAGCATCAAGATCATTCATACATTTAAAATGTCCTAATGGACATTTTTCTCTGCCATGATCTGTACAAGGTCTGCACTCAAGAGTTTCAATTTCGGCTATTTTATGTTTTGATGTCAGCGGGTAAAACCCAAATGATTTATCAGTGGAACCGTAAATAAGAATTATTGGTACACCGCTTGCAGCACCAAGGTGCTGAGCAGCAGAATCAACCGTTATCAATCCTTTTGAAAGTTTAATCACTTCATAAGATTCAAGCGGGTCAGTTTTTCCGCATAGATTTATTAATGAATCATCTTTAAAATAAATTTCAAGTTCACCGCAGTAAGAAGTATCGGCATCTCCTCCTAGCAAAGCTAAATTATAGCCTTTAAGTATCAAATTCTTAATTATTTCCTTTGATTTATCAATCGGGAGCTGTTTTGTGAACCATTTTGAGCAAGGGGCAAAACAGATTAAATTTGACCTTCCCGCTAATTTTCTTGCTTTTTCTTTTTGTTCAGGTAACGGATATAGTTCGGGTTTAAGTGAAACTTTATTTTCATCATTGTGTATATCAGGTATATTTTTAACAAGATCGAGATTTCTTAATATCTCATGTTTATCTTTAACATAAGCTACTTTATTTGTCAGCAAAAAAGAAAGGGTGCTGTTTTTAAAGCCAATTCGTACTTTTGATTCGCTGTAATATGTAAGCAATGCACTGCGTAAATATCGGTGCGGAGTAATAACAATATCATATTCACCTTCACGTATCTTATTGAGTACATCTATGAATTTATCAAACTTATCACCACCCTTTTTATCATATTCTAATACTTCGTTTAATGCAGGATGATTTTTTAATACTGATGCAATTGCCGGAATACAAAGAAAATCAATAGATGCCTCAGGCAGATGATTCTTAATTGTCTGCACCATTGGCAATGCAAGAATTACATCTCCTAGAAAAGCGGTTTGTATTATTAATATTCTTTTATTTTTCATACTATTCATCCTGCATTCTTAAATCTCCTGTGAAACCAAAGCCAGTGATCAGGTTGATTTCTGATATATTTTTCCAAAAGATCTGAATGGAGTTGTGTAAGATCTCTTACATTATCATCGCTGCATTCTGAATATTTTGATGTATCAATTTCATGCAGTTTTACATTATAAGTACCATCATTATTTCTTGTTGAAACACCAAACAGTACTGCTGCACCTGTTTTAATTGCAATTCGTGCAGTACCTTCAAAGGTTGGAACATCTTTTATAAAAAAATTAATCTTTACATTTTCTTTAGGTGCAGCTTGGTCACCTAACATTGCTATAACACCATTGTTCTTTAATACTTCAAGTATATTTCTCAACGAATTTTTCATATCAATGAGTTTGTTGCCTGCAGAGACTCTTATTGTATTGATACCCTCGTTTACTTTTACATTGGTTTGCTCTTTTACAATTACATTAAAGGGGATATTCACAAGTCTGCTTGCACCATAGGCAGTCAGTTCCCAATTACCGTAATGACCGCTTATAAGAATCAAACCTTTTCCTTTATTATGCATTTTACTGATCAATTCCGGATTTCCCATTTTTAAAAATTCTGCAAGTTCATTATCGTTTAGTTTTGACATATAAAAAAACTCAGCAATTACAGTCATTACATTCTTATAGCAGCCTTTAACAATTTCATTAATTTCCTTCCGTTTCTTTTCCGGAAATGCAAGGGTTAAATTTTCAACAGCGGTTCTTTTTCTAATTGGTAAAATATAATAAAAAAGGCTGCCTTTAAACCGTGCAATTTGCTGGATAAGCTTTAATGGGAATATCGGGATTATTCTTTTTAAAACAACAAATAGTATATAAATCAAAAATTTCATTAATTCTGCACTGACCTTAATAACAAAACTAACCAAAAATGAAATATATATCTATAACTCTGCGGATGACAGGTTTTTCTATGTTTTCATAATATTATTAATGACTATATTCAAAATTGGCATATATGTATATTTGCTGAATATTTTTAAAAAATTAAAATGAATTACAGACAGCTTGGCAAATACGGATTGAAACTTTCAGAAATTGGAATAGGAAGCTGGTTGACATATGGAATGTCAATTAATGATAAAACTGCATTAAATTGCATAAAAACAGCAATCGATTGCGGAATTATCTTCTTTGATACAGCAGATATTTATAATAAAGGTCAAGCTGAACTTTCATTAGGCAGAATTTTTTTCAGAGAACTTAAAATTCACCGTGAAGATGCTGTTATAGCAACCAAATGTTACTGGCCAATGTCTCAAAATCCAAACGATCAGGGACTTTCAAGAAAACATGTTTTTGAATCAGTTCACAAATCGTTAAAACGCCTGAAAACTGATTATATTGACCTTTACCAATGCCACCGGCATGACCCAAATACTCCAATGGAAGAAATATGCAGGGCATTTAATGATCTTATTATTCAGGGAAAAATCCTTTATTGGGGAGTAAGTGAGTGGTCAGCAGAAAATATTTCAGAAGCATCGCATGTATGCGAAAAATATAACCTGCATAGACCAGTAAGCAATCAACCTCAATATAGTATTATTCGCCGGCAAATAGAAACAAATGGTGTAATGGAAACATGTGAAAAATTTGGAATGGGTGAAGTAGTCTGGTCTCCGCTTGCACAGGGTGTGCTTACAGGAAAATATTCCGGAGGCAAAATCCCAAAGAAGTCACGTGCTGCTAACAATAAAGTAAATCATTTTATAAAGCAAAACATCAACAATATTGAACTGCTTAAACAAGTTGATAAGTTTACTGAACTTTCAAGAAGTGTAGATGCAACTGCATCTCAGCTAGCACTTGCCTGGTGTTTAAGAAAGCAGAATATTACAAGTACAATTACTAGTGCTTCTTTGCCAAAGCAGATTATTGAAAACTCTAAAGCAAGTGAATTAAAAATTTCTTCGGAACTGGAAAAGCAGATAAAGGAGATCTTTGCATAGGTGAAATTAGCAGTTATAGGAGAGCCCTGTATGGATTATATTCACAGGGGAAAAAATACTGCTTCAAAGCAATTTGGGGGAATATTATACTCGCTTGTTTCGCTTGCAGTAATTTCATCAGGCAGGGCAACTGTTTACCCAGTAATGAACATTGGAGAAGATGAATATGAAAATATTACAGGATTTTTAAGGAATATCCGCAATATCAATCTTTCTTTTATAAACAAAGTCAAAAATAGAACGAGAATTGTAAATCTTTTCTATAAAGATAACATTTCTGTAATTAATGTATCAACAAAAAAAACTTATGACAGAGAAGAAAACTCAACCGAACCGACTTTGCCAGTAGAATACCGTGAGATTAAAGAGCTGCTTCCTGAATTGAACGGAATTTTGATTAATTTAGTCTCCGGAGTTGATATTACTTTAAACAGTCTGCAAAAAATCCGCAGCAGTTTCCGCGGATACATACACATGGATCTGCACAATCTGGTAATGAAAACTTTTCCAGACGGTAAAAGAGAGCAGCGGCCTGTAAAAGATTGGCAAAAATGGACTTCAATGTCTGATACATTGCAAATGAATGAATCAGAACTTAATATTTTAACAGGTGATAATGTTTCAGAATATGAAACAACTCAAAATATTCTGAATAACAGCCAAACTAAAGCAATTGTCGTAACAAGAGGAAGTACAGGTGTAAGTTTGTATGAACTTAATGTAATTGATAAAAACCCAAAAAGAACTGATATTCCAAGAATTGATTGTCCCGCTTTTATTGATTCAACCGGCTGTGGAGATGTTTTTGCTGCAGGTTTTTTTTATAAAAATGCTGAAAATAAAATATCAGATCCAATTACAGCAGTAAATTTTGCTAACAAAATGGCTAGTGTAAATGCTTCACTGCATGGTGTTGAAGATCTTGTTAAATTAGCTGATTATTGAGTAATTTTAATTCATATTTTTTTTAAAAAAGATTATTCCTGCATATTGTAACTGAGATTTATTAACAAAAAATGCTGAAACCGAAAAAAATATTAATAACAGGTGCAAACGGTCTGCTTGGACAGAAAACTACTGAACTTTTCAGACATGAAACACCGCATGAAGTCATTTTAACAGACCTGCAAGAAAAAGCTTTCGAGCCACGAGGCTTTGATTACTTTACTATGGATATTACAAAAAAAGATGAAGTGAAGGAAGCAGTTAAAAGATGTAATCCTGAAATTATAATCAATACTGCTGCATATACAAATGTTGATGGCTGCGAAACTGATCGTGAAAAAAGCTGGCGGGTTAATGTTGATGCAGTAAAAAATTTTATTATTGCTTCGAGAATTAATTCTTCAAAGATAATTCATATTTCGACAGATTATATATTTGATGGCAGGTTGGGCAATTACAGCGAAACCTCTAAACCAAATCCCTTAAGCTATTACGGTAAAAGCAAACTTGCAAGCGAAAATGCACTTATTACAAGCGGAATTGATTTTACAATTGTTCGCACTATGATAATATACGGAACAGGTAAAAATCTAAGACCTAATTTTGCGGTTTGGCTTGTTAATATGCTTACAGAAAAGAACCGAGTAACAATTGTAGATGACCAGTTTGGTATGCCAACTATGGTTGATGATTTGGGCTGGGGGCTTGTAAAAATTGTTGATCTTGGTAAATCAGGAATTTACCATATATGCGGAAATGAATATTGCAGCCGTTATGAATTTGCAGTAAAACTTGCAGAAATTTTCGGGCTAAACGAAAATCTGATAATGCCAATTAAAACAGGAGATCTTAATCAGGCAGCTGCAAGACCAATGAATTCAGGATTTATTTTACTTAAAGCTGAAACTGACCTTGGGATAAAACCCCTTAATATAACCGAAGGATTGAATTTATTAAAAGTTCAATTAGGGTTATGAAAATCTTAGACGAACAAACACAAAATATTAAAATAGTTTTAAATACTAAATAACTCATAATTTACCATTTGGGAAATTATAGATGGAGTAATATGTTAGACCTAAAATTAATACGCGAAAACCCTGATCTAATAAAAGAGAAGCTTAAGGCAAGAAATATGAAAATTGAACCGGTTGATTCAATTATAAAGCTTGATCTTAAAAGGCGTGAATTTATCAGCGAAGTTGAAAAGCTAAAAGGGCTTCGCAACAATGTATCAGCCGAAATTGCCAAAATAAAAAAGGAAGGACTTAATGCTGATGAAAAGATTGCTGATATGAAAAAAGTATCTGATAATATAAAAGAACTGGATGAAAAACTTGCTGATGCTGAAAATGAAATAGATAACTTTCTTAGGGATATTCCTAATTTGCCAGATAATTCAGTCCCTTTAGGAAAAACCAGCGATGATAATGTACAATTCAGAATATGGGGAGAAAAAGCCTCTGGTGATTTTAAATATCTTGATCATGTTGAGCTTGGTAAAAAGCTTGATATTCTGGATTTTGGAATTGGAGCAAAAATTTCAGGTAGCGGATTTCCTTTTTACAGAGGAAAAGGCGCCATACTTGAGAGGGCATTAATTAATTTTATGCTTGATACTCATAAATCAAACGGATACACAGAAGTACTAATGCCTTTTCTTGTTAACCGCACTTCCATGGAAGCTGCAGAAAAAGTTCCAAAGTTTGAAGAAGATATGTACCGAACAGAACCGGATGACCTGTTTGCAATTCCAACTGCGGAAGTACCAATTGTTAACATTCACAGGGATGAAATAATGGATGCAAAGCATCTGCCTGTAAAATACTGCGGTTACACCGCCTGCTTCCGTAGAGAAGCAGGAAGTTACGGCAAAGATACCAAGGGATTTTTAAGGGTACACCAGTTCAACAAAGTTGAGCTTATTAATTTCTGTCTGCCGGAAGATTCATACGCACAGATGGAAGAAATGCTAAATCATGCATGCGGTATCCTTGAAATGCTGAACATACATTACAGAATTGTAAATGTATGCACGGGTGATATGGGATTTGCAGCAAACAAACAATATGATATAGAAGTATGGTCACCCGCAGAAAACAAATGGCTTGAAGCTTCGAGTGTAAGCAATTGCACCGATTTTCAGTCACGCAGGGCAATGATTCGATTTAAACGTGATAAAAAGACTGAATATGTTCACATTCTAAATGGGTCGGGGCTTGCTACCTCAAGACTATACGTATCTCTTATTGAATCAAACCAAACCCCTGAGGGAAAGATTATTGTTCCTAAGTCACTTCAAAAATATACTAATTTTGAAATAATTGATTAAGTTGTGAAAAATTGTTAATAAATTCAGTTAAGAATATCATTTTTTATCATATTTTTAACTAACTATTAAGAAATTGTTTCCATTGTTTAAGTATTTGATAATCTTTAAGTTTGATTAAATTTTTAACTTAACTTTGAAAAAATGAATATATTACGATTTATAATTATTTCTTTAATTTTGTTAAATTTTACCTTAACTAAATGCGAAATAATTTATAAGGATCCTTCCGAAAACTCAAAATATGTTAAGATTTCTACAGGTATAATTCTGGGTTTCGATAAGAAACTACCATTTATTAATGATATGCTTAAAAATGATATATCCCTGAATGGTTCAAAAAGCGGAATTCATAACTTTACATATAAAATATCATTTGATAAAAAGCACATACTAATAGATCCAGTTGAAAACTTTAAATATGATGAACAAGTTAGAGTTCAAATATCACCAAATACTGACCTTAAAAATGCCGGGGTAAAAAACATTCTTCAATATACTTTCAGAACAGAAAAAGCTCCGGTTGAAAATTCAAATACCGGAAAAGCAAATGTTGAATTCTATTCAGAAAATTTATTTAATAATGATTACTCTTTTACACCTGAAGAACTTCCGCATATAAATGTAATTGTAAATAACTCACCTGCACCCGGCAAAATTTTTCTATCAAATTTTCCTTTTGGAAATTTACCAAATACCCCTCATCTTATTATCGCTGAAAATAACGGAATAATTTATACCGGATTAAAAACCAGAGCATCAGCACTTGATTTTAAAAAGCAGGGTAATAGTCTAACTTTTTTTGATAATTATTCTTCAAAATTTTACCAGCTCAATAAAGACTATAATATTATTGATAGCTTTTATTGCGGAAATGGCTATAATACAGATGGACATGAACTTAGAATTCTTGCAAATGGAAATTATCTTCTGATGAGCTATGATGAGCAGACCGTAGATATGTCCTTAATTGTTAACGGAGGAAACCCGAATTGTACTGTAATAGGATTAATAATTCAGGAAATTGACAGGGATAGAAATGTTATTTTTCAGTGGAGAAGCTGGGACCATATTCCTATTACACAAACACAGCATCAGGATCTGGTTGCATCTGAAATTGATTATGTACACGGAAATGCTATAGAAGTAGATAATGACGGTAATTATCTGATATCCTCCAGACATCTTGATGAAATAACAAAAATAAATAAAAATACTGGTAATATCATTTGGAGACTTGGGGGAGCTGAAAACATGTTCACTTTTATAAACGATCCTGATGGTTTTAATTACCAGCATGGTATAAGACGTTTGCCAAACGGAAATATAATATTATTTGATAACGGAAATTTCCACACTCCGCCTCACTCAAGAGCGGTTGAGTACCGGCTTAATGAACAAAGTAAGACAGCTGAACTTGTATGGCAATACCGCAACACTCCTGATAATTTTGGTTTTGCTATGGGATTTGCTCAAAGACTTGAAAACGGTAATACTATAATCTCATGGGGAGCAACAAACCCAACAATAACAGAAGTAAAACCATCAGGTGAAGTTGTTCTTGAACTTTCATTACCGCCAAATATTTTTTCTTACAGGGTATTTAAAACAGACTGGGAGGGGTTACCGGTATATAAAAAATTGAGATATGAGCTACCCCCTGCTGCATTTAAGCTGGATCAAAATTATCCAAATCCTTTTAACCCCGTTACTTCAATACCGTTTGAACTGCCCGAACCTTCTTATGTTGATTTGAGCGTATATGATATAACAGGAAGGTTTGTAAGAAGTATTGTAAATTCAGAGCTTGATGAAGGATTTTATACATACCAGTTTAATTCATCAGGAATTTCTTCGGGAATATATTTTTACAAACTAAAAACCAATAAATATTTTGAAACAAAAAAAATGGTTATAATTAAATAATATAATTTAATGCTTTAGGGAACATAATTTCTTATTTTTAGTTAAAATATATAATAAAATCAACAAAATTTGCCATATTGATGTTGTTGCATTGATTTGGCACTTTTTATATATTGCAGGTGAATAAAATAATATGAAATATATATTTAATAAAAGAATAAATCTGATTTTACTGTTAACATCTATGATGTTAATTTCTGCAGTATCCTTTACACAGCAGCAAGATAGAATTGAAGTCTATAATAAAACAATTGCTTCGGTTGGGTTAATTACCGATAGAACAGGCGCGATTGCTAGCGGTTTTTTTGTGAACTCTAAGAATTTTGTTACAAATCACCATGTTACCGATGACCTTGATCTTCGTACAGCAAAAATTGAAATGGAAGATAATCGCGTTTATAAAGTTAAGCGAATTGTAAAAGAAGTTAAAATGGTTGATCTTGCTGTATTAGAAATATCCAGCGAATGTGACGATATACTTCCTCTTGCGGATGAAAGCGGAATTCATAATCTGGATGTTGTATATTCAATTGGTAATCCAACAGATGAAAATATGAACGTTGATTATTTTCATTTAACTAAAGGAAGAATAAAAAAAATTGACGATGACTCATGGTTTTATGATCAGGATGAGAACTATACTCATGAGGCATTTGTAATTCAGCATACAGCAATGATAAGACCGGGCAACAGCGGAGGTCCGCTGCTTAACAGCCGCGGTGAAGTGATTGGAATTAATACTTTTTTTTACAGCGATTCGCTTAATTATGCAATTCATGTAAATGAGCTTAAACGGATACTTGATGATAACAATATTGTATACAATAAGTCAATTGGTGAAAAAAAAATCACCAAACATGAGAGCAGGAAAAGAACAATCAGAGAACGTATTGAATATACATTTGAAAAACAGATTGCTTTTATAGAAATGTATTTTTATATTTTAATTTCATTTGGCGCATTTTATTTTGCATTTGTATTTTTAGGTATAATAGTCATAATTGTTTATTTATCCGCTGTAAAGAGTATTAAAAGATACAAGTAAATGAAGAACTACTGGGTAACGGTTGGTGCGGTATTTGGTTTTCTGGCAGTAGCTATTGGTGCTTTCGGAGCACATCAGCTTAAAGATATGCTTTCGCCCCAAATGATGGATAATTACAAAACTGGGGTATTATACCATCTCGTACATGCAATAATAATTACATCTATTGGATTTTATTCTAATTCTAAATATTTTAAAGCAGCTCTTTTCTTTTCAATTGGAATAATTCTATTTTCTTTTTCTCTTTATATCTATTCCATATCAGGCTTTAAACCAGTTGTAATTATCACACCAATTGGCGGTATGAGTTTTCTAACGGGGTGGTTTATGGTAATCATTTCATCCTTTAAAAAGGAATAACAGTATCAGCTTTCTGAACAATTCTTTTGTAAAGAATTTTATTAAATCTCTCTGTAATAAATCCGTTACATGCACATCTAAATTGATATAGAATGAGTATTTAGACAATGAAAATTATGCCTGATAATGGAAAAAAATAGCTTTTTTAAGCAGGTTCTGGAAGAAAATAAGGATAGAATCTACCGTATATGCTGTGCTTATGAACGGAATCCTATTGACCGTGACGACCTTTATCAGGAAATACTCATTAACATTTGGAAAAATCTGGATAAATTTGAGGGACGCTCTGCAATTAGCACATGGATATACAGGATAGCAGTAAATACCTCTCTTATGCATGTTAAAAAAGAATTAAGGCGAAGCAATTTTAACAATGAGCTTAATTTGAATTCAATTGATATAACTGAGACGCTGCCTGAAGAACGAGAAGAAAAAATAAATACAGGAATTAAGATAGAAAAGCTATATGAAAATATTAATAAACTCCCTTCACTTGATAAACTGATAATATCAATGCTACTTGACGACCTTTCATACAAAGAAATTGCAGATGTAACAGGTCTTACAGTAAATAACACGGGAGTAAAAATCAACCGCATAAAAAAAGAACTTTTTAGACTTATGGGAGATGAATAATTTATGGAAACTGATGAATTAAAAAATATCTGGAAAGAACAGAAAGCAGAGGGAAAAAATACCTCTGGTAACATTTATGAGTCAATAATGGAAGTGCTTAAAAAGGCTGAAAGAAAAACATTTGCCCGTTATATACTTATGACTATTTTTGTAGCAATAACAATTTATACACTTGGAGGAAAAGTTTTAAGTCTAAAACACTACCAACCTCTAACTTATGCAGGTATATATCTGCTTTTTGCAGCTATGATAACCGTATTAATTTTTGTTTGGAGCACGATAATTATACCAAAAAATAAAAAAATATCAAGTCCTAGCATTGAATTTATTAAAAGTATTCAAGTAAAATTCAGACGCAGAAGGCTTATCCGAAGGATAGTTATTCCGGTTTATATTGCTGCAATTATTGTTGGTGTTACATTAGTTTATCTTGAGGTACTTCAAGATTTGACTATTTTGAACAGGATATTAATGCATATTGGTGTAATAATATTTCTTCTTCTCTTAAGCTGGTTTGCTTCCGCAAGAGAAAAAAAGCGTTATGAAAAAATATATAAACCTATAGAAGAGCGTATAGACGAGCTATTGGAAGACTATAATAAGAAAAATTAATAGTGCAAAGAATCATGCAAAAATTACATAATACTTTTATTGCAGAACTAACGGGTTATTAAAAATATTTAAAAAAATACTTTTAACAATTTATCAATAGATAATATGCTTATTAACAGCAGGGTATAAAAATTAATTGCTATAAATGTTTTTATTATATTCTTTCTTTCTGCATTTGAACGTACAAATTTTACAGAAACCCATATCATCCAAGCAGAAATTATAAAAAGGAGAGCATAACTTACAGTATAATTTATATAAATAAACATCGGTATCAGCATTGCAGTAAGCACATTCACAATTAGCCAATTAAACGTGATTCTTTTGAGCTGTAACTCACTGAATATTTTGTTAAGTGTTGGAAAACCACCTTTCTCATAATCATTACCGTAAAGAATCAAAAGGAGCCAAAAATGCGGTATCTGCCAGATAAAGAAATAAGCCGCAATAATTATTATCCTGCTATCAAGAATATTTCCTCCAGCAGCAGCCCATCCTGCAACAGGAGGTAATGCACCCACCAAAGCACCGGGTATAATTGCAAATGCTGTTTTGCGTTTTAACGGAGTATAAACACCGTTATACCACAAAAAAGTAAATAAACCAACAAGTAATGCTGTTAAGTTTGTTGTTGTAATAAGTAAAACTGACCCGCTAAAAAGCAGGAACATTGAAATATAAAGTGCAAATTTAGGTTCAATTCTTCCGGAAGGTATAGGACGGTATTTAGTTCTATCCATCAGGGCATCAGTATCTCTTTCCTGCCAGTGATTTAATACAGATGATGCCGCAGCAAGTAAAAAAATCCCTCCGATTACCCAAAATAAAGTAAATCCAAGCTTATTTGTTGCAAGAATATATCCAAGTCCCGTTGTAAATGATACCAAAGCTGTAATTTTGAATTTTACAAGTTCACTAATTAAATTCAGTAATTTAGCAAAAGAGCCGGCAACAATGTAGTGCTGCCTGCTTAAATTTGCTTCAACTGAATTTATATTTACCGTACTTTTTTTCAAAATTGGATAATTACTTTTATTTATTGCTAATCTAAAATTATTAAGATGTCCTTTTTAGACGCCTATTTATTTTTTTTTATAGAATCTTTGCGGTTAACCTTAAGCGAATCAGGCTTTTTTACAGGTGATTTAGTTGAATCAGTTTTTACTTGTGTGGTTTTACTTGAATCTGTTTTTACCTGTGAATTATTAGTTGAATCAGTTTTTACATTCCCGGTAGGCGGTGCCGAAACAGAATCAGACTTTTTTACTGTATCAACTTTATTTACCCACTCAAGAAATTCTTTTTCCGGAAGAATTTTAACTTTTCCAAGCATATATGAATGATTCATTCCGCAATATTCAGCGCACTCAATATCATACACACCTTCGGTGCTTGTATGAAACCACAAGTGGTTGGTTCTTCCGGGAACGCAGTCTTCTTTAACTCTAAAAGCCGGTACGTAAAAACTATGTATAACATCAACTGACTGAAGTTCAAACCTGACATCTTTTCCTGCAGGAAGAACCAGAACAGTATCACTTGTCTTTTTGTTTTCATATTCAAAATGCCAAAACCACATTTTGCCGGTTACTTTAACAAGCATAGCGTTTGGCGGTATGTTTCTCATTTCCCTAAATCCTTCGTAACCGTAAAAGAACATTGCAAGTACAAGCAGTACCGGTACCACAGTCCAAAGTATTTCAAGAGTTGTGCTGCCGGTTATTGATTGGTCAGGTTTTGGGTTATTTTTTTCACTGTACCTGAAGACAAAGTAAATCATAGCAGCAGTAATACCTACAAGCAGTATTACTGAAATTGTTACAGTGAATATGAATGAGTTATCTACTAATTCTGTAATTTGATTCATTTTATATTGTCTGAAAAATCATTTTTTTACCTGAAAGAAAGATCTGCGAAAGTTAAAATCCATAGACATAAAAATATCCCAAGGCATACCATTACAAAGATTTTGATAATAATATTATCAAACTTTAAGTGCATAAAATGGTATCCTACAAGAGTTGTTTTTACAGCGGCAATAAGCAATGCAGTAATTAAAGTTAAACTGCCAAGATGAATTCCGGCAACTGTAACTGTTACAGATGTAAGTGCTACCAGCCCAAGCCATACCATAAAATAGGTACCGTAACTTACAGAATGTTCTCCGTTATTTGTATTTGTATGCTCTGCAT
The DNA here is from genome assembly GCA_020852705.1 of Ignavibacteria bacterium. Classification (GTDB taxonomy): domain Bacteria; phylum Bacteroidota; class Ignavibacteria; order Tepidaquicellales; family OLB5; genus OLB5. The sequence continues at coordinate 61,617 of JADZAP010000009.1, read as the reverse complement.
TATATGTCTGATTTGCAGTTAATTCTGCGGTTTGTGATTGTTCGCTCATATTTTAATTATATACTTAAAAATTTATTATTTTCACACCCGTTCTCACTCCATTGCTGATTAAACAGAAATATTGTTTAATGCAGCAAGTAAAACAGCGGAAAAAGAAATATCCAGATAATATCAACCAGATGCCAGTATAATCCTGCATTTTCAAGTTTTTGATAATTTGTAGCTGTTATCTTATCTCTGGAAATAAAAAACATTACAAAACCAATAAATATCATTCCAACAATTACATGCAGCCCATGAAGTCCGGTCATAACATAATAAAGTCCAAAATAAATAATTTCACCATTAGACATATTTTCAAGTGCTGGTCCGCCGGGATAAATACCCATGCCGATTTCGTGGCTCCATTCAAAATATTTATTCACAAGAAATACAAGACCGCAAATAATTGTGAACCACAGCATTCCAAGCGCCAATGCTTTTTGTTTACGCTGCAGAGCAGCAATTGATAATGCTACAGAAAGTGAACTGGTTAAAAGTATTAATGTATTAACTGCACCAATAACAGAATTCATATCGGCTGCAGCAGCTTTAAAACCATCTGCATATTCAAACCTGTAAGAACCATATAAAAGAAATAATCCCCCAAACAAAAGTAATTCGGTAAATAAGAAAAGCCACATTGCCATCTTGGAGCCTTCATCATCACGGTGAACATGTGCCCCGCTATGTATTTGAGTTTCTTCCTGCATTACTTCGCTGTGTTCGGTCATATTGCATTCTCCTGATTAGCAGTTTTAACAACTCCGTTACCATTTAAACCCTCTTTACCGGGATGCATTATATATGTTGGCTTATCATGTACATACGGTCCTCCTGTAACAACAGGTATTTCTTCAAAATTTTCAAGCGGAGGAGGTGATGGGACTTTCCACTCAAGTGTTGTACCACCCCATGGATTCATTGGTGCTTTTGGTCCCTTTAATAAGGCATAAAGCAAGTTTCCAAACATAAATACAATCCCGCTTACTAGCACCCAAGAACCAACTGTAGAAAGTACATGCCAGCCCTGAAACTGCGGCAGATAGTCATAATATCTTCTTGGCATACCCATATATCCCAATATAAAGAAGGGGAAGTAAAGCATATTAAAACCAATGATAATAACAGTACATGCAATAATTGCTATTTTTTCACTGTACATTTTGCCAAATACTTTTGGGAACCAGTAATGCATAGTTGCAAAAAACATTATACCCATTCCACCAAACATTACATAATGGAAATGTCCAACAACAAAATATGTATCTGTTACATGAATATCTGTCGATAGTGCGCCAAGTACCAGACCTGTTAACCCTCCAATTGAAAATATAAATATAAATGCAAGTACATAATAAAGCGGAGCGCTGAACTTTATTGATGCTTTATATAATGTTGCAACCCAGTTGAAGATCTTAACGCCGGTAGGTATTGCTACTAAAAATGTGAGCAAAGAAAATACTACTCTAGAAGCGTCGCTCATTCCACTTACAAACATATGGTGTCCCCAAACAAGATAACCAATTAAAGCAATACCAAGAGAAGAAATTGCTATCTGTTTATATCCAAAAATATCTTTTCTAGAAAATGTTGGGAGAATTTCTGAAACTACACCCATTGCAGGAATAATCATAATATAAACAGCCGGGTGTGAATAAATCCAGAACAGGTGCTGATATAAAATAGGGTCACCTCCTAGCGAAGCGTCAAATACGCCAATACCAAAAAGTCTTTCAAGAATAATTAGTGCAAGTGTAATACCTATTATAGGAGTTGCCAAAACCTGAATCCAGCTTGTAGCATATAACGCCCATGGAAAAAGCGGCATGCGAAACCATGTCATACCGGGGGCTCTTAACCGATGAATTGTTACTACAAAGTTTAGTCCAGTAACAATAGAAGAAAATCCAAGTACAAATGCTGCTAATGTAGTCATTGTAACGTTCTGTGCACTTCTGATGCTGTATGGCACGTAGAAAGTCCATCCGGTATCGGCAGCACCGCCTCCTGTAAATAATGATACTATTGCAAGAATTGCACCGGCAATATATAAGTACCATGAAAATAAATTAAGTCTTGGAAATGCTACATCCTTTGCGCCTATTTGTATGGGCAGCATAAAGTTTCCAAACACTGCAGGTATAGCGGGAATAATGAATAAGAATACCATTATAACACCATGAAGCGTAAAAACGGAGTTATAAGTACTAGGTCGCATTATTGTTTCGCCGGGAGTAAGCATCTCCAGCCTCATCAGAATACCAAGTGTCATTGCTACAAAGAAAAACAGAAGGATTGCCATAAGATACATAAGCCCAATCCGCTTATGATCAAGTGTTAGCAGCCAGCCTGCTATTCCTTTATGCTTGCCTTCATATTTCAGGTAGCTTACCTCATGTGCCAATGATCCATTAGCCATTGTTTATACTTCCTTTCCCGTTTTGATAATTGACGGGTAAATTATGATTATTTTTTTTTCTTTTCATTGTCAGAATTAATACAAACCCCGCAATTAAAATAAGCATTGCTCCGCCTGCTATTCTTGTAACATTAAGAACATACTTTCTTCCGCTTGGGTCATAGCTGTAACAAATTTTTAACAGCTTGTTTATTCCCGGTGTTGATTTACCTTCGGAAGCCTCAATAATTGCAAGTTTTAGATCCATAGGTAAAAACTCTGTGCCAAATAAATAACGTGCAACCTTGCCATCAGGAGTTAAAATAGTCAGCACAGCTGCGTGCATATAATCATCTCCTTGTTTCTCAAAATTAAAGCCCACCGCATTTGTTATTTTTGCAATACTAAGGCTATCACCGGTTAAAAATTTCCAACTTTCCCTTGGGATCTTTTTTTTCATGTTATCAAGGTAATTTTCCTTTTTACCTTTAGCCATGATGTAATCTTCATGCGGATTAAAACTTATTGTAACAATATTAAAATCTTTTCCGGGCTCCATATCCATTTTTTCAATAGTTTCTGCCAATCCATTCATAAGCGGACTGCAAATACCCGGACACCTGTAATAAACAAGTGTTAATATTGTTGGCTTATTAACCAGATTTTTTAATAAAACGGGTCTGCCATCTTCATCAATAAATGAAAGATCAAGCGGTATTTTATCACCAAGCTTTTCATCAATTCCTACGTTTGGCTGAGTAGTATCATTACTGTATATCTTGCTGCAAAAGCCAAGCAGAAAAATAACGAAAAGGGCTGAAAAAAATTTTAAATTTTTAAACAATTTGAATCCTGTGTCCCTTTCTATTAAGGAACTGTTTTAAATACATATAAATTGAAACCTTAAACTCCTGCGAACATTTTGCGTAAATACGCATGAAGCTGTGTAAGCTGCTGTGATGTTAGCATATAAGAAGCCCCTGCTTTAAATCCGTTCTGTACTGGATTATTATCAAATATTTTAACAAGTGCAGCTCCATTATTATTCCAGCTTGAATCTTGTGCGAGCACGGTTAATGCTTTATTAAGGTTTACTGTTATTCCTTTAAAAAGAACTGCGGATGAGTCTGTCTTATTTTCTTTCACAACCTTAACCAAACTATCAATTTTCTGATCTATTGGCATGTTTTGCTGCAGTAATTTTTCCATAGCCAGTTTAACCGGAATTTGATTTGGCATCTTTATTCCTTTTGTTAAACTGTATTTCTGGTCAATTGAATCAAGTAGAACCTGCGTAACCGGAGGAAACCCTGTGTTAAATGTTTTTATATACATTATAAGATCAAGTCTCTCCTCAGGTGAAAGATTAGAATATGATGCCATAGCAGTATTTGGAACACCTTCCTGAAGTGTTTTATACATCATTGTTATTTGAGGTCCGTTTTGCCAGCCAGTCATTTCATGGAAATTTCTGGGCTTAGGATTTAAGCTTCCTCCAGCAACACCATCACCCTTACCCTGATCTCCATGACAGCTTGCACAGGTTGTAGTATATAATTTCTTTCCTTTTTCAATCATTTCTGGTGTTGGGTTCAAATATTTCATAACATCAACCGGAGGCGAAAGCGTACCCTTTACCAATGGAATATCAGTGGCTGCTCCGGTGGTATCGCTGCCAACAACAGGAAATCCGCCTATGTGTTCTTTTGTTACAGTAGGCAAATCTCTGATATACATTTGTCCCATAATAATAACTTCTATTATAATTAAAATGTATATTACCCCGAAATATTTATAATAATCTTTCATTATATTTTTCTATATAAAACTTTCAGTTTCTTATTCTTTATTAATTATAAATGAAAATCAAGCCCTGCCTGCATTTTGGGATCTTTTACTGCCATCAGATTCTTCTTTTCTGCGCTTACCTTAAATATTACCATTATTAAACCAACCACAATTAAGGGGAAACTTAGTTCCTGCCACCCAAATCCTGCATTTCCTTTAAATAGAGTTGGGAAAATTAACCAATAAAGATCAAGTGCATGAGCTGCCAGCATCCATATTGATATAATTTTTAAAGACTTAAAATTAGTTTTTGAGCTTCTATCAATTTGTAATAAAAAAGGGATAATAAAATGGAAAAACAGAAGTGCAATTGAAACAAACTTCCAGCTCCCATCCCAACGGTTTATCATCCAGAAGGTTTCTTCGGGCATATCTGCATACCAAATAAGCAGAAATTGTGAAAATGCAATATAAGCCCAGAAAATATTGAATGCAAATATTAATGTTCCAAGAGAGTAAAAGCTGTCATTTCCTAATGCTGAATCCAGGTATCCGCCTTCTTTTAACTTTACACTAGCGTATGTAGTTGCTGCTAAGGCTGCAATTACTGTACCTGAAAAATAATAGACTCCAAAAATTGTGCTGTACCAATGCGGCTCTAAGCTCATTGCAAAATCTATTGCAGCAATTGTGATTGAAATTACAAACAGCGGTGTAAATATTGTTGAAAGCGTTATATTCTTTTTTGTATATACAGGATTGCCGTCAACATCCTGTTTTTCAGAATTCCTTGCAATTAAAAAATAGAACATTGTCCAAAGCAGCAAACAGAAAATTGTTCTCGCGGTAAAAAACTCTACATTAAGATAAGAAGATTTTGATAATAATACTGGATCATTCTGTACAGCATCTGTATGTGTCCAATGAAATAGATCATGCAGTCCAAAAAAGAGCGGGATTGCAAGAATTATCAACAGTGGTGTAGCTGAGGCAAATATCTCAGTTATTCTGCGGAATGGAGTGCTCCATGTAGCACCTACAAGATACTCAAGTGCTACAAGTGCCAAAGAGCCAACGCCAATTGATAACATGAAGAGATAAATCCACAGGTAATCAAAAAATGCGCGTTCAGGCGTGAACACAAACGACAGAATCAAAATAATAACACCAAAAACAAGCATAATTCCGCCTGTTTTCATTAATGAATTTGGTAACTGTTTTTTAATATAATCCATTAGTTAATCTAAACTTTCAGTATAAAATATTTTTTACTTGCTTTCTAAATCACTATCCGGTGCATTTTGAGATCTTTGTAAAACCCTAATATAATGAATAATAGCCCATCGGTCATCTCTTGAAATAGAGCTTTCATAACTTGGCATAACATTTTGACCATTGGTAATTACATGATAAATATTTGCATCTTTCCAGTTCCTTACTTTTTCTGTATGCAATGAGGGCGGAGCCGGAAACTGTCCGCGTAACCTTGAGTCACCTTTGCCAAAATAACCATGACACGGTGAACAATATGTATCAAATCTTTTTTTGCCGACCTCAAGGACTTTTTTAGTAACAGGAAGCGGGTTTGGAGTAGGCACCACCATACTATCGGGCATTCCTTTAAATTCATAGGGAATAAATCCTCTTGCAACTGTTCCTTCAACCGGTCGCCTCATTGACCAGTTATCTTTAAAGAAATTGCTTTTGCCTTGAGGCAACAGCTTAGGCTGTTCGTGCATCCAGCTGAACGGTGGCATAAACAACAATACCTGAAGCACAAAATATGATACAAGTACTGTAACAACACAGGTGCCTGCCACTACACCCATAAATTTTAGACTAAGCAGGGGATTCTTTGAATCTCCTTTTTCATATTCTGCTTCATTAATATTACTTACAGATGAAGAACCAAGAGACTGAAATAATCCTCTAACTTCATCAACATTAAACTTAGGATCATCTGCCTGAATGTATATTCCGAACTTATCGCTTGTAACCCTTTTAATAAATTCTGTATCCATTAACGGGTTAGCATTAGCAGGCAGTTTCATGTAAATAAGAATCAGCGAATTAACAAGTACAATAGCAGAAATTAGTACAGTAAGCTCAAACATTATAGGAATAGACGGAGGCAGGTTAAAGTATGGTTTACCACCAAAAATAATTTTGTAATCAATGCCAGACATCCACCACATCATAAGAAACGCCAGTGTTGTACCGCTTATACCGGCTATGAATGCAACCCATCCAATTTTACTTGGCTTAAGTTTCATAGCGCCATCCATACCATGCAACGGATATGGCGTTAATACATCATAGTTTTTATAGCCGCGTTCTGTAACTTTTTCAGCCGCGTGAATTATATCATCAGGTTTATCAAAAAGAGCAGCAACAGCAAAAAGTTTTCCTGTTCTTGGCTCACTTTTTAATAATTTTTCATCCAGCTTTTTTAATATTTTACCAAACATACTTTTTATGGTAATTCTTTTATTATTCTTAGTATTACTTTAAATATTTATTAAGTTTAGCTTTTTAATTTATTACTATATTACTTTTTATAATTTTTTCCTATTAAATAGTTATTCCTGCGGAACAAGTTCGGCAGGTTTGTTGTGTTTTTTATGATGCTTGGGCTGCGCTCCTTCGGTAACTGCTTTTATTTCGCTTATAGCGACTACAGGAAATGTTTTTACAAAAAGAAGTACAAGTGTAAAAAACAAACCAAAACTTCCAATCAAGATACCTATATCGTATATAGTTGGGTAAAACTCACCCCAGCTTGTAGGCAGAAAATCTCTTGTAAGAGATGTTACAATAATTACAAATCTTTCAAACCACATTCCAACATTAACCAGAAGTACAAGAACAAAGGTAGCCGGAATACTTCTCCGTATTTTTTTAAACCAGAATAACTGAGGAAATATAACGTTGCAGCTAAACATTACTGCATAAGTCCATGCATAAGGTCCAAATACCCTGTTAATAAATGTAAATTGTTCAAATGTGTTTCCGCTATACCATGCTATAAAAAATTCCATAATGTAAGCATACCCTACCATAGAACCTGTTGCAAGCAGAATTTTATTCATTTTTTCAAGGGTATTTAAGGTAATAATATGTTCCATATCAAACACCTTTCGCACAATTATAAGTACGGTTGATACCATACCAAAACCGCTGAATATAGCACCTGCTACAAAGTAAGGGGGAAAAATAGTAGTATGCCATCCGGGAATAACTGAAACTGCGAAATCAAAACTAACAATTGTGTGTACTGAAAGTACAAGCGGAGTTGAAAGCCCTGCAAGGATAAGATAAACTCTTTCATAATGCTGCCAATGGCGGTTAGAGCCTCTCCAGCCAAAGCATAAAATAGTATATGCAGCTTTCTTTATTCCGCTGGTTGTTCTGTCACGCAAAGTAGCAAAATCAGGTATCAAGCCAATATACCAATAAAGAAATGATACCGTAAAATAAGTTGATACCGCAAAAACATCCCATAACAGAGGTGATGTGAAATTTACCCATATACCATTTTGGTTTGGATACGGGACTAAATAAGCATCAAGCCAGGGGCGTCCGGTATGCACTGCAGGAAAAATTCCTGCAGTTATAACAGCAAAAATTGTCATACCTTCTGCAAATCTGGCGATACCTGTTCTCCATTTCTGTCTTAATAAAAATAAAATTGCAGAAATTAACGTACCGGCATGGCCTATGCCAATCCAAAACACAAAGTTAACAATACCCATAGCCCATGCAATCGGCATATTATTTCCCCAAAGCCCTATACCGTACCAAAAGGTAAGCCATAAACATACAGCACCAATCAGCAAAGCTGTTGAACTTATGCTAATTGCTATGTACCATTTATAAGATGGCTTGGTTTCATTAGGTTTTGCAATTACATCATCTATTTCAGCCAGAGAATCTCTTCCTTCAACCAGAGGAAGTTCACGCGAATATGTAGCGTCAAGACTCATTATATTAACTTATTCTATAATTATAAAAATCTTAATTTTTTTAATCTTATATTGAAGCATTTAATTATTGAAGCATTTAATGTTCTTCGTTTTTCTTGTTTTCTTCTGTGTTGTTATTATTTTTCTCATGCTCTTTATTTCCGTAAGGTAATGGTTCATATATATTTCTGAGTTTAGCCATATATGTTACATTAGGCAAAACTTTCAATTCTTCAAGAGCGCCATAGCCAAGCAAATGCTCACGGTATTTTGCAATATTTGATTCCTTATCGTTTACGTTGCCAAACTCAATTGCATAGGCGGGGCAAGCTTCCTGACATGCTGTTTTAACATTTGCGCCAATTACATCGCGATGTTCAGCAATTGCGTCCTGTCGTTCTTTCATTATTCTTTGTACGCAGAATGTACATTTTTCCATTACTCCTCTGGAGCGAACAGTTACTTCAGGATTTGCCATTAAATCCATTGGCTCGGCATATTGTACACCATCTGCGACTCTATCTCTATAGTCAAAATAATTAAATCTTCTAACTTTATACGGGCAGTTGTTAGCACAGTATCTTGTTCCAACACATCTGTTATATGCCATACCGTTAATTCCGTCATCGCTGTGCGTTGTTGCTGCAACGGGACAAACATTTTCACACGGTGCATAATCACAATGCTGGCACAGCATTGGCTGGAAGTTTGCAGAAGGTGCATCGGGTGTGCCATAGTAATATCTGTCAATCCTTAACCACATCATTTCGCGGTTAGCATATACCTGGTCTTTACCAACAATAGGAATATTATTTTCAACATTGCATGATATTATGCATGCTTCACAACCAGTGCATTTGTTCAGGTCAATTGCCATACCCCATTTGAATCCGCTAAATCCGGGATTGCGATAAGGCGGAGGTGTATTTATCGGCTGCAGATCAATATCGCCTTCATCATCTCTAAGGAATTTAGGATTCTTTTTATACTCATCAACAGTACCCTGTCTTATAATTCCGCGTCTGAACTGAATATCCTTCAATAGCGGGTCGCTATCTATAGGATGATGCTCCTGAGTGGAAACAAGTTCGTACTTTCCGCCTGCTTGTGATACGTGTGCGTTATTATAAAATCTATCTGAAAGTGAAGGATTTTTTGCAATAAGTACATTTGCATTAACACCAATTCCAGTTCCAATAACGCCGGCAACTGTTCTGCCGTAACCAAGTGAAATTTCAATTGTTTTATCTGCCATTCCGGGCTGAATGAATACCGGGAAAGTTTGCTTTCTTGAACCGATTGTTATATCTATTGTATCATTTGACTGTACCCCAAGTTCGCTTGCAGATTGAACAGACAGTGATGCGTAATTATCCCATACTATTTTTGTGATAGGATTCGGTAATTCCTGCAGCCATCCATTGAATGCAAATCTGCCATCACCAACATTATTATTGTTCTGAAGAAGAACTGTAAAATCATTTGATGCCTTAATTTTGGGAGCAGACACAAATGCTTCAATTGAATATGAACTTCCTGCTGCCTCGGGTTTTTCATTTACATAAACTACTCCGTCATGCAGCGCTGAATTCCAGAATTTTTTAAATGATACAGCCGAGCCCATTGCCGGATAAATTACTTTTTCCCAGTTTGCTATTAAATAATCTTTGTACGTAGTTTCTGTTGCTTCCTTGTTATCTTTCCAGCTTAAAAGAATTGCTTCCTTTTGTCTTGTGTTATACAGCGGGGCAATTATTGGCTGCTGCATACTGTAAAATCCCGTCCGGGTTTTAAAATCATTCCAGCACTCAAGCTGACTGTGAATTGGCAGTACGTAGTTTGATATTTCTGTTGTTTCTGATACCTGTTCTGCAAGTGTAATAATAACGGGGACCTTTTTAACAGATTCTTCATATTTATATTCCGGTGAAAGATTATAAACCGGATTTGTATCAAAATGAATTACTGCTCCAACTTTGCCTGTGGACATATCTGAAACAAGATTATCCATATCCTGCGGAGTTGAAAGCGGAACAAGTTCAGTATTTTCAGTTTCTATAGAATATAATTTAGCTGCACCAATTACTTCGTTCAGGAGGTTTATAGCTATATGTGTTGATTCGGAAAGTTTATCTCCGCCCATAACTATTGATGAACCCTGATTTTTTGCCAAATCATCAACAAGGTTATTAAGAACGTTCTCATCAAGTTTGTATTTAACTGCAAACTGTTTCAGGTCATTAGAAGAAAATACCGATGTAACTCTAGAATCCATTGCAAAGGAAGAAAGTTTTTTCTTGCCTGCAAGTTCATTCAGCAAACACATAACCAATTCTTCAATAGCATCTGTTCTTAAGCGGAGCCTGTAGTCGGCATTCATGCCGGTATTGGTTACGGCGCCTTCAACTGCATACAGCCGGTTAAATTCATTATTTGTCATAACATCGCGGTTCTGTACAAACATTCTGGTATATTCAATCATGTTATGGTCATTGCCAAGAAAATCGCTTTCAAGTGCAAGTATTATCTTTGCTTTATCAAGCTGAATAACAGGCATAGATCTTTTACCATAAGTTTTTTGCCATGCATTTACGCGGGTTGAATTGTTGAATACTTCATACGAATATACTTTTGCCGTTGCAAAAGTAAGTTTAAACTCATCTAAGAGTTTTTTAAGAGTTGGTGAAAGTATAGAATGAGTTACAATTGCAATTTCTTTACCAGAACTTGCTGCAGATGTTAATACAGCATTAACATTTTTAGTCACATCACCCCAGTTTAACTGTGCCTTATTCATCATCGGCTCTTTTAGTCTTTCCGGCGAATAAAGATTCATAATACTTGCCTGACCTTTTGAGCATATCTTTCCTTTATTAACCGGCTGATCTGGGTTACCGTTAATTTTTATGGGTCTGCCTTCCCGTGTTTTTACTAATATACCGCATGCACTTGTACATCCCGAGCAAGTAGATGCATAATAGTTTGGCAAACCAAGAATTACTTCTTCCGGTTTTTGATTATAAGGATAAATTACACCCTTATCTTGATAATTACTGCAGCCTGCAGCAGCAAATGCTGCAGATGCTCCCATCAGAGCAAGAAATCTTCTTCTTGTAACTGCCGACATGTTTTTGGTATCGGGCTTTTGCAGGGCTTCAGGTGAAAATTCATTCTTTAATGTTTTTTTAAAAGCAGGGTCGTTATATAATTCCTTAAAACTTCTCCAATATCCCGCCTCTCCTGAATTTAGATCATTAGTTTCAGATTTATTTATGCTTTTCAAATCCTTTTTATCCATACGATCCTTTTTATCCATACGATCCTTTTTATCCATTTGTTCTTCCTCCGCTCAGCTTTATCGTATCATCGTTAGCTTCTCTTTTTACAGCAAAAGGATTTGCTTTTATCTTAATGCTTGTTTCTGCTTTTACTTTATTCTGAAATAATCTGAACGGAAGCTTAGTAATTGCCGCTGCTGCAGCAATACCTGCTGAAAGATACAGAAAAAAATTCCTGCGTAGTATCTTTTTGGAGTTATTGGAACTATTGGAATTCATTTTAATATAATTTCTATACTATAATATAAGAACTTTTTTGTTTGAAATAAATAAAGCTTTTTTTAAAGGTACTAAAACTATAAACATTACTGTTTTCTGCTTAATAACTACCTGTGACAAGCCGAGCAGTTTTCCGGACCTTTGTTCAGGTTTGGAAGGTTCGGGAATTTTTCATGTGAATTACGATGGCAGTCAAGGCAGGCACCCATTGTAAATGAATTAACCTGACCTGTAGTTTTATACTTATTATTAATAACAGTATCCATTGCCTGTACCTGACCATGGCAATCCTGGCAAACTATGCCCTTGTTTACATGAACACTATGGTTAAAATACACAAAATCAGGTACCCTGTGAATCCTTTTCCATGGAATAGGCTTATTTTCGTTGTAATATTTGGTTAATTTCTGAATCTCAGGCTGGTCTTTCCTTGCAACAGAATGGCATCCCATGCATACATTCACCGAAGGGACACTGGCAACCCTTGATTTTTCGACACCTACGTGACAATACTGGCAATCAATGCCCATATCACCGGCATGCAATTTATGTGAATAAGCAATCGGCTGCTCGGGCTGGTAACCAATACCCGTGCGTTCAGCATAGGTTATATAGTAAGTTAAAGCAAATGAAGCTGCAGCAACAAAAAGGATAATCGGCAAACGTACTTTGATGCCGTAATCAAGTAGAAATTTTTTCATTCAGTTAGTAATAATACAGTATATAAAATATAAAATAAAATTTTAATTTTCTATATATTTTTTTGCACTATTTAAAATAATCTGTACTTCTTTATCAATTTTCATTTCATGATAAACAATACTTAAGAAAGAAGTGATATGAGTTTAAATTCGTTATTTAAAATAAGAGAAAAATTTTTACACTAAAAATCTTCTAAACAAAATATGTTTAAAGATAGTGAAAATTAGAAATTAAAAAAGGGCTTGAAAAAGCCCTTTTTCTGTATTATGCCATAACTGAATGTTTATGACAGGATTAATAGCGTTTACGGAGGTAATCGTATATTAGCTATTTAAAACTTTAACTTTTATATATATAGATTTAGTTCCGATTTATAAGTTTAAATACTGAATTATTTTGTAATTAAATGTAACAAGGCAATTATATTAATTTATCTTTCAAAAATGACATACAAAAAAACTCCTCTTTGGATAAAGAGGAGTTACTATTTTTTTATAAATAATAATTTACTGTTTAATCATTTTAATTATTGATCATAATACAACTATTGTATATTATTTTCTATTTTCATTTTCTGAACTTTCGCTTGTAAGTTACATGTGAACCTTTAACATAAACAATTATTGCCACAACAATATGAATCCAGAACCAGGGATTTTCCCATCCCATATTATCATAAATATAAATTATCATCAGCAATCTGGGCAGAAATACATACAACAGTATATCACCAATAAACGGAATATTATTTTGAGGTAACTGATGACTGAAATATGCAATTGCCAGTGCAATTCTTGGCAGAAATAATGTAACAACTAATAACCAGGTTTCTATCATTTTAGTATATATTTATTTATACAAATATAATAAACAATTTAATTAATTTTTTCCAATATTATGTACACAATTTATTTGACATTAATTTTATTATATAATGAGTTTTCTTTTCTTTTGTGATTTATTTGAAAATTGGAATTTATATGAATTATTTTCTTGTTAATTTCTCAATTACTGTTTTATGCTGCGGAAATAACTTTACAAGCTCTTCCCTTTTTCCCAATTCAAAATCTTCAAAATCAAACCCCGGTGAAACTGTGCAGCCGCAAAGTGTAAATGATTCAGTTGAATTTACCTTTGCCCCAAACCATACACATTTAGGAATTACACATTGAAACACTTCGCCATTATCTAAATCATTTCCCAGTATAATTTCAGAATAATTACCCGCTTCACCAATCATATAAATTGTGCAGGCACTGCCTGCATGGAAATGCCAAAGTTCATCGCTTTTTATTCGGTGTAGAGCAGAAAAAGATTCTGAGGTCAGAAGAAAATAGATTGATGTTGAAAAATTCCTTTCTCCCGGAAATCTTTCCGGAAGGTTTTCTTTACTGATAGTTTCATCAGATCTGTAAACTTCCGTGAACCATCCGCCTTCAGGATGTTTTTTGAGTCCAAGTGCTTTTATATAATATTCTGCATTTTTCATTATTATTTTAATATAATTTCCCCTGATTAAATAAGTGTAGTTTAAAAAATTATGAGGGTAAGTTATAAAATACTTTCTTAACTTTGCGTTAAAGGAACAATACTTCTAAAACTTCAGTAAAATAACTAACTGAAAATTATCATGAAATTGAAAATGAAATATCAATCAATTTTTATATTATATACCTTATTCATATTCAGCGGATTTATATGTGCAAAAAGCACGGGGGATAACTCTCCCCTGCCCGAAAATCGCCCTCAAAATATACGTTTTTCTTATTCATTAAGCGGCGGTATGATGTACTACTCAGAAAATATTTTTATTAGCAAAGATTCCTGTTTTTATTCTATAAATTTCGGCGGTACTGTTTCTCGTGTAAATTTTAAATTAAGTGAAAGTGAACTTGATAAGTTATACAGAGTATTTGTTGAAAACCGGTTTGATAAAATTAAGACATACGAAGAAATGGTTTATGACAGAGGCGGTGAAAGCATTTCGTTAAACTGGGGTAAAGGTAATAATGCAAGAGTAAGTAATTCCGGAATTACATTTGTTAAGGATTCATGGTCAGCTGAATGGAATGCCTGCCTGAGAGCAATGGTAACACTTGCAAAAGACCGGATGAATGAGCAGCTTAAGACTTATGAGATTAAGCTTGATTCATCACTTTTTGGCAAAGAGTGTTACATACAGATAAATCAAAATATTGTTTTCCCAAAAAGCAAATTAATTGCAGAGCGTGATGATGAAAAGGAAATTATTAAACATGTAAAACTATCACCGGGTTATCACAGAGCATCTGTTACAGTTGGAAAATATTCAAAAGGAATAAATATTAATGCTGATAGTACAACTGCTTTAATTATTTCTTTAGAAAATGATTCACTTAGGTATGAGTTTGTAAAATAGTATTAAATACAGTTAAAAACATAACTGCCCAATAATATTTGATTCTATAAAATACCAGATTAAAAAATTAAAATTATATTTAATTCCTGAAACTAAATCTCCCTTAATTAGTGTTTCAACACATATCTAACCATTAACTAACTGTAAAATTTTATGATTAAAAACTTTCTTGATAAGCATCGTGATATTGGAATTTTATTTCTTCGGCTGGGAATTGGACTTTCATTCATTTTAGTTCACGGCTGGGGCAAAATATCCGGGGGACCGGAATTCTGGGCGAAAATTGGCACAGCGGTTGCAAAAATTGGTATAACATTTGCCCCGTCATTCTGGGGTTTTATGGCTGCAATTTCTGAATTTGGCGGCGGTATATTGCTGGTACTTGGGCTCTTTACCCGTCCCGCAGCTTTTTTTATGGCAAGTGTAATGTTTGTAGCTTTTATGAATCACACTTCAAATCTGGATCCTTGGTTTCGTGCAATCTATCCGACTGAAATGTTTTCAGTATTTATTGCTCTCCTATTTTTGGGTGCAGGTAAATACAGTATTGATGCACTCATTTCAAAGAAAAAATAATCTTTGCTCAGATTTTCCTAAATGTTTAAATGCCTTTTTACATTAGAATTATAATAAAATAATGTTTTATAAACAGTGCTTTAGTGCTTTATTCTGAAGATTTCTCTTTAAATTTACTTATATTTGTAATATTACAATTAATTAATATTACGGTTATGAAAAAGAAACTTCTGATTCTTTTATTAGTTTTTACACCCTTTATTACACTGGCGCAAATTGATGATCTCCTCAAAAAAGCTGTTGTGCCTGATATACTTGAAGAAAAAAATATTACTACCTCAATTGACGATGCCTACCCTGTGGCATTTTGGGTAAATGATATTGACACATATTATGAACCCACTGAACCTGCTGACTATAACGCACCATTAGGTCCGGGTTATTACCGTATGACGGTTCAAAGTTATTGTTTAAAAGCGGGCACACATGGTCCCACAAAGGGTTCGGGTCATTTAATAGCTCCAATAAAGGGCAAGCTTGATAATCTTGTTACAAATATTCTTAACCGTTCGGTAGAACATCCCGAAATTGCACAATCAGATATTCAACTTCTTCTTTGGGCAATTATTGCCGGAGCAAAATTTACTGAGCTTCAGCCCGATCTTCAGCTTCGCGTTAAACCGCTATTAACTCCAGCTGAAATTGCAGACTTAAGCATTGGCATCAGTGATATGCCATTAGACATTTTACCGGACGAAGTTAGATCAACCGCTAAATTTTACAAAGACCTGCGAGGAAAGTTAACAGACCCTTCGAGCAGTTTTGAAGATATTGAAAGTATGGCAGTGCTCCCTGGCGACCCTCCTTCAAATTTGTTGAAGAAACAAGTTGACCCGGGTAACTGGGCTTATATTGGTGATGGATTTTATATGAGAATGATGCCCCAAGGATACTCTAAATCAATATTAGAACTTTACCGCCCACAATCGGTAAATGTTACACGTGACGATAAAGGACGGGTTACACTATTTGAAAAAAATGGCGATAAAATTGAGATCAGCTACATTGATGAACCGGGAAGTGATGTTATGAAAGGCGATGACGGAAAATATTATCCTATATACCGATTCAAATCAATTAAATTCACAGGAGTAAACGCAGGTGAAGAGGAACTTGTAGAAAACCAAGGCTGGATGATACGCGGTGACGGCAAAGAACTAAAAAATATAACTGAGTTCAAATCATATCCGCAGGATCCTTCTGCGGCAAATTATAAAGCACGCTTATCAGCCGCTAATGATTTTTTTAAAAAAATTGCTAAGTATCGCAAGGACTCAAACAACCCGGGTAAAGGAAGTTTACCCAGTAATATGGATGAATTTAATGCTGATAAGCACATTAAAGACGGAATGGATGCCGTAAAAGATCCAACAGAAATTAAAGATAAACGTGACTGGATAAGAAGACATCTGGATTATGTTAAAGATTGGTGGGATTGTTCTTCTAATTCACTTGCAGGCGGTTCATGCGATAATGATGATACGCCAAAGAAACCAAAACCAACCAAAAAAACTGCTGCACCGGGTAACACAGCAGGGCAGCGCATAGCACCAAGTTTACGTAAATACGGCGAATAAGATATTTCAAATTATTTTCTTAATAATAATTTATAAACCACAAAGCACAGATAATTTAATCTGTGCTTTTTGTTTATATTTCTATATTACTATCTTTGCAGTATGAAATTTAAAATTTATATTGAATATGGCGGTGCAAACTATTCCGGCTGGCAGAAACAACCGGGTGAATCAAAAGTTAAGACTGTACAGGGCACTCTTATAACAGCAATTCAAACTGTATTTAAAAAAAATAAAGGCACAAATAAATTTATTGATCTTCAGGGCTCAGGAAGAACTGATGCAGGTGTGCATGCAATTGAGCAGGTTGCTCATATAGATTGTGAAACAATGCTTGCTCCTGAAATACTGAAAACGAAAATTAATGACGAGCTTCCCGGGGATATAAATATACTTGAAATAGAAAAAGCCCGTGCTGATTTCCATGCACGGCATAGTGCAAAATCAAGGCAGTATTTATATATTATTTCAAAACGCCGCACGGCGTTTGAAAAACGCTTTGTGTGGTGGGTTAAAGATAAATTAAGTGTAAAAAAAATGAAAGAAGCTGCAGCATTATTTATTGGTATGCATGACTTCAAAGCATTTTCGGAACTCGATAAATCGCCAAAAATCTCCTCACCAAAAAAAAGGGGTAGCCGTTCAAATATTGAAAAATCAACCAAGTGTTTAGTTGAATCATTAACCATTACCGAAGATAAAGATAAAATTTATTTCCGTATAAAAGCCTCGCACTTTTTATGGAAGATGGTACGAAGAATTATTGGTACATTAGTTGAAGTTGGCAGAGGGAAAATGGAAACGCATCAAATTGTAAATTTACTTCACCCGCTCACTTCTATTGAGAGGCGGACGGAGAGTGAAGTTGAATCCATCGCACAATTCACCGCTCCGCCATCAGGGCTGTTCCTTGAAAAGATTGAGTATTAACCGCAAATAATGAAATTCAGAAAACCAAACAGACTGAAAGGTTTTGGTTACTCATTGGGTTATTCATATTTCCTGACAATTTGTGTTTATGATAATCATCATGTTCTTTCTGAAATTAAAGATGAAAACTCATTTCTAACCGAAGCTGGTTTAATGATTTAAAAATGGTGGTTTGAAATTGAAAATAAATTTAAAAATATAATCCTTGATCAGTTTATTATCATGCCTAATCATATACACGGTAAATTATTATCAATACTCCCGTAGCTGACGACCTGTGTGTCGTCCATAAGAAATAACCGTGGTATCGTTATACGCATAAACAAGTGTGACAGGCACACAGGCCTATCACTATGTAAAAATGCAATATGTACAATAGCTTAAAAAAACAAATTATAAAAGGATAATTTAGGGATATCAAACAGTGAAAAAACCTAAACCCAAAATATTCATTTCGTTTGTTGGCATTAATTATACCGATAATACTGCCGGTAAAACTGTATTTAAATCTGATGGAGCTGTTTTAACAGCCCTTAATGCCCTGAAAAATGTTGACGAAGTCTTTTTGTTATCTATTGGCTTTAAGCCGAATAATATAAATAAAACTGTTTAACATACTGCTTAACATATTTTAAATTTATTTTTCTTGATCCTTTTTTATTTTCAACCTAACATCTGCAGCACTAAAAACAAATCTCAAGCTGTTGATTTTTTGAGTTAGTGAAAACATATCTGATTTAAATCCTCAATTCCTGTTTTAACTCCATAAATTCCAGCTATATAATCCATAAATTTTAAGCATATTGACTTAAGTCAAAGGCAATACAATTAAATAACGTTAATTTTGTATTAGAAAAATAAAACTAAAAAATTAAAAAAGCAAATGATTCAGAAAGAAACAAAAATTGGTGATGTAGTATCACAAAATTTTCACACTGCCCGTGTTTTTGAAAGCTATGGGCTTGATTTCTGCTGCGGCGGTAAAAAAACCATTGAAAATGCCTGCATTGAAAAAGGAGTTGATGCAGAAAAACTTATTGATGAACTTGTAAATGCAAATGCTTCTAACCCAACACAAACTCATTTTGAAAAATGGGAAGCAGATTTTTTGGTTGATTATATTATTAACAATCATCACTCTTATGTTAATAATTCAATTTCAACTATAGAGCATCACCTGCAAAAAGTTGTAAATGCACACGGTGAGCGTCATCCTGAACTTGCAAATATCAGCATAGTTTTTAATGATCTTAAAGATGAGTTGCTAGAACACATGGCAAAAGAAGAAAGAATGCTGTTTCCTTATATAAAAAAATTGAGCTTTGCCAAAAAAAATAATATAGAAATACCCGCTGCACCATTTGGTTCTGTTAGTAACCCGCTTAAAGTTATGGAGCACGAGCATGATGGAGCAGGAATAATGTTAGATACTATAAACACTCTTTCAGACGGATATAACCCTCCAAATGATGCCTGCGGTACATACAGAGTATTATATGGTGAACTTAAAGAGTTTGAAGCAGACCTGCATATACATATTCACCTTGAAAACAATATATTATTTCCAAAAGCAATTGAGCTTGAAAAACAAATGACAAGATACTACACCACACTATAAATAATAAATAAAAAGAAAGGTTTTACAATTAATGAGATCAAAGAGAATAAAATTATTAACATCATCAATATTCACACTTATTATCACAGTTTTTTTATTTGGCTGCGGTCAAAAAGAAGATATAGGCATAGGTCCTGTTAAGGAAGAAATGAAATTAGCTCCGGTAGATGCAGCACTTTATGCAAAGGGTGAAACTATTTTTAACACAAAATGTATTACATGCCATAAATTCAATTCAAAATTAGTGGGTCCACCCCTTAAAGATGTAACAAAAAGAAGAAGACCTGAATGGATAATGAATCAGATACTTAATCCGGTTGAAATGGCACAGAAAGATAAAATTACAAAAGAGCTCCTTGCCCAGTATCTTGTTCAAATGACTTTCCAGGATGTAAGCCAGGATGATGCAAGAGCAATCCTTGAATATATGCGTGCAGTTGATGAAGGAAAAGTTACGCCAAAGGAATAATTTGTTAAAACATAATATATTTTAACATGAATAATTAGCTTTATATAATAAACCACCACTCAATTTCAAAAATATAAAAGAAATAATAAAAATGAAACCAAATCTAAAGACATTTACAAATCAGGTGAAGTCTCTAATTTCATCCACACATATGGTTCCTCCTTTAACGGCAATTTTAATTTTTGCAATTATTATATCAGCAATAATATTTTCAGGATGCGGAAAGAAAGATGGCAGTACAACTCTTAATATGAGCGAAGATGCAGCAAACAAAGTATATGTTGCCCCCGGCAAACACGATGAATTTTATTCATTTGTTTCTGGAGGATTCAGCGGCCAGCTAGCAGTTTATGGTCTGCCATCCGGCAGACTTTTCAGGGTTATTCCTGTATTTTCAGTTGATCCTGAAAAAGGATGGGGCTACACCGAAGAAACCAAACCAATGCTTATGACAACCCACGGTTTTATGCCCTGGGATGATGCACACCATCCTGAGCTTTCAATGACTGATGGGGTACCTGACGGGAAATGGGTTTTTATCAACGGTAACAATACACCAAGAATTGCACGAATTGATCTGAAGACTTTCCGTACAGCTGAAATACTGGAAATACCCAATAGCGCAGGTAATCATTCATCTCCTTTTACCACAGAAAACTCTGAATACGTTGTTTGCGGAACCCGCTTCAGTATTCCTATAAATGAACTTGATGTACCGATAGATTCATACAAAGAAAAGTTCAACGGAACGGTAAGCTTTATTAAGGTTGATAAAAACAGCGGAAAAATGAACATTGCTTTTCAAATCATATCGCCTCCTTATGATTATGATCTTAGTCATGCGGGCAAAGGTCCATCACACGACTGGTTCTTTTTATCTACTTACAACACAGAAGAAGCACACACGCTTCTGGAAGTTAATGCAAGCCAAAAAGATAAAGATTTTATTATGGCTGTAAACTGGAAAAAAGCTGAAGAATATATTGCACAAGGCAAAGGTAAAGATAAAGAAGCAGAGTACTACCACAATTCTTATGATGAAGCAACACATACAGCATCAAGTGAAGTTCTTAAAACGGTAAAAATGCTTGACCCGAAGGAATGCCCGGGAATGATATATTATATTCCCTGTCCAAAATCACCTCATGGAATTGATATTGATCCAAGCGGCGAATATATGATTGGTGCCGGAAAACTTTCAACTGTTATTCCTGTTTTTTCATTCAGCAAGATGTTAAAAGCAATTGAAAACAAAGAGTTTGATGGCGAAGCTGGAGGAATTCCTGTAATAAAATATGAAGCTGCTTTACATGGTGAAGTTCAGAAGCCGGGACTGGGTCCATTGCATACTGAATTTGATGATAAAGGATTTGCATATACATCAATGTTTGTAAGCAGTGAGGTTGTAAAATGGAATGTAAAAACTCTCGAAATTATTGACAGAGCCCCTTCATTTTATTCAGTAGGTCATATAAGTATACCAGGCGGAGACAGCAAAAAACCTTGGGGAAAATATCTGCTTGTTCTTAATAAAATTACAAAAGATAGATTCCTTCCAACTGGTCCGGAACTGACACAATCATGCCAGCTTTATGATATTTCAGGTGAGAAGATGAAACTTCTTCTTGATTTTCCGACAATTGGTGAGCCGCATTATGCTCAAAGCTGTCCGGCTGATCTGATTGAAAAGAACTCAGTGAAAATTTTCAAAATTGATGAAAATAAACATCCTCAGGCAGTTAAAACTATAAACGATGCAAGGGTTGAAAGAAAAGGAAATGAAGTTCACGTATATTTAGGAATGATAAGGTCTCACTTTACACCTGATGTAATAGAAGGAATTAAAGTAGGCGATAAGGTTTTCTTTCATGTTACTAACTTAGAGCAGGATTGGGATATACCGCATGGCTTTGCAGTAAAAGGAAACAACACTTCCGAAATGCTTATTATGCCGGGCGAAACCCAAACAATTACATGGGAGCCAAAAGTTGCAACAGTGTATCCATTTTACTGTACTGATTTCTGCAGTGCACTGCATCAGGAAATGCAGGGTTATTTACGGGTACAGCCCGCAGGAAGCAGCGGTGAAATAAAATTTTATCTCGATAACAAAAATAAATAGATTTAAATATCACAGAGTCCCTGCTTAATGCGGGGACTCCTTTAAAAAAATGAAAAAGACAACAAGAATATTAATTATAGTTTCGGCGCTGGCAATGGTTACTGCATTTTTTACACCGCTTTGGATGATAGATCTTGAAGCGCCGCAGTATCCCGAAGGACTTGGGATGAAGATTTGGTTAAATAAAATATCAGGAGATTTGAATACTATAAATGGTTTGAATCACTACATAGGTATGAAAAAGATTGAACCTGATTCAATTAAAGAACTTACAATGATGCCTTATATACTTGCGGGGTTAATTATATTTGGTGTAATAACCGGAATTGCAGGAAATAAAAAACTGCTTTGGACATTTGTTATAGTTTTTGTAATTGTTGGAATTGCAGGAGGTATAGATTTTTATATATGGGAGTACGACTACGGACATAACTTAAATGAAGATGCTGCAATTATAGTCCCGGGTATGAGTTACCAGCCGCCATTAATAGGTAGTAAACAGCTTCTTAACTTTACGGCACATTCATATCCCGACATAGGGGGCTGGTTTGTAATCGGTGCAGGTTTACTATCCGTTTCTTTACTGGTTTATGAATTAAAAAGCAGAAAAAAAGTAACACAAAGTATTAAGAAAAATGCTGTGATTAAAGAGGTAAAACCACAGACTGAAAAAATCTCTTCAGCTAAAATAAAAAATGAATTTGTTCACGCGTAATATAATAAAGATACAAATACTACTGTTATTGGGGCTGCCGATGTTTATGGCATGCAGTACCACCCCTGATCCAATAAACTTTGGTACAGATCAATGTTCGCATTGCAAGATGAATATTTCAGAGCAGCGTTTTGGTGCTGAAATAGTCACAAAAAAGGGGAAAATATATAAATATGATGCTGCTGAATGCATGTTTAATGCATTAAGTCTTGGAGATATTGCCTACTCCGATGCTGCTGGATTTTATGTAATAGATTCAGCAAACCCAAAACAGCTTACAAATGCATTAGAGGCATCTTACCTTATCAGTGAAAAATTTCCAAGTCCCATGGGGGCTAACCTGAGCGCTTACAGCAATAAAAATGATGCCGCTGTAAGCCAAACACAATACGGAGGAGAACTTAAAAACTGGGATGACCTGCTGACAAAATTTAAGGTGAGTAAATAGTTTAGTTTGATTTAAATTAACTTTAATTATAAAGTGAATAAGGTAATTTTTATAATAGCACTAATTGCGTTAATAAATTCAGTAAATCTATCTAAAGAAATTACTGTTAATCCCGGCGAAAGCATCAAAAATGCTGTTTCTTTGGCTGATAATGGAGATAGAATTATTATAAAAGAAGGCACTTACAATGAATCAGGTATTTTAATTGATAAAAATATAGAGCTTATTGGTGAAAATTATCCGGTAATAGATGGTTTATTTAACGGAGATATTATTATTATCCAATCTGATAGCGTTACTGTTAAGGGATTCAGCATACATAACTCCGGTAATCGGGGATTGAAAGATTACGCTGCTTTAAGAATTGAAAACTCTGCCTGCTGTAATATTATTTCAAATAAACTAAACAATAATTACTTCGGTATTTTTCTTTCAAACAGCAGTTATTGTAATGTATTGCAAAATGAAGCATCAAGCAATGCTGTAACTGAAAGCTCTTCAGGTAACGGGATACATTTATGGAAGTGTACAAATAT
This sequence comes from Ignavibacteria bacterium, assembly GCA_020852705.1. Classification (GTDB taxonomy): domain Bacteria; phylum Bacteroidota; class Ignavibacteria; order Tepidaquicellales; family OLB5; genus OLB5. The sequence goes on along the minus strand of JADZAP010000009.1, from coordinate 37,779 downwards.
TAATGTAAAAAATAATACCATAAGCGGACACCGCGATGGAATATATATAGAGTTTTCGGTTAACTGCCAAGCAGAAAGTAATTCAAGTTTTAAGAATATTAGATACGGGCTGCACTTTATGTTTAGCAACAATAATGTATATGAAAATAATGTATTTTCTAACAACGGTGCCGGGGTAGCGGTTATGTACACAAAAAATGTAAGGATGATAAACAACAGGTTTGAAAATAACAAAGGACCTAATTCTTACGGTTTGCTGCTGAAGGAAATTACTGACAGTTACATTGAAAGAAACACATTTTCGTATAACACAGTCGGAATTTATTGTGAAGGAGGCACTCGCCTGCTTATTGCAAACAATAATCTTACAGGCAACGGTTATGCTCTTAAAATTCTTGGCAATTGCACTGATGATACTATAAAGGCAAATAATTTTTTTGCAAATACTTTTGATGTCACTACAAATTCAACATTCAATAACAACCTGTTTACCCAAAATTACTGGGATAAATACAACGGTTATGACCTAAATAAAGATGGAAAAGGTGATGTGCCATTTAGGCCGGTTAGTCTTTTCAGCAAGATTGTTGAAGAAACACCAGAATCGGTGTTTTTGCTTCGCAGTTTTGTTGCAGAGCTTCTTGATATGGCTGAAAGAGTTGTACCTGTGTTCACGCCCGAATCTCTTATGGATAACGAACCGGAAATGAAAGCAATAAATAATGAATTGTATACACAATATAATTAAGTATTTCTATGGCAATGATAAAGATTGAAGGTCTAAAGAAAAAATTCGGAAAAATTGAAGTACTGAAAGATATTTCACTGGAAATTGGAAACAGCAGCGTTGTTGCTGTAATGGGTCCAAATGGCAGTGGTAAAACAACACTATTAAAATGCATTTTGGGACTTGCAAAAGCTAATGAAGGCAATATATATGTAAAAGACTGCAAAATTAACGGTAATAGCGCATACAAAAAACATATAGGATATATGCCTCAATATTCATGTTTCCCTGACAATTTAAAAGTAAAAGAAGTGATTGAAATGATAAAGGATATCAGGGGAAATAATATAGTTTACGATACAGAACTTATAGAAAAACTAAATATTGCAGAAATGTATAACAAACAAATTGGACAGCTTTCTGGAGGGATGAAACAGCGTTTAAGCTGTGCAGCTGCTTTTTTGTTTAATACCGAAATTATAATTCTTGATGAACCAACAGCAGGGCTTGACCCGCTTTCAAGCGAAATTGTTAAAACCAAAATACTTGAAGATAAACAAAATGGCAAACTTATTATAATCACTTCCCATATTGTAAGCGAGGTTGAGGTTATTGCTGACCGCATAATTTATATGCTTGATGGTAAAATTTATTTTGATGAAATAAAAGAAAAACTATACCGGCTAACAGGCAAAGAAAACCTTAATAAAGCAATAGCTCACAAAATGACTTCTGGTGAAACAAGAGGCGCAGAGCAATGAATACTGCTTTAAAAATATTTAAATATGTTTTATATGATGTGCTCAGAAGCAAGATGATAATAATCTACACCCTGCTTTTATTGATTATTTCATTTGGAATTATTTTTATTGGCAAAGATGTAACTAAAGCAGTTTTAAGTCTGCTGAATATAGTTCTGCTGGTTGTTCCATTAGTAAGTATAATTTTTGGAACTATTCATTTTTATAGTTCCAGAGAGTTCATGGAAATGCTTCTTGCAATGCCGGTTAAGAGAAAAAATATTTTCTGGGCAGAATATGCAGGATTATCACTCGCACTTGCTGCCGGTTTTTCTGTTGGTACTGGCTTACCTTTGCTTATTTACGGCGGTATCTCAGGTGCTTTTCAACTTATTGTAAGCGGCGTGATGCTAACATTCATATTCACTGCTCTTGCATTTTTATCTTCGGTAAAAAATAAGGATAAAGCCCGCGGCATAGGACTATCTCTTGTTATTTGGTTTTATTTATCAGTTATATTTGATGCACTTGTGCTGCTGTTATATTATTTATTCAGTTCCTATCCCCTTGAAAAAGCTACTATTATAATTTCCGGACTTAATCCTGTTGACCTTGCAAGAATGCTTATCCTTTTACAACTTGATGTATCGGCACTAATGGGTTATACAGGAGCAACTTTGCAAAAATTTTTCGGTTCAGATTACGGTATGGTATTTTCAGTCATTCTCCTGTTGTTCTGGGCAATTGTGCCAACGGTGCTTTCTCTCCGCATTTTTAACAGAAAAGATTTTTAACAACCTTTTTTAAAAAGAATTTTATTTTTACTTCATATTCACTCTCAAGCAGAAATTACAAATATTCAAAATATCATATCAAGTTTATTTAGATAAGTTAAACTAATTAAATAGCAGTCTAACAAATAGTTTCGTATTTTTGTAAAAAATACAATGAATATGAAACCACTGAAAATACTATTTTTACTTTCCGCACTTTTTACCGTGAAATTAGTTGTTTCTCAAACAGAAATTGACACAAGCTGGAACGGCGCTATTGATATAATGGGGCAAAAACTAGGTGTTGGTGTAAAATTTATTACCGAAGGTAAAGAGCTAAGAGCATTTATAGATATACCCGAACAGGGGGCTAAAGATATTCCGCTTGAAAAAGTATCATTCAAAAACCCTAAAATTCATTTTGAACTGCCTGCAGGTCCCGGTCTTGCTGTTTTTGATGGATTATATTACACTGATTCAATTGGTGGAACATTTACGCAAGCCGGTTTAACAGGCAGGTTTCAGCTGGTACGCGGAGAAATTATATCAGAACAAACAGATATCGATCCTTTAACTCTTCCATATAATACAGATGAAGTGACATTTTACAATGATGGCAATACATTTGCGGGTACGTTAACATACCCAAAAGATGAAGGTAAAAAATTTCCTGCTGTTGTAATGATAACAGGCAGCGGAGCACAAAACAGAGATGAAGAAATCTTTGGATTTAAAATCTTTAAAAAAATTGCAGATTATTTAACGCGTAACGGAATTGCTGTTTTACGATATGATGACAGAGGCGTTGGGGGCTCTACGGGTAAAAAGGTAAAGGAATCAACAACTGCTGATTTTGCTGGTGATGTTGTTGCTGCTGTCCAATTCTTAAAAACTAAAGATTTCATTCAGCCTATGGCAATTGGATTATTTGGGCATAGTGAAGGCGGAATTGTTGCACCGTTAGCATTTACTAAAACCAATGATATTGCTTTTATGATCTTAATGGCAGGAACAGGTGTAAAGGGAATTGATGTTTTAAAAGAACAATCTAAGCTTATTATGAAAGCTGATAATGCTTCTGATGATGATATTTCAGGTTACATAGTTATGCTCAATTTAATATATGAAACTTTGGTTAAAGACGGAAATATTAAAGAGCTTGAAGAACAGCTTGAAAAAAATGTGAGTGAAAATTATGATAAAATGTCAACAGAAGAAAAAAAAGCTATAAACAACAAAGATGAATATATAAAACGAACAGTAAAAGAAACTATATCTCAATTCAGCACTCCATGGATGAAATATTTTTTAAGCTATGACCCAAGTTACGCCCTTGAAAAAGTTACATGTCCAGTATTGATGCTCTTTGGAGGAAAAGACCTGCAGGTTCCGGTTGGTCAAAACCAAAAGCCAATGGAAGATGCACTTAAAAAAGCAGGTAACAGCAATTATACAGTAAAAATTTATCCGGATGCAAATCACCTTTTCCAGCAGGCAATTACGGGCAGCCCAAATGAATACGGCAGCTTGCAAAAAGATTTTATACCCGGATTTTTAAATGATATTACTGAATGGATAAAAGTAGTAAACCAGTAAATTGCAGATATATTTAAGCTATTAAAAGAGATTATATGCCCAAACCAAGACTTGCAGCAATTGATATTGGTACAAATTCATTTCACCTGATAATTGCTGAAGTTGATACCAACACAGGAAAATTTAATATTCTTGGTCGCGAAAAAGATTCTCTTCGGCTTGGCTCTGGCTCTGCCGATATGAAACACCTGGGAAAAGATGCAATGAATAGGGGTATTGCTGCTCTTAAAAAATTTGCAGCACTTGCAGAATCTGCTGATGCGCCGGTGAGAGCTATTGCAACAAGTGCTGTTAGAGAAGCTGTGAATCAGCAAGAATTCATTTTACGTGCATGGAATGAAGCAGGTATTAAAATTGAAGTTGCAAGCGGTGTAGAAGAAGCGAGATATATATATCTCGGAATACTTCAATCGGTGCCGGTTTTTGATAATCAGATTCTGATGATAGATATAGGTGGCGGCAGTACGGAATTTTTAATTGGCAAAGGAAGAGATATTTATTATGATAATAGTATAAAACTTGGGGCTATTAGACTTTCTGAAAGATTTTTCGGCAATTCAGATATTGAACAAAAAACTGTTAAACACTGCAGAGAGTATATTAAAGGTTACATGACATCCGTTACCCGCGAATGCCGGAAATATAATTATGACTTAGCTGTTGGTTCATCGGGTACAATTATAAATCTGGCAAATATAATTAATATTAGCAAAGGCGGAGCACCTGATTTAAAACTAAATAATTTTGTTTTCACTAAGGATGAGCTGCAGAATGCTGTTTCTGAAATTCTTGGGGCAAAATCACTTAAGCAGAGATTAAAAATTCCCGGCATTGATCCCCAAAGAGCAGATATACTGCCTGCCGGTGCAATATTACTTGAGCAGATATTTAAAGAATTAAAGATAAAAGAGCTGATGGTTTCGGAATATGCTCTGCGCGAAGGAATACTGCTTGATACAATTGAAAAGGAATACATGCTCAAAGATAAGAATCATCTGGGAAATATCCGTTACAGCAGTGTAATGCATATTGCAGATAACTTTAGAATTGAAAAATCTCACAGCCAGCAAGTTACAAAACTTTCCTTACAAATATTTGATATCACTAAAAAACTTCATAAGCTCGACAGAGCTGAACGGGAGTACCTTGAAGCTGCTGCTATACTTCATGAAACCGGGAGCTTTGTTTCACACTCACAGCATCACAGACATTCATATTATATTATCCGCAATGCTGAAATGTTTGGTTTTACTGAAAATGAAAAGGAAATAATTGCAAATACAGCCCGCTATCATCGAAAAAGCCACCCAAAAATGAAACACCCTGATTTTGCAAAATTAACTTGTGATGAACAATTAATTGTTAAAAAACTTGCAGCAATACTCCGTATTGCAGACGGACTTGACCGAAGCCATACATCATCAATAAAGGATATAAGTATATTAATTGAAGAAAATAAAATTGAATTTAATATTTCAGGCAATGACGAAAATATTGAACTTGAAATATGGGGGGCTAACAGCAAGAAAAAACTATTTGAGGAAGTTTTTGGTAAAGATGTAGTTATCTCATCTGTTTTGCAAACAAATTAAACACTGCATATTAAATTATTTATCATTAATACCTATTACAGCAAACATTCTTCCTGAAATATCTTTATCCCGTCGGTAAGAATGTAAATTCATATTATCATAAGTACATAACATAGAGCGCTCTATGTTAGATTTTTTAGTTCCTGTTTCCAGAAGACTTTCATAAACCATTGTTCCGGTATCAATTAGATATTTTCCTTTAGCTTCAGTTTTTGGAATTACATATTTACCAGGGAACAAATCTGCTACATCTTTATCAACTTCAAAATTCTGCCAGCTTATTGCAGGACCCATAAACACTATAAGCTCAGCGGGATTTGTATTAAACATTTCCCGCATCAATTCAATTGTTTTACCTGTTATGTTTTTCTGAGTGCCTCTCCATCCTGAATGTATATTTGCAATAGCTCTATTTTGGCGGTCAAATAACATAACCGGCATACAATCAGCAACAGATATAACAAGAAAAAGATTTTTTGTTGCTGTAATTAATGCATCTGTTGCAGGGTAAAGACCCGGTTTATTTACTAAGGTTACATTTACGCCATGAACTTGATTGGCATGAACAAGGTTTGCCTGGTTTATACCAATCGAATCAAAAAACCGGGAACGGTTTTTTATAACGTTTTCTATGTTATCTCCGGTATGTTTGCTTAAATTGTTGAATGATGGTTCTTCAATAGGGAAACGTGTTGATATACCATGAATAATGTTTTTTTGTGCAGTAAATAAATTTGAAGTTATAATCATATTTTCCTGAAAATCATGTTTATAATAATTCACACATCCAATTTAATCTACAAGCTTTAATATTTCTGAAAGAAAATAATTGAATTTCCATGGTTCAAAATATCCATACTTTACAAACAGAATTTCATCAATTGAGCGCAGGTATTTTTCATCCTTCATCTTTACATCACCCGTTTCCCAATTATCAGTCTCATCAATAAAATAATCATCCTTGCTTTCGGGATAAAAGTAGTAACTTTTATCTTTGATAATTAAATATGCACTTCCGTTTTGAGGTATAATTTTATATGCCCATTCTTTAATACTTACGGGTTTTATTTGTGTTGAAGGATCAAACACAATTGTATCACCGTTTATCAGCAAAGCAGGTGCTACATGATAAACCCAGTTACTGCATTTACCAGCGAGGTTTAAATATACATTCTGTTTGTATTTGTACTTTTCTTTTTGTGAAAGCCGTTTACAATCTGCAATTAGCCATACTTTATAAACATTAATTCCTTTAAATTTTTTTTCAATCATCCTGCTTAATATATGTGCCCTTGATTTGCAAATATTGCAGTCACTAAAATCTATCAGATGTTTATTTGCTTCAATGTAGCTGTATATTGAATCTGCATTATAATTAATTTTTTGATTTTCTAATGTATCTGAATAAGAGCTGTACAGAATATTTCCTGTTTGAGAAAAGAGACTAGGCAATAAAATGCTAAACTGTATTAATATTATTAAAATTATTTTCATGTGCTGAATTTAAAAATCAGTATTTGCCAGTTAATACTGCTGATACATTCCAAGAGCTGAAGCTTGTGCCTTCGGGTTTTCCAAGCGGTATATATACAGAAATTTTGTGCCTCCCCGGTTTTAAGTTAAGCGGTATATCAACAGGTAAACTTGTTGAGCCCGGGCACCAGCCCGAGCGGCTGAAATCACTTGACGACATACCGTTTGGAAAATTCCCTGATGCCGGATTATACTTTCTGTACATCCCGCAGTCATCCCGCCACGGAATATAGTTGTATATCAGTTTATTATCGGCAAAAATATAATTCACTTTCTTGTTGAATTCATCACCACCACCCCAGCCGCCATGACCGGTTGAAATATATCTTAAGGTAAGCTCCTTAATACCGTTTGGAATATCAACCCAAAGAGAAAGGGTATCGGTTTCAAATAAAGTTGCATATTCCTGTGAACTTGCTTCCATTATATTTGTTGTAAAAATTAACGGCATTATGTATCCGTTTGGCTGGGGGATAGATTCCTGAGGCACATCATCAGGAAAATATTTGAGGCGTAAGCTTACTTCATGACCGCCCTTATCATAACAGCCAATAAATACTCCAAACCAAACTTCACCCTGCAAAACTGGAAGCATGTTTGTAATATCCTGTTTGTATGTAACGGAATCCTCCCATTTTACACCATAAACCTGTACCTGGCTGTTATAACTGCCTATGCCAAATGGTGTAATAAATCTCACTAGCTCAATTGGCGGAGTATATTTTTCGGTTAAAGTAATCCCGCGGTAATCTTTTTTGTTTCTTGCATCATACTTTGGCAAAGCAGTTATGCCGTTTAAAAATGCATCAATAAAAGTTATGGAAGTATCTTTGGTAAGATCAGGTATTATAAATAAAGAGCCTGTTCTGTCATAGGCATCGCCTGCAGAGCGCTCAGTTAGCTCAGCGGTTACTGAATGCCCGCCCATATTTTGCGGCAGTTTCACTTTTTTCAGAATAACTGTGCCTTCTGAAAAGCGGTACGTAATATCCGGTTCATTGGTAAAAATATTTACCGGTTTATCTCCATAATTGATCTTTTGATTTTCAAAAATTGTTAGGGTTGTATAATTTTGAGCAGTTAGTAAATAACGATAGTAAGGCAGTTCAACAATATTTCCGAAAGATCGTGGCAGAAAAATATTCAGCGGTTTAATTTCAATGTTTTCAGCACGGATCTCATAATTTCCGTTTCTTACAATTCTTAATATCAAGCCCAATGCGGGTCCGATATTTATTGCAGGTGTTCCTTTAAAACCGGTTTTATCTGTGTACCATATATCAATGTGATTGGATCGTATTACGACGTGTGCTTTTTTACACAAATAACCCAATATTGTCAATGTATCGCTGTGTAATTCAGGTACAGGGTATGATGAAATTAATTCTTCATCGGTGATTATTTCACCGGTTTTTAGTGCTGCTGACTGATATGATTTGCCGGAAATATAGTCAATATAAAACATTTCCCCGGAAGCGTTGATGTATTTAGATATTATTCCCGATGCTTCTAAAACAAGAGGCGGTGTACCCGTAGGTGTACCGTTGGAATAGAAGTTATACGTTATCTTTGCAGTTTGCTGTGAGTATAGAACACTTGAAACTAATAGAAGAAATAGAATTCTTTTCATCTGCAAAAATATTAATAAATGCCTGTAATTAAAACAAAAACATTTAGTGCCTTTTATAGTAAATAAAGGGTATAAAATTATAACCTAAACCAAGGTAATTTTTGTAATTTCTGGCGGGCAGTTGATTCTGATAGGCAAACCGACTGAACCTATTCCCCTGCTTACGTACATATTTGATTTACCAATCTTATATAAGCCATCAATATATTTGCTTACAGTTGCAGCAAACGATAAATTAAAATTACCAAATTTTACAGGCACAACCTGTCCCCCGTGTGTATGACCGCTTAAAACAAGATCAATTTCCTTTTTAGCCAATATATCAAAACCATACGGTTTATGGCAAAGCAGTATCTTAGGTGATGTATTAAATTTAGGATCATTTTCCATCAGGAATTTATCCATAGCTCCGTAATATTTAAGCACCTCATCCATTTTTGCTCCTGAGCTAATTGTATCATCAATACCTAACAAATAAAGTTCTTTGCCATTTATTTTAAGTACGCGGTGTTCGTTTCGCATCAGCAGGATTGGTGATTCATTAAGCAATGCTTTTGCAACATAAGCAGCGTTTTGGAAAAAATCATGATTGCCCAATGTGCCATATATACCATATTTAGCTTTAAGGTCGCGGAAAGCCCGAGTGAGCATGTGGATATCACGTGAATCATAATTCACAAAATCACCCGGCATACATATAATATCACTGTTTAGCGAGCTGATTGCATCGGCATACTCTTTCATATCATCTTCATTCATATACTGCCCTGCATGAATATCGCTGATTAGTGTTATGGTTGTCCCCTTAAGTTCAGCAGGCAGGTTATCAATCATAATATCTTTGTAATCAATTTCAAAGGAATCATGCCTTATCATACCGTATGCGGCACCGGTAAATGCATAAGCAGAAATTCCCATTGTAGCATAGCGAACAAACTTTCTTCTGGAAAGGTCTGCAATCTGCACAGGTTTTTTCTGTTTTAGATTATGGATTTTTTCTCTTGAGGGTTTAAAAATTTTTGCAATCCAAAGCGGTATCTGAAACGGAAGTTTAATTATCTTACCGGCAAGCAGCCATAAAGAAATAAAAAATGTTGCTGCCATCCAAACATAAAACGGATAAAGACCTGCTATCCTGAACCAATCGGGCGGAGCAAAGTTTCTGCCCCATATAAGTGTTACTGCAAGAAATGAAACATTAAATATTATAAACGGTGCAAGCGCCCACCAGCGATGAGAAGGTTTATAATATCGTGTGGTTTTCCAGTAATTTATAAATGTATAATAAACAAGTGCCTGAAGCGAAAAGATAACTATTGTAATAACAACTCTAAACACCATATAATGTAATTTAATAAAAAATTAGTTTCATTAATTTATAACTGCCTCTATTATATAAAACGTTTCAAAATATTTTTTATTGGTCGTTAAAATTTTATAATTATAACCAGCTGTATTTAGCATGTTGAAAAATTCATCTATATCCATATCACTTGAAACAATAAATATTATTATCCCGTTTTTTAATAAATAATTTTTTGATGAAGCAAGAAATCTTTGAATAACTTCAAGATTATTGCCGCCTTTGAATGCTGTTTCAAAATTATTTTTGGGAATTCCTTTATAATACGGCGGGTTAAAAAATATTACATCAAATTTTTTATTTTCCAGCTGTTTTGATTCAAACAAATCTGACTCGATAGCAGTAATTTTTTTTGTAAAATGGTTTTGAATGATATTTTCGTTTATGCATTTTACCGCAACGGGATTATTATCAACAGCTGTGCAAAATGCACCTTTAGATGCAGCAAAAATACTTACAATCCCAGAGCCGGAACCCATATCAAGAATATTTTTCCCTTCCACCTCCATTGAATTAATATAAGAAGCAAATATTTTACTGGAATAATAATCATTTGGATTAAATACAGTAGGTCTTATTGTAAAAGAAAATTTCTTTACTTTTTCAAATACTATACGCTCCATCTTTGGTTTAACAATAAAATGGTAGCGGTAAAAATGATCTATCTTTCTTAAAAGTTTTTTAATAGCTTTATGCTAAATAAATTTTAAAAATTAAAATTGATAAAATATTTTAATTTTCAAAGGCAAAACCTTCAACTTCCGGTTGACGGTATTTTAGAAATCTTTGGGTTAACATAATTTCATACGGTGCATTATAAAAACCGGCCCTATACCGCCAGCCGCCCATTAATTTTAACAATGAACGTTTCCATCCGCGAATTTTCAGGTCGCTGTTTGAAGGATAATATGCATTTAGTACCTTATCAAAATTTCTTATCATTTTAAAATGATGCGGTTTTAACCAGGGGGTAAGCGGATTTTTACGAAGGTCAAAATTCTGCCATTTGGGTGAAACCCACTCTTCTAATGTTTTGGGGTAGTCAAATCCTTTCATCTTTGCAGCAATTGAGATTTCAGAATCTTCAAAGTTAACCGGTGAATATGTGTATAGTACAATTTCTGACGCGGGGTTTATCTTTTTTATCTGTTTAATAAATTTAAGATCTATTGCAATATCACCAGTTACGTTATTGGTTGGATTTCCAAGCACAAATGAAAGCTCCGGCACAATACCAAATTGTTTTGATTTTTCGGCAAGATCAATAAGTGTCTGGGCATTTTGCGTACCTCCTTTATGCATCAGCTTTAATAAATCATCATTACTGGTTTCAGCACCATAGAATATCATTTTACATCCTGCATCAGCCATCATTTGCCATGTATCATCAGAAAATTTCATAACTGTATCAGGTCGTGCCTCACCCCACCATCCCAGTCCAAGTCCATTTACTGCTTTGGCAAAATCATATACACGTTTTTCTGCAACAAAAAAATTATTATCGTGAAACTCTACAGCTCCAATATTATATTTATTTTTAAGGAAAATTATATCACCTGCTGTAAGCTCTGCACTTCTTCCAATCCATTTACCTTTATAAATTCCAGCAACGGCACAAAATCCGCATAGAAACGGACATCCAACACTGGAATGATATCCAATAGTACGGGGACCTAAATAAGTATTTGCTACGCTTAAATATTTTTCAACATCAACTTTATGATAAGGCAGCCTTGGAATTATATCGGGAATAATTGGTTCAGCTTTTTTATTGTGAAAAATTTTCCCTTCCATAATATATGATAACCCGGCAATTTCATTCAACTTTTTTGCTTCGGGTTTTGATTCAAGTAAATCAATAAGCTCAATAAATGAATTTTCAGCGTGACCTTTGAGAACATAGTCAACTATTCCTGAATTCAGTACAGTTGCCGGATGCAGTGAGGGAAAATATCCGCCCCAAATTATAGTAACTGTAGGAAACCGCTCTTTAATTTCCTTAGAAATGGCATAAGCCCGGCGTAACTGAAGTGCTGGCATCACAGTTATTCCAATATACTTAATTCCTTTTTGAACAAGCTTAGCAATTTTATACCCGGCATTTGTGCCAAGATTTTCATCAATTATTTCATATTCATATCTTTCTTCAAGAAAGGCACCCAGAGTAAGTATTGAATTAGGAACACGAAATCCCCAATTTGCTGAACGTGGATTAACAAGTGCTATCATTGAACAGCAAATTTAACAATATATAAGCAATAAAAAACACCTAAAGGTTTATATAAAGTTAATAATTTTATTCTCAATATTATTCTATAATGTAAAAACTGAATAATAATTTAATGACTTAATTAAAATGTATTTTTTTACAAACCTATATTGTATTTTAAACTAATAATATTAAAAATTGAAGCTAATAAAATTATTATTTCGGTCAGTTAAATACAGCAGAAAAAAGCTGATTATTGCACTTATTTGTTTAACCTTTGTTTCTGTAACAAATCTGATATATCCATGGCTGTTTAAAATTATGGTGGATCATTTGCTTCATAGTAACGATGGCAGCCCGGATTTAAATATTACTTTGTTAATAGTTTTAATAGGCGGAATAATAATATTATCAACAATATTGGGGTATTACACTAATATTTTAATGCAGCAGCTAGGCTTTCAGCTCAGAAATAACATAAGAACCGCATATTTTAAAACTTTACTTAACTTCCCTGTTAGCTTTTTTAAAGATGAAGCAGTTGGAAAGTTAACATCCCGTGCAACTGAAGATATTTCTATGCTTCAGAATGTATATTCGGGAATACTTGTTCCTGCATATCAGAATATTCTTTTTATAACTGGATGTCTGATATTAATGCTGATGCTCAACCCGTTTGCAACCGGTATAGTTACTTTAATAATTTTATGTATAATTCCTCTAATGTATTATTTCAGCAGGAAAATTAAGGTGTCATCGGGTGAAAGTCAGAAGGAGCATGCCTTAGCCAATGCCGTAATGGATGAATCATTAACCGGCATTCGCGAGGTAAAAGCATTATTGCTTGAAGAAAGAAGAATTGAAAAATATAAAAATAAACTTATTGCCGCTCTGGTAAATGAAGTTAAGTCATCTTCTTATCAGGCAAAGAGCACACAATCTGTTTTTGTGATAGTTTCTTTATTACTGCTGTTTATTTTTTACATTGGTATTTATGGTTCATCAAGCTGGTCGCCGGGAAGTGCGGTTGCATTTTATTTTTATTCATATTCTTTAACTATGGCATTTCTTTCATTAGGAAGAGTATACTCCCGTTATTATCACATTTCAGGTTCAACAATAAAAATTACAGAAACTATTGACCTGAACAATTTAACAGATTTAAATGAAGTTGATAATTTTTATAAACCAAATATTGATACACTAAAGGGGAAAGTTGAATTTAAAAATGTATCATTTGGGTACAACAGTAAAAAATTGGTATTAAACAATATATCATTTTCTGTTAACCCTGGGGAGTGGCTGCTTATTACGGGACCTTCGGGCTCGGGGAAATCTACAATTTCCAGTTTAATTTTGGGTTTTTATAAAGCCAATAACGGTGAAATTCTGATAGATGATAAAAATATTAAAAATGTTGACACCTTTACCCTAAGAAACAATATTGGTTTTGTGGGACAAGAAGCAATACTTTTTGAAGGAACAATCCGCGAAAACATATTAATAAAAAATAATGAGATCTCTGAAAAAAAATTTTATGATATATTAAAAATCAGTATGGCTGAAAAATTTATTAACCAGCTGCCTAATGGTGCTGATACAAATATTGCTGAGCGGGGTATAACATTAAGTGCTGGGCAGAGATCCAGAATAGCAATTGCAAGAGCTTTGGTTAATGAACCTGCTATTCTGGTGTTAGATGAAGCTAACTCAATGCTCGAGGGAAATCTTGAAGCAGAACTTTGGCATAACCTACTTAATCAACGTAATGATAAAACAACAATTATATTCAGTCATCACACAGAATTTATCCCTAAAGTTTATAAACATATACAAATTTAGCCAAATAACATTGGTAGAATTAATTTTTCTACATCAGAAAAAATTGTAAGATGAAAGTCTTGAAAATACTGGTTATAAGGCTGCATGCTGCCGGAGATACAGCATTATCTTTTCCTGCGTGTATATCATTCAAAAAAAACTACCCTGATGCTGAAATTGATCTGCTTACATTAAAAAATTATTCAACTCTGGCAGATGCTTTTAATATTTTTAATAATATATATTTCCCGGAGGGAAATTTTGATTATAAACACACAAGTTATAGAGGATATTCCGGTAAATTATCCAGATATAAATCTATATTTAAAATTAGTGCTGTTTTAAGAAGAATGAAATATGATAAAATAATAGATCTTCAAAACAACAGATACAGCCGCTTAGTTAGGAAAATTACAGGTGTTAAGGACTTTAGTGAATTTGATAATTATGCTCCGAAGCCTCATTCAATCCGTGTTTTAGAAACATTTGACCGGGCAGGTTTTAAAGAGGTTTTAAATTTATGCAAACCTCAACTATCTTTTGATACATTGCATAAAGGTGAAACTATTTTAAAGAAAAACGGCTGGGATGGAATTAGAAAAATAATACTTATTAATCCGGCAGGTTTATATGAAACACGGAGATGGGGTGACGAAAATTATTTTGCACTTGCACAAAAATTGATTGATGAAGGTTTTATTATACTTCTGGCAGGAACAAATGATATAAAGGAAAAGGCAAATGAATATTCCCGCAGATTCAATAAAAATTTAATCAATCTTGTTGGCAAAACTTCATTATATGAAATTACAGGAGTTATTTCTTGCATCAGCGGTGCTGTAAGCGATGATTCGGGCTTGTTCCATATTACATGGGCGCTTGGCAAACCGGGTATCCTATTACTTGGGGCTACCCGCAGTGACTGGACCTGCCAGCCCGGCAATCACACTCTTTGCTTTAATTCATCTGACTTGGAGTGCGGTAATTGCATGAAACCTGATTGTAAATATGGTGATATAAGATGCCTTAATAGATTTACACCGGAGTTTGTTTTAGAAAAATTATTATCTCTTCTTTAATAATATTTAATTTTACCGCTTAATATTTTGATACGACACTTTATATTTTCCGGTAGTTGATTGAAGTGAAAACTTTTGAGTTAAATCTTTATATTCTGTTTTGTACTCTTTGATAGCTTTTAAAATATTCTCAGTCAAAGCGTTTATATCGCCGGGTGCTGAAATATATGGGGTTATTTCGCGTGCTATACCAACATCTGTTGAAACCACTGGTAAGGCTGAAAATGCAGCTTCAAGAATTGCTACATTTTGGGATTCATATAATGAACTTAATACAAAAATATCTCCGTTCTTTAGAATATCCGGAAGTTTGTCATGCTCTGTAAATCCATAAATTTCAACATTTTCATTCAAATCGGGAATTCGTGATAATTTATCAGCAAAATTATTATTATCACTGCCGTATATTTTTAATTTTACCTTTGGATAAATTTTTTTTACTCTTAATGTAGCTTCTAATAGATCATTATGGGCTTTTACGGGTATAATATGTGCTATGTTTATTAATACAGGTTCATTATTAATGATATTTGATTTTTTTTGGGGACTAAATTTTTCTGTTTTAATACCAAATGGAATTTTCACAAATTTATCCAAAATTTTTACAGAGTAAATATCAGCTGCTATTTTTAAAATAAAATCACTCCCGCACACTATCTTTTCTGCCTGTTCAAAAGTTCTGTTAATGAAATATTTTTGAGTTGCTCTCAGCTGCGAGCCGTAATTAATTTGAGGAATTGCAGCTAACTCACCGCCGCAAATATTTGCAATTAGCGGGATATTCAGTTTTTTACTCATAATTGCAGCATTATAGCCCGGTTCACCTGCCCAAAATGAATGTATCAGATCAAATTTATTAATGTTATGAATTTCGGTAAATTTCCGCCTGAACAAACGCCATATCTTTAGTTTTTTGAAACTTGATAATTTTGCATTATGACTGTCAAAAAATGTATATACCTTTATATTTTTCAGATTATATTCTTTTTTAAATTTTGGATAGTAGAGTGCAAATACAGTAAGTTCAATCTCCGGGTCTTTAGAAATTTCATTTGCTAGATCAAATATGGCAGGTGCTCCCTGCATATCATTTTCATCAAAGTAAAATCCGCTGGTAACCCATGCAACATTAATTTTTGCGGCTGGTATCATTTTTTCTTCATAACAATTATAAAATGATCACCAAAACGATTTAATACTGGCAAAGAAAATATAAGTTTGTCAATTTTCATCCACAATTTAACAAGCATCTTAAATTTGTTATAGATTCCAATCAGATATGGAGGCGGAGTGTATAGCCCTAAAGTATATAATTTTACTATAGTAAAATTACTGCTAAAAGCAGCAGCAAATTTGTAAGGTGTAAAATAATATGTTAATACCTTCTCGCTGTTCAGAATAGCCATTATTCCGTTTTTTCTAAACCTCCTGAGAGCTTCTGAAAATTTAAATCTAATGGAAAAATAAAATATTTCCCATGGGCATATTTTGTTCATAACTACAGCAATAAATAATCCCTCATGTTTAAGCTTTACTGCAATATCACCTGAAAGTTTGCCAAAATCATTGATACAGTTAAGTCCGCCGAAATTAGAAATGACAGCATCAAAATTAATTTCATTTAATTGTGAAATTTCATCAAAAGATAATGTCTTTGCTTCTATTTTTGTAATTTCACTTTTACTTTTTGTCTTTATTAAATCTATCATTTTATCTGAAATATCTGTAGCAAAAACACTGAATCCTTTATCGGCTAAAAATACTGCATCTACTCCTGTCCCAGCGTTAAGTTCAAGAATTTTCGCGCCCTTAGGCAAATGTTTTAAATAAACTTTGTGTACAACGCTGCGCATCCATTGAAGTATATGGTTTTGGTTATCCCGCCTGTCATAATCAGTTGCAATTGAATTGAATGCCGATTTGGTATCAGCGGTGGTCATGAGATGAGTCTCATCATTAATTTTGATAACTTTGCTTTCAGGAATGTTTTGCTTATTTCTGCTGCTCCCGCATTACTATTTTTCATCTTATGCAGGTTCACTTCATTTACTAAATAACGGTTTGCATGCTTATAAAATCTTTTTGAGTATCTGCCTTTAAAATCAAGGTCACGGTCTGTTCTCTCGCTCCATTTTTTATCTGTAATAAGATTTGTTTCCACTTCATTGTAAAATGGTGTTCCTTTTATTGGATATGCAACAGTAGTTAAAAAAATATCAGGATTGGAATCAATTAAGTGGCGGGTAGTTTCAAAAATATCTTCTTTTTTTTCCCCGGGGTAACCTAGCATTATAAATGTTCCTGCTTCAATTCCGTATTTTCGGGTTAATATTATTTTTTCGCGGGTATCTGCAGCATTTACACGCCTTTCCATCAGATCGAGAACCGTTTGAGAGCCTGACTCTGCCCCTATCCATAACCTTATACACCCAAGTTCTTTAAGTATTTTAATCACTTCTTCATTAAGTCTGTCGCTTCGCGAAATACACTCAAACTTGATTGATAAATTTCTTTTTCTAAACTCATCAAGAAGTTTACCCAGCCATTTATGCGAAACAGTAAAAACATCATCCACAAACCAAATTGTATCGGGGCTATAATTCCTGATAATAAATTCAATCTCGTCTGCTGTTTTTTCAGGGGATCTTCTTCTGTAACTTACTCCATATACGCTGTGAGAGCACCATTTGCAAGTATAAGGGCATCCCCGCATTGTACTAATGTTTAAAGAACTGTAACCGTGTGCATTCTTCCATGCATTCATATATAAAGATAGATCAATTGAACTTCTATCCGGAAATGGTAATGTATCTATATCTTTAATTTTTTGACACGGTGGATTTTTAAATATTTCATTATTTTTTTTATAAAATATACCGTTAACTTTTTCAATTTCGGGATTTTCCTTTAAAAGTTCACAGCAAAGCTTCCTCATTGTTTCTTCGCCTTCGCCTTCAACAATAATATCGGCGCCAAAATTTAAAAATTCTGTAAAGTGGTGAGGCGGCTCAGGACCGCCTAAAACAATTCTGCTGTTTTTTAATTCGGCTGAACTTTTTATCCATTCAATTAAGGGCAATACATTAAGTTTGGTCATTAAATTGCTGTATATCGCAATTATTACAGGCTTTTCAGCCAGGAGAGCTGATTTTTGTTCTGAAAAACTTTTAAATGTTGTATCATATACTGAAACATTAAATCCATGCTGTTTTAAATATGCTGAAATATAAAGTATTCCTAAAGGGACATAAGGCTTCATAATCCGCAATTCATTGGGATCACTTTTCAAGTAATAAGCATGTGTGAGGAAAATTTTCAAAAATATGTATAAATTAAAGCAATATAGCAATCATTTAAGGTAAGGCAAAATGCATTAAAAATTTATTAATAATTCTGAAATAATTTTAACTAATTATAATCCGGTAATTTTTTTTATTGCAATTATTTTAAAATAAATTTTTTTATATTTGTAATATAACAGAATATAATATACTTATGAAATTTCTAACGGTTATCGTGATTGTCTTCGCGGGCTTCCTTTTTTCATGCAGTGATGATAATATTAATAATCCAGTTCCCCCTCCCGGAGATTCTGTATTATTTTCTGCTGATTCAATTGGTGTTTGGCTTAACTCTACCGGAACAGCCCGAGACACAGTTGCATTTTCAACTAGTGTAAACGGCAGTATAAAGGTTAGTTTTTACATTCAATCTAATGCAGATACTCCAAACGCATACGGCAAAATTGAGTTTTTTACAAATGCAACTCCATTTGTTCCGTTAACCCGGGATATTTTTACTCCTTTTTATGACTCGTATTCAATTACAATGAACAGCGCACCGGGAAGTACTTTTTTTAATTTTTCGGTATTACTTAATAACTACATCCCATCAAATCCTAAATTTGTAAGATTTTACAGTGTTAGGATTATTAAGCAATAAATTTATTATTTACCTCTTTCCGGATTTTGGTGATATAGCAGCAGAGCAAAATGACCGGTAGAGTTCCCTGCTTTGAACTTATCTGCGGTTACGGTAAATTCATACTGTTCTAAATCCTGTGGATCAAGTCTAAGCACTGGGTTTTTATCAGTATATTCATCAACAAAACCCCACTCGCCTGTTGTATTATTTTTTTTATAAACAGTTATTTTCAGGTTTTCAATTCGTCTATCGCCAAGAACCATTACATCGTAATCAAATGAAGGATCAAGATATCTCCATAGAGTTTTCTTTCCTGTGTTAACAAGCAGGTCAAATGTCATATTAACAATTTCCTGATTACGCTGATCCTCAAGTTCAATAACTTTTGCAGATACAGTTTCAAGTATATCCTGCATAGTTGTTGCAGATTGAGAGTATGATTTGCCTTGAGATAAAAATACTGTTAAAATAAAAATAGCTGCGATAACTTTGTATTTCATATAAAACTCCTTTTAGTAATTTACAGTAAATTAAACTTTTTATATTATATCTTCAATGTATTGAAATTGTTTCAATTCCTAAATTACAGTTTACAAAAAAATAAATAATTAATAGTATATTTGCAGAATTAATTAAAACATTCAATGACAGCACCACAACCAAAAAAAATAAAATTTTTCAAAACACAGAAATCATTCCGAAAATGGCTTGAAATAAATCATACAAAAAAAACGGAGCTTTGGGTTGGTTATTATAAAAAAAGCTCAGGTAAAAAAAATATAACATATAAGCAGGCTTTGGAAGAAGTGCTGTGTTTTGGGTGGATAGACGGAATTGCAAGAGGTATTGATGAAGAAAAGTATTCTCAGCGGTACACTCCCCGCCGTAAAGGCAGTGTATGGAGTACAATAAATATCAAAAAAGCTGAGGAGCTTATTAAAAACAAAAAAATGCATCCGTTTGGTCTGCATGTATATAAAAACCGAGATATTAAAAAAACAGGATTATATTCAAATGAACAGAAGGAAATTAAATTTCCTGCAGGTTTCCTTAAACAGCTAAAATCAAATAAAACTGCATGGAAATATTTCAGCAATATGCCCCCGGGTTACAAAAAAACAGCAACTTGGTGGGTTATTTCTCCAAAACAGGATGAAACTAAAAAACGAAGATTAAATGTATTAATCAGAGATTCGGAAGTGGGCAGAAAAATAGGTTCAATAACTCCGATGAAAGAAAAAATTAGAAAACTAAATCTTAATACTGCAAAGTAAAATAAAAATGAGAGCAGAAGAATTTTTCATGCAATATTTAACCTCAATTGGCAAAGAAAATGATTCCCGAGCGAACATTTTTATGATTGATAAATTTGGCGACTCACCAAAAATGGCAGATGATTTATTGGTACCTGTGCTTAGCGGTTTAAAAACCGCAACATGCTCTTCTTTGTGGGAATGGGAGCATGAAGGAAATCCTATCCCAAAACCCGGGCTGCTTACAGTAATTGTTAATGGTAAAAACGAACCAAAATGTATTATTGAAACTCTTGAAGTATCAATCATAAAATTCAATGAAGCAGATTCTGTTCTTGCCCATAATGAAGGGGAAGGTGATCTTTCACTGAACTATTGGATGCAGGTACACGAAAAATACTTCACTCGTACACTGCCGCTTATCGGAAAAGAATTCAGCCCTGATATGCTCATTGTATGTGAAAGATTTAAGGTTGTGTGGAAGTAAAAAATTACTATATTATAAATTACATTTTAATCTTTAATTTAACATTGATCTCAATTTTCTAGAACTTGTTATCCACCCCGCTGCATATACAGGCAGTTTCCACAGGCTCCTGAACCGTTTAAGAGGTTCATGAATCAATTGTCTTGTTCGATACTCCTTATGCACACGCTTGTGAAGTACCCGATAAAATTCTGTTGAATATGTGCCATCAAACATCATTTCAAAATCATCACTAAGCACCCAGTTAAATTTTTGTTTCATCTGTGAAGCTACCCTTTCGTAGAATTTTGTACCGGGTAAAGGATAACTTACTGAAATACCTATATCATCCGGCATTAGCTCATTAACCATATTTAAAGTATCGTTAATTTCTCTTATAGTTTCACCGGTATAACCAAACTGAAGGAAGAAACAGGTTTTAATCCCGTACTTCTTAAGCAGCATTGTAGATTCATAAATTTCTTCTATCTTTGTCCCTTTATCCATTGCATCAAGTATCTTCTGGGAACCTGACTCAGCGCCAATCCATATCTCATCACACCCAGCTTTAGCCAAATGCCGGATATTATCTTCCTTTAATAACAAATCTGCCCTTGAAAGGCATTTAAACGGAATCTTTTCTGCTCTGCTGTTTACAATTTCGCTGAACTTTGTAACCCAACCGGGCTTAAGCCCGAATATATCATCACAAAACCAGATATGCTCTGCCGAATATCTTTCCTTCACATGCTTTATCATACCTGCAACATACTCCGGTGAGTGTGAATTATAAACCTGCCCATATACGGGTTTTGCACACCAGTTACAATGGAAGGGACACCCGCGGGTTGTAACAAGATTCATAGAAAAATATCCGTGATGCTTTTGCCAAAGTCTGCGGTACTCAGCAAGATCAACAAGTTCCCATGCAGGGTATGGCAGTGAATCCAAATCCCTTAATACTTTTCGCGGAGCGGTTTTAATTATTTTTCCATTTTCAGTATATGCAAGCCCATTTATTCCGTTAATATTAGATTGATTTCCCGTCAAATAATCCAAAAGCTCTCCCAATGTCTGCTCACCTTCTCCGCATATTGCATAATCTACATTATGACTGAAGTATTTTTCCAGATGATCAACGCTATCAGAACCCGAAACTATTACAATACAGCCAAACTGTTTAGCTATTTCGCTCATTCTGAATGCCGCTTCACGCATTCTGGTTAAACACATTTTTGTAAGGTAATTAAATGTATCATCATAAATCACCATAAATTCGGGTTTATGCTCATTAAGCAAAGCCCTAAGGTCTTCTTCTGACTCAGCAAGCATTGTATCAAACAATGCGGCGGAGTAACCTTTTTGTTTTACAAATGCTGCTGCATAAAGCGTACCAAGCGGCGCATACAGATTCATGCTGCGGTATTCCTTGGGATCGTGCTTTAAAAAATATGTATTTGCAAAAAGGACTTGTGCCAAAATTTATTGTATTTATTAATTTTAGTATGAATTAATTTTCAAGAAGATCAAATAAACATGAAAATTAAAACTGCGCAGGAAATCAGATTGTATTGTTTTAGTCTTTCGGAATAAAGCTCAAGTATTTTTTTCTGCATATTGCCAGGGTGTGTTTTAGATACATTTTCTGTAGAGCGGAACATAAGGTTTCGTTCTTCATCATTTAAGTGCGGGTAGCGTTTCTTCCAGTGATTGCGGGTAAAATACATCAGCTTTTTATCAAGCAGAGTGGCTAATTTCACCGGTATTATAAATTCAGCTATAGCCTGTAAAATGCTTACCTTTTCATTTACTTTACAGCCGCTTGTATGCATCATCGGGTCACACAGTTTATAGTTCGGGAAGTACTCTGTTACCCAGCTGTTATTTTTTATAAACTTATTCATTAATGCAGAATTATACGCAGCTTTAATTGTTGCTATTTCGGTTGCAGTAAAAACATTTTTATCTGAAATTTCAAGTTTATCTTCTGTAATAATATAATTAATACAGAAAAATTTATAGCTGTTAAATAAAAATAATTTTTTAAACAGCATAAGCAAAGTACGGGTAATCCATAGCCGCCCGGGTTTTGTAATGAGCATAAAATCAATGTCACTATTTTTATCGCTGGAATTTTTTGAAAGACTGCCTGTAACCATAACTGCCCGTACATAGGGAAATCTTTTTATTATATGCGTAACATATTCTGCACGCTTCCACATTTTTTTTGAGCAGAACTCTTTTTCTTTTCTTCTGTAAACATTTTCAATTGATGGTTTTATAAAATAATAACCATCCTTTTCGGAAAAATGTGCCTTGCCTGATGATACCGTTTTAGCAAGTATGGCTTTTACCTCACTTTTAGTTACCGCGTTGTGAGGCAGAAATGAAAATATCTCATCACCGCTTAACGGATGCGAAAATATATCATAATATAAAAGCGTTTTAGTGATATCTTTTTGTAATTCTTCCATATACTATCTTATAATTTCAAAATAATTTATTAATAATTCAATATTTAACTAAATCCCATTTTTTGCATTTTATGCAGGCAAATAATCTGAATTTTTTAATGTGAATTTATTATGTAATTTTATAAATGATTCTTTTTCAATTTACAGTAATATTGCGGTAAATTGGAATTAAAATACCATAAATGGCAAGTGATAACTTAAAAAAGGTTTACATTTTTTCCGGACTTGATGATAACGAGCTTGATAAGATTTCAAAAATTGTAAAAGTTAAAACTTTTAATAAAGGTGATATAATTTTTTTTGATACCGAGCCTTATAAAGGTTTTTATATCAATTCAGCCGGTCTTGTTAAGATATATAAAATATCCAAAGATGGAAAAGAACATATTCTTCATCTTATAACAGCAAACAATACATTTGCCGAAGTACCGCTGTTTGAAAATTTAAGCGGAACGCTTTCGGGAAATTTTGGCTATCCCGCAAATGCAATGGCAATAGAAGATAATACGCGTGTTGTTTTAGTTCCTGCCCGCCTGTTTCTTGAAATGCTTGAAAGTAATACAAAAATCTGTATTAAGATGTGCGCCGGGTTTGCAAAACGCCTTAGGCACCTTAATAATCATATTGAAGAGCTTACGCTAAAAGATGTTTCAAGACGAGTAGCAGGTTATATTATTAACGAGCGCCGATCTGAAGAGCAAAATAAAATTTCACTCTCTATCAGCAAGAATGACCTTTCTTCTTATCTTGGCACAATTCCTGAAACACTTTCCCGTACTTTAAAAAAACTGCAGGATGAAGGCATGATAGAAGTTGACGGCAAAGTTATTAGAATAACAGATGCTGTAAAACTTAAGCAATATTCAGAATAAGCAGTTTTAAATAAAAATGCGGGTATTTACATACCCGCATTTAAAATAAAATTCTATTATGTTAATATTTAAATTTATGGCTTTGCAGTTACATAATAAATTTCATTGTTATTAGAAGCTGTAAATGTTATTGTTCCTTCGTTATTAACATTTACATCAGAATAAGCTGAATAAGTTTCGCCAAGTTTTTTGTTGTTAACATACAGCCCATAATCATACAAATAAGTACCTTTGCCTTTCATATTTCCTGCAAAATAAACTAACTTTCCGTTTACATATTTAAGGTCACCTACATTATCAAACTCTTTACTCTTTCCGCTGTTTGAAACTATTGTATATCTGTAGGTGTAGTTTACCGGGTCAGTAAGCTCACCTGCCATAAATGCATAGTTATTACCGTTTATCATTACCTGTTCGCTTGTTTTCCAGTCAGCTGTGTTAATAATATTGTACGGACCAAATTCTTCATCGTTAATATATACATAATACTTATCGGGAATATGTTTATCATAGTTGCCGTACTTAGATGCAACATAAGAAACTCCCCCTGAAGGAAGAATTTTAGTATCACTTATATAATCAAACTTTTCAGAAATTACCTTATCATTTCTTACAACAAAGTATTTATTGTTTTTATCTGATGCGGTGTACATTACACCGCCATTATTAAATACAGGATTATTTACGGAACTGTAAACTTTGTCTTTCTTACCGTCAACAACTAAGTAATACTCCCAACCGCTTTCACCATCCTTGTCTGCGGTTTCCTTTGAGACAATATATGCAATCTTTCCCGAAGGGGTGAACATATAATTATAAATATAACCATCTACAGTAGTTATTGCCGCATTGCCCAGCATAAGTGTTGAGCGGTATTTATTTTCTCCAAGTGAATCCTGACCTGTATACAGCGGTGTGCCTTGGTTATCAAATTTTATCGGTCCGTAAACCCAGTCAAACGATTTATATTCTTCATTTCCTTTTACTGTAAACGTGTTGCCCCTTATATAATAAAACTTGCCTTGTGATTTAGCTATATATACAGGCACATCATTTTGACTGAATTTCAGGTCATACCATGTAATATCACTGTAATGTTTCTGTTCTTCATCGCCAATTACCAAAAATACTTCATCGTTTAAAACAGCAATATAATACGGCAATCCCGATGAGGTGAACCCTACATATCCCATCGGCTCGCCTTCTGTGTATGTCTCTTCAGTTTTAGCAAGTCTAACTTCATCATATAACTTACCTTTTTTCATATTGCCTGTTTTTGTATCGTATGCAATTAAACAGCTCTTGTTTTGCTCGCCAGCTGCAAAGTAAAGTATGTCATCTTTCATTACCCAGCCATCAGCAACATTATCATATACTCCAATTACTTCATTATTTTTTAATATTGAATAGTTGTATGATGTATCTGTAATATTATTGCTTCCAACTACATAGCTGTTACCCTCGCTATCAAAGAGTGCATTATAGTTTGAGATATAATTAAACTCACCAGATGTACCTTTTGGTGTTATTACCCTGAATTTTGCTGATACTGTATCATACGCACTATAAATCCACCCGCCTGATGCTGCATCATACTTCATTGAGTAAGCGTCAACTGTTCCGTTATAATGCGGAATACCGGTTATCAGTTTTTGATTAATTGTTTGTGCACCAAGCGTGCCCATTAACAATAAAACCGCAGGTAAATAATGCAAAATCTTTAAAAAGCTGTTTATTTTCATATATTTTATTAAATTTATTTGATCCTGTATTACAAAGATACACAACCAAAGCAAATTATACACGGAAAAATTATGTATGTTGTTTTACATAGTAACTAATTATTGCCCTAAGCGGAGTCGAACGGCACCTCAGAGCAAAGCCGAAGGGCTGCACACAAATATATTTTAAAATCACATATTAGCTGTAGCATGTTTAAGACTTTTTAATTTAATTAACTAAAATTATCTTTGTTCTTTAATTTCATTAAATTTTTATGCCATCACTCTCCCAAAAAATTCTGGCATTTAATAATTCGCTTAAATATACATCCCCTCTGCCAAAGGGCATTGGTGTTATGAACCCGTTTTCAGGCGATGAAATAAAACGTGTAACCCGGCTTTTTTATAATAAATATTACGGGGATACAAAACCACGCTATATGATACTTGGCATAAATCCAGGCCGCCATGGTGCCGGTGTTACAGGTGTGCCGTTTACCGATACCAAGCGGCTTACGGAGTTCTGCAAAATCAGTATTAACGGCTTCAGCTCTCATGAGCTCTCTAGTGTATTTGTTTATGATATGATCACAGCATTCGGGGGTGTTAAGAAATTCTACAGCAGATTTTACATAAACTCCATCTGCCCGCTGGGATTTGTTTCAATGGATAAATACGGTAAACAAAAAAATTACAATTATTACGATAGCCCCGAGCTTATTAAAAGCTCCAAAGGGTTTATAATCAGCTCAATAAAATCACATCTTAAGCTGGGTTTTAAAAGAGATAAGTGCTGGTGCCTTGGCTCAGGCAAAAATTTTAAGCATCTCACTCTGTTAAATGATGAGCATAAGTTCTTTAAAGAAATTATTCCTCTTGACCACCCGCGCTTTATTATGCAATACCGCCTTAAGAAGAAAGACGAATACATAGCAAAATATCTCACATTACTTAAATAAAAATTTAAAGCAACATGAAATTGTGATGTAATGAGTTAATACTCTACACCAATAGTTTCCCTCGGAAGCCGCGGGAGGCATAATAACTCTCGGCACCATTATGATAAGTAAACACACGTCCAAACCTGCGGTCACAGAAAATTGCACCGCCAAGTTTACGTATATCCGGCGGGGTTAATACCCAACTGGAGGTTTTTAAGTCAAACTCCTCACTTTGCTGCAATGCGAGGTATTCATCTTCTGTTAATAGCTCAATGCCAAGCTCATAAGCCATATCACAGGCGGAATTTTTGGGTTTATGTTCTTTTCTGCCATCAAGTGCTTCACGGTCATAGCACAGACTTCGCCTGCCTGAAGGTGTTTCGGCTGAGCAGTCATAAAATAATATCGCCCCTGATTTTTTATCAATGCCAACAACATCGGGCTCGCCTCCGGTACGCTCCATTTCCGCTAGTGCTATAAGTTTTTTTGTGCTTGCTTTAAGTCTTCCGGCAACACTATTCCAGGTTATTCCCTTATGCCTGTCTGAATTTTTTTCAAATCGTTCCTTCAGCACTGCAAGCAAATCATTAAGCTCCGGCTCGGATTTATTTTTGCTGCTCTTGGTAGTTTTCATATTTATTGCAGTTTTCCTGTTTATTATATTATGGATGGTTTAATATTTTATAATAGTTTTTTACAATCTTTGGCAAAATATAAAGTTATTTTATTTATTAAAATCAAAATAATTAAGTCAAAATGCTGCCTAGTGGTCAGTAAGTAATTCTGTAGAATTTGAAATAATTTAAAAGTTGTTTTGAAATTTGACATTTATTGTTATATCTTTGCTTTATGGCAGATGTACACACAAAAAAGCAGCGCAGCTATAACATGAGCCGGATCCGCTCAAAAAACACAAAACCTGAAATGATTGTAAGGAGCTGGCTGCATAATCAGGGCTACAGATTCCGCCTGCACGATAAATCCCTGCCCGGAAAACCCGATATTGTGCTGAAGAAATATAAAACTGTTATTTTTGTAAACGGTTGTTTTTGGCACGGACATAAAAACTGCAAGTATTTTATATTACCTAAAACGAGAACCAAATGGTGGAAAGATAAAATTGAAGGAAATATAACAAGAGATAAAAAAACAAAAAGAGATTTAAAAAAACTTGGCTGGAAAGTTATTAATATTTGGGGATGTAAAATTCAACTAAATATGAAAGCAACTAAATTAAATTACCTTAAATTACTAGATCATTAATATTTGGAATTCCCACTCTGCTATTATTTGAATGCAGTTTCTGTAAAAATTCGGCTTTATAGGGATTACATTTACTACAAATCATCTCAAGCTTGACCCCCTTATCGTTTAAAATAAATCTGTCCGAGTAAAGTAGTCTCTTTGATGCATTCGGATATTTGGGATGGTATTGTTGAGGCAACTCACGAACAATTATTTTTGATTTAATTACCGCAACAAAATCTTTTAATTCATCACCAATTCCAATTGATGGGAAAAAATGAAATGGACTTGGTTTAAATTGCCTTATATTATCCTTTTGTCTTGTATTTAAACCAAGTTTGGGATCATCAATCAAGCATAATTCAGTAATTTCTATATATTGGGAATAACTCTGTTCTAAATCACAATCAGGTGTAACTATAATTCCATAAAAGATTATATCCTCCTCTATATTTTTAATTTTTATAATGTCCCCATTTCTTATATAGTTTGATTTTGATTTAAAATATAATACTTTGTTGGCTATTTTTTTTCTTTCTGTTTCACTTATACCCTCATTGATATTCCCAGCTTGCTCAATAATTCTCTTTAAAAAAATTACGAACTCATCATCTGATAACAATGAACGATGTATTAAATTCAGAATTAAATCACTACTCCAATCAATGTTCTCACCAATACCCACTACTTTTTTCAAAACCATGGAAATATCTGCATTTGGCAAATCATTTAATTCAAAAAAAACTTTCTCGAGAATTTTATAAATTTTATTTCTATAAGCGGATGCAAGTTGAAGAGAAATATTTCTTTTGAGAAGTTGTTCTATCTCCACTTTCAAAGTTTCATAACCTATATCTTTCGAAAATCCCTTTAATAAATTTCTGGGGAAATGTATTGCATCATCAGGTGTATTTTCATAATCAGAAAGTCTATTTGTAAATACAAAAACTGGTCTAAAGTGTTTGTTGTTAAGCTTATTTAAAAATGTTCTGCTCAATATACTATCATCAGGGTCTTCAAAAAACCAGTCTAATATTACAACATCAAAGGGGATATCATTTTCAACAGCATTATTAGCTTCCTCGCTATTTATACATGTTATAACTTCGATGTTATTTTTCTTGAAATCTTCTTCGAATTGTCGAAGAATTTCTACGTCATCATCTACAAATAAGATTCGTCTCATTTATTTTCCTTTGGGGTAAGTAATTAATGCTTTATTGGCTGCTAATTGTTTCGAATATTACTTTAAAAGAAGCACCGGTCAGCAAGCCTTTATAATCTTCCTTGTTAACAACATAGATGCCCCATTTTTTTTCTTCCAAAATTTCCTTTACTATATATAATCCCAATCCTCTCCCATCTTCACCTTTGGTTGAAATGAAGGGTTCGAAAATTTTTTCTTTGTTTCTTTCCGGAATCCCCGGGCCTGAATCAGATATATAAACTGTCTTATGAGATGCATCTAAAATAAATTTTATTTTCCTTTGGTCAGTTTCTGTCTTCTTTGAAAGCCAGTAAATTGAATTATCAATAATGTTATTAAAAATTTGCATACATGCACCTTCACTCATTATGACTGTAAAATTATTACCACTAAATTCAATATCAATGTCTGCTTTTTGTAGGCTATGGTGCTGAAGATTGATTGTGCTGTCAATAATTTGCTTAATGCTTAACTCTTTTTCTTTGGCAACTCTCTTAACATAAAACATTGGACCTAATAAACGAATGTCATTTTTAAGTGCTTCTAAAGCTTGCTTTATAATTTCCATTTCTTTATGAACTTTAGGATTCTGCATATCAATTTGGTTTTGTAACCTGTTGAAAGCTCTCGTTGCCCCATCAATTAATCTGGCAAATTCATGAGTGAACCTTTCCGCTGCAAGTCCTGTTCCTGCAAGATTAAAAAGAGTTTCGTTTCTTCTATTATAATCTTCCTGCCTTTCTTGATATTCTTTTTCTATAACATCGACTTTCTTTCCGACTTCTTCAACAACATGTGCTTTTTGTGATAATTTCTCATCTGAACTTTTGCTTATTAAACTTGCAATGTCTGACAGCTGCTTTTTTATGTTTTCAACTTCATCTTTTAACTCTTCATCTTTCTTTTTCTCTCTTTTTGCTTTTTCTGGCCTATCAACTAATCTTTCTATTTCTAGAACTCGTACAGAAGATAAAACTAGCTGTTTAAATTGTTCAAATGCAATATTTTCTCTAAGCCCTTCTCTGTTGGTCTTATCGATAAGTAAACGATTTTCTACTTGATTTATTTCTACTAAACCAATGATGGTGTCATTGCTTATTCTTTGTGCTGGTACTTGAATTCTTCTTTTGTCAAGTTGTAACCAATCATCCCCTGTTTCACCGTAAGGTAAGATTCGGATACCGTCTCTGTATACACTTACACCACATAATTCAACTAAATCGGGTTTGGAAATGTTAGCCTTTTGTAACCAATGAGGTGACTTATCATAATTGTAAAAATTAACAAAAAAACTACCACAAACAGTTGGTTTTCTTATGTCCAAACGAAATTCTTTTATTAAATCTCTAGTTCCTTTAATAATATTTTGCTTTTCCCCTGGTACATTAAAACGGTATTCATAATCTAACATCCCACCTGAATCCACTAAACCAACTAAACTATAATGTGCTTTATCAATAATATCTGTAACTTCTAAATTTTCATATTTGTAATATTCATCAGGGCAATTAATAAATTTAAAAATTACATCAAAATCTTTCGCACCCTTAAAAGGACTCTTCATCCTTTTTAGACTATTTGAGATTTTGTTTATATCACTTTCTGAAATTTTGTTTTTAATGTCAAATATTTCAAGTATTGTTCCCGATTCGTTATTATCAAAGCTCTCGGGTAACCGTTCCTCATATCTAACCTCAACATCTTCCAAATTTTTCTCTGCTTCCTCAAACAATTTCCAATTAATTGATACTAATAATTCATTTACCGATTCTTTTATTTTTGTAATCATTCTTAATTTGTCACCTATTTGCTGTGCTGCAAATCTTCCAACCCCCTTTTCACCTAAGGGCAGTCTTCCTTTTTTTGTTCTTATGTTTTTACCCTTTTGTTCTTCTTTGTGTCCTGTTGCAGGGTTCATCCATTTATTAAGAAACGTTTCCAGATCCATGCCGGTCCCATTGTCTTTTATAGTTACAAGTGCATCTCTTGTGTTTAAATTTGACATTGTTATCTCAACCAATGTGGCATCTGCATCATAACTATTTTTTACTAGTTCAACTATACCAACTGTTGCATCCTTTATAAGATGCTCACCGAGAATTTGTATTAATCTTGCTTTAGGCTTAAAAGCCCTCATTCCACTTTGCATTTCAATTACTCCGTATATTCTCTATTAGTTTTGCATGGTCGCATATTAGTCATTATCGGGTGTTGAAACTGAGGCGAAATTATTATGCTTCGGCCTTGTCCTAAAGTAGGCACTTCGTCCCATATAGCTTCATTAACATTACCGGCAGAAATTTTCAATGAGTTAATATTTCTATTACCTATTGTTTGATGTATAATCTTAGTATTACATAATTCGTAAATTTCATCCGGCAAGTGAGATGGCTGTTGTGATATAAAACATAATCCAAGCCAGCGTTTTCTTCCTCTTCGCGTTACTTCTCTTAATCGGTCCATAAGTGCTTCCATTTTGCTTGCATTTTCTTTACTAACAAATGTGTGTGCTTCTTCAATAAATATCATTGTAGGGGGTAAATTTTCTTCTTTAACTTTCATATCAAAAACTTTTCGCAAAATGTATGCAATTACAATATTATTAACCTGAACATTATACGTATTACTCATATCAAGAACACTTACTTTCCCTGCTTTTAAAAAATCTCCTGGATTGAGTAAGTCATCTGTAACATCAAAAATACCAAACCTTTTTAACCTATTGAGTAATCTTTTTACAACTAGCCAAGATGCTTTAGAGGAACCTTTTTCTTGCAAAAGTCTGGAATTAAGTGTTTCTATCAAGTCCTTTATAGTTAATCCCGGCAAATCAAGTTCATCATCAACACCCTTATCAATGGCCTCCCACTGGTTTTTATACTTTCTTTTGCTGCTACTTGCAGCACCTTTATTGATTTTTTCCTTTTGTTCATCCCAAAGTTCTATAAATCTATCCAGTTGTGTATCATTCATTCCCATGATTTCTGAAAGTTCATATGGAGACAGACCCCCGAATGGAATGCTGAATTCATATGCTTTTTTACTTTTAGTATCCGAACCGGTGGGTATGAATACTTGAAACTTATCGAGGCCTTTTGCTTCGATTTTAAAATCCGATGCTTTTTTTCTTATTCGGGAATCCTTAGATATTTCCCCAGAGGGCTCATCCATCGAAATATATTCGCCTTCAACATCAATAACTATAACGGCCCATCCTGCGGCGGAAGCTTCTTCTATAAGCACTTGGGATGAATTTGTTTTTCCTGATCCTACAGTTCCAAAAATGCCTAAATTTCTTGGTAAAACGGTTTTTTTATTTGAATTGAATCTTACTCTTATATCGTGATATCCACTTACTTGTCCTAAATACATATTGCCCTGTATTCGTAATAAGTCTTCCAATTTTTCTGAAGGTAAAGGATATACTGCTGATTTAGGCCTTGGTCTGGTTTGTATTCCACTAACTTGAGTAGAATTAATGTCAAAAATCCCTATGAGTTCGACGAAACATATCCCATGATAATCTGGAATAAAGGATATGGTTTCAGCCTGAACAATTGATGCTTTGGCAAATGCTGAATCTCTGCTAACTGCATCAGGGGTGTAAAATGGTCCCTTAGTAATTCGTGCAAGATAATAATCGTCCCCCTGAGCTTCTATTATAACGTATTTTCCCCGTGCTAGCTGTAACAGTTTATCGAAAGGTACGCGAATCTCAACTTCGATGTTACTTCCACCGGTAGTATCAAAATTTACAAAGCCAATAGCATTAGCTTTACTAAATTTTTCCATATTATTTTTGTCTTAAAGTTTCTTCGGACATCTCAGATAAATATTCACCTTCTTTTGCCAAATGATACTCAATAATTTTATTGAAATCACTGGCTTTGAAATAACTTGAACACAAATTATCAGCATAGTCTACAAGCAAAGGAAATCCTTTTTCTTTTTGAAAATGAGCATCTCGTGCAATTATTCTGGCTGCTAAATCAAAGTCATCCTTATGCGAATGAAATACATATGGCCTTTGAGAAATTTTAATAATTCCAATTTTAAGATTTGAAGCATCCTTAACCAAAAAGTTGGTTATGTTGTTAAAATCTTCTTCGCGCCATTTCTCAGGCATGCTTATTAAGCTTCTGTCCTCAATAAGTTCTTTACCTACATCTTTTTTTAATGCAAAATATTCACCCTTATTTAAAGATAAGCCCAATCTTATATAAGCATCATTCTGAGAACGGGAAATTATACTAAAGCATTTTTTGTTTTTTATTATTTCTTCTAGCAAAGGCAATGTCATTTTTAAAACATTTAGTTCAGCTCTGCCTGGGTTAGCCATTAGTTCAAACGGAAGGAGAGGTCCATGAAACAACTTATATTTGTCCTTAAAGAAATCATTCAACCCCAATTCTCTTTCACGATAGTATAATACGGCCCTTATGACTGGATTTGATAATACCTTATGGACTGATTCGTGGGAAAATAAATATTCTGTTACATCATTAATTTCCTCTTTGTATTTCGCCTCTGAAATAAAATATGAATGTTGAATTTTTTCATTTAAATAATTTACAGCAACAACGCCAATCTGAGCCATGGTTCCAGATATTGTCTTATGTTGTGCAACTGTTCCATCAATGCCGACTACATTACCAGAAGAAAGTAATTTTTCTTCTTCTTTTAAGTTGTTGGGTACTTCCTTGATTTCGAAATTCTTTTCAATAAAAGTACGAATTTTCTCTTTTAACTTTTTTCCTTGTACAATCTCTTTCGCTAAACTGCTTGAATATATATGAATTCCTTCACTTACATAGGTTTCATAGTTATCCCACGTTTTTTGATTTAAAATATCCGAAAAAGTAATTGTCATAGTTTATAAGGAAGATTTAAGTTTAGTTGCAATATTGTATGCCATTAATGGAGGAACTGCATTACCAATCTGCTTAAATGCAGATGTTCGCCCTCCTTCAAAATAATAATCATCTGGAAAAGACTGTATTCTAGCTGCTTCCCGAACTGAAATTGACCTCACATTATTTTCATCCGGATAAATATAATAATGCCCATCTTTCGAAATATGTGCAACCATAGTATGAGAATGTCCGTAAGGATCTACTACTTTGTATCTGTCTAAAAATGCGCTAATGTTTTTATGTGTCCTCAATTCATGGGATAATTCAGAATATTTTAATCTTTTCTTTTCTTTTTCCCATTTAATAATAGCCAGTTTATATATTTTTAAATCCCTTTTATTATGTATTCGTGTTATATTTTGTGTTACAAAATCTATCCCATTTCGTATTTCAGAATATTTTAAATATTCATTTATGGGAGCTTTATATTTAGCAACATTAAGAATTTCGCCTTCTTTAATAACAGGCAAATCATAAAATAAATCTTTTTTAACTTCCCAATTATTTTCAATAACCGGAATATTTGGAAATTTAAAGTTTAGATCTTCTTTTTTCCCAATAATAATTACCCTTCTTCTCTTTTGTATAACTCCGAAATCTTCTGAATTCAACACTTTTAAGTCAGTTTTATATCCACATTGATCAAATAGCTCGATCATATCATTCAAATATTTGCGGTTTCCTGCTGAAAGTAATCCCAATACATTTTCAAAAACAAAATATTTCGGTTTATATTTTTTTAAAAATTCAGCATAGTATCTATATAAAAATTTTCGTCTATCCCATTTCATTTTCTTTTTATCTGCACTTCTTCCTATAAGAGAATACGCCTGACATGGTGGACCACCTACAATTACGTCAACTTTTTTTCCATTGAGAAGTTTATCAATATCATTAAATATATCATTTAATGTTTTATCTGTTATTTTTTTGTTAATAACTGTTTTGAACATAGTTTCAGGAACAAAAGTCCATAATTGTTCTCGTGTAATATTACCTTTAAGATATTCAAAATATTTTTCTTGTTTATTAATTTTTTTCAAATATTGATAAGCCAATCTTGTTTTCAAAGTATAACATGCATCAATATCCATTTCAACATGTCCAACAGCCTTAAAACCGGAACGGATGAATCCCTCAGAAAGTCCACCTGCCCCAGCAAACAAATCTATGAAAGTAAATTTATTATTTAATACTGCCATTAAAAAAATCTATCAATTTTAAATCAAGTGAATCAATAATTTTTTTTAATGTAAACACAGATACATTCCGCTTTCCGCGCTCTATACCACTTATATAAGTTCTGTCCAAATCAGCTTTATCTGCTAGCTCTTCCTGCGAAATTCCAAGCAGATTTCTTCGCTGAGAAATTTTTATACCTATTTCCTTTAAAAATTTATCTCGTGAGGCAATGCCCTGTTTTTTCATAAAGTATCCTTTCAAATTTATTTAATTGTAGATTATAATACCACCGACTATAGTCTACAAGCAAATATAGCCGGTTTCCTTGTTGCTGCTTTGCGTTCTTTGCGCCTTTGCGGTAAAAAGCTTTCTGCGCTTTTCTCAAGTCCCGCAGTTTAAGGTGGTTAAAGGTAAAAGCCAATGCTGAGATATATTCTTTTTTAATATTATTGAGTATGACAGCAGACCCTGAAATATCTGCTTGCTGAAAAATCTTTGCATACAAAAATTCAGGGTAACATATTTATATGAACATACATAAGTCTCTGTGTCCTCTGTGGCTCTATGTTGAAAGCTTTTGATTTTGCCTTTGCGTTAGTGTCTTACTCCAAAGGAGTAAATTAAGCCTGACACCTGCAAAAAGCGATATCCACTTTGTGTTATTTTGAGTCTTTGTGACATAGAGTATAGCTTTTTGTTTTGAATTATATATAAAAAAAAGCACCCAATATAAATATTGAGTGCTTTAAAAAAAATCTGGCAAACTGTCTGAAGCAGCAAGCTGCTTACACAGTCAGGCGACCTATTCGGGTTTAAAATAAATACTATTTAAAAATATCAGGATTTAACTGTGTTAAATTTTTTGAGGGGTCTTTTAACAGCAGATTTTATACCTTTTAATGTATTGAGTGATTTTTGCGCCTTATAAATATCACAGGCAGTTTGCAGATTCATCCAGAACTGCGTTGATGTTCCCAATGCATATGAAAGTAATACTGCGGTCTCTGCCGTCATATCTCGCCTTCCGTTTATAAGGGTATTAATCCTTTGTACGGGTACGTTCATTTTTTCAGCCAGCGCAACCTGCGATATACCCATTGGTATTAAAAACTCTTTTAATAATATTTCTCCCGGTTTAACCGGTTCTCTGAATTTTGGGATCATAATTACTTTTTAATTAAATTTAATGATAGTCTGTGATTTTTACGTTTTCTGCGGCGGAATTTATCCATTTAAAAATAATTCTGTATTGGTCATTAATTCTTATGGAATAGTATCCGGCAAGTAAACCTTTTAACTTTTCCAGCCTGTTGGCAGGCGGTATTTTAAGATCTTTTATTTCTGTTGCAGCATCAATCATATCCAGTTTTCTTTGTGCAATACTCCATATAACCATTGGTATTTTTCTGGCAGGTTTTGAGTCCAGCCCGTTATAAATATCCTCTGTGGTTTTATCCGCAAAATTAATAATCACAATTCAAATTTAACGCTTTAACGTATAACGTTCAAGTGATAAAATAATCCGCCGCTCTGTGCCAAACCAACGGCTACGGCGGACTTGCTATTTGTGTCAGGCATACCTGACACCCGCAAAAAGCGATATCCTCTTTGTGTTCCTTTGAGTCTTTGTGACATAGAGTCTAGCTTTTTGTTTTGAATTATTTATAAAAAAAAGCACCCAATATAAATATTGAGTGCTTTAAAAAAAATCTGGCAAACTGTCTGAAGCAGCTAGCTGCTTATACAGTCAGGCGACCTACTCGCCCAGCATTCGCCGGCTGGCGAAAGTAGTACCATCGGCTTAGATACATAAAAAAACACCCCACAGAATTTCTTCATGTGGGGCGTTAAAATAAAATCTGGCAACGACCTACTCTCCCACAACCCTTCGGTAGTAGTACCATCGGCGAGGCGGAGCTTAACTTCTCTGTTCGAGATGGGAAGAGGTGTGACCCCCGCTCTATAATCACCAGAAAATTTATATACACTTAGAAGTAAGTGTAAAAATTAAAAGGTAAGTTTTTCCTGTAAATAAACCCCGCGTTAATATTGCTTAACACGCGTTAAGCAAATTTAAAAAGCGAATTTACCAATGCTAATTCTATCTGTTCGATAAAAATTAAAGGTAAAGTCTTCGGCTTATTAGTACTTCTCGGCTGAACACATTGCTGTGCTTACACCTGAAGCCTATCAACGTCGTCATCTTCAACGAGCCTTATCTCCCGAAGGAGGAGAAACCTAATCTTGAAGCGAGTTTCGCGCTTAGATGCTTTCAGCGCTTATCTCAACCGAACATAGCTACCCAGCGGTGCCTTTGGCAAAACAACTGGTACACTAGAGGTTCGTTCGTTCCGGTCCTCTCGTACTAAGAACGAGCCTTCTCAAGTTTCTTTCGCCCGCATAGGATAGGGACCGAACTGTCTCACGACGTTCTGAACCCAGCTCACGTACCGCTTTAATTGGCGAACAGCCAAACCCTTGGGACCTTCTCCAGCCCCAGGATGCGATGAGCCGACAT
>JADZAP010000008.1 GCA_020852705.1 Ignavibacteria bacterium | reverse complement strand
TATTCAGCTTCAATGAATACAAACAGGCAGGAAGCTATGAAGTTCAATTTGATGGTACAAATTTTGCAAGCGGGATGTATTTTTACTCATTGGAGGCAAATGGATATAAGGATGTGAAGAAGATGGTGCTGTTAAAGTAAAAGTCAAAAATAAAAAGTCAAAAATAGAGAAACTAACAAACCCGATGGATATAAAACTACCGGGTTTTTTATTGGGAGACGACCGGGTCGTATCTACAGGTAAGTTATTTATATGTCAGTATCCCTGCTGGTACAGGCAGGACTGTTTACCCCTTGTTCTCCGCGGTACTCTCAGCATTTCCACAATGTTCATTGAATATATTATGAATATTTGCTAAATTTGTTAATATATTATGACAGAAATAACAGATAAGATCAAGGAAAAGCTCTCTGAATCGGGTGGTTTTACGGGAGTAATATTCACAGAAAACATTAACGACCCTATGATAGATGTACCAAAAGAACGGCTGCTTGAGATTATAAAAATATTAAAGGATGAATTTAACTTTGATCAGCTGAGGGATATTGTAAGCGTTGACCGTTTCACAAAAAATGAACGCTTTGAGTGTATATATAATCTGTATTCATTATCAAACAAATTCAGAATTTTTGTTAAAGTAAAGCTTAATTCGAAGAATCCCGAAGTTGAAAGTTTAACACCGTTATACATGTCAGCAGATTGGGCTGAACGCGAAGCGTGGGATATGATGGGAATAAAATTCCTTAACCACCCTGATCTTCGCAGATTGTATATGATGGAAGAGTATGAATACCACCCTCTTAGAAAAGATTACCCTCTAATGGGTCTGCCCGGTGCAGTTACATTGCCTAAAAAATAGTATGACGGAAAGCTGTTAAAAAAAATATGTCGGAAGAATTAACAAAAGAAGAATATATTAATGAAACATTAAAGAACAGTCATGTTTCACTCACTCAAGAGCGGGTTTTAAAAGCTCTTGAAAGTGATGATGTTCAAGTTCAGTTTGCAGATTCATTGGATAACCAGCTTGTGCTCAACATGGGACCACAACATCCTGCAACTCACGGAGTTTTACAGCTGGTTGTTAGTCTTGATGGTGAAACAGTTGCAGGGTGTGTGCCGGTACTTGGATATTTGCACAGAGGTTATGAAAAGCTTGCTGAAAATATGACCTTCCATGAATTCATTCCACACACAGATAGACTTGATTACCTTTCTCCCCCTGCAAATAATGTAGGTTATGTTTTGGCAATTGAAAAACTTCTGAAAATAGAAGCAACTCCACGTACCCAATGGATAAGGATGATATGCTGTGAAATGGCAAGAATTGCCTCGCATTGTGTATGGATGGGTACAATGGCAATGGATGTTGGGGCTTTGACCGTATTTTTATGGACATTTAACGAAAGAGAAAAGATACTTGATATATTAGATATTTTAACCGGAGTTAGATTCACAACAAGTTACACCAGAATTGGCGGACTTTATCTTGATATGAGCGATGAAGTAATAGCTAAACTCAAAAAGTTCTTTGATGATTTTGTTCCAAAGCTTGATGAAGCAAGGGCTTTAATTGAGAGAAATAAGATCTTCATAAACAGGTGTGAAGGAGTAGGTTATATTTCAAAAGAAGATGCTGTATCACTAGGCTTAACAGGACCTAATCTTCGCGCAGCAGGAATACCAAATGATCTTAGGGTAGATAATCCATATTTAAAT
This sequence comes from Ignavibacteria bacterium, assembly GCA_020852705.1. Classification (GTDB taxonomy): domain Bacteria; phylum Bacteroidota; class Ignavibacteria; order Tepidaquicellales; family OLB5; genus OLB5. The sequence continues at coordinate 48,893 of JADZAP010000008.1, read as the reverse complement.
TACACGGAAGTTGATTTTGATATTCCTACTTTAACAGAAAGTGATGTACTTGCAAGATATTATGTTAGGGTAAAAGAAATGTATGAGAGCATAAAAATATTAAGACAATGTTTGCAAAAGCTACCAAACGGTCCAATAAATGCTCCTATTCCAAAAGATGTATTACCGGAAAAAGTTGAAGTATATACAAAAATGGAAGAACTTATTTTTGATTTTATGGTAATTAACTTTGGCACCGCACCTGTAAAAGGGGATGAGGCATATCAGGCAATTGAGTCATCAAAAGGTGAACTTGGTTTTTATGCAATCAGTGACGGTAAAGGATATCCATACAGACTTAAGATTCGCTCTCCATCAATGGTTGCAATAAGTGCATTGCCAACAATGCTAAAAGGCACAATGATAAGCGATGTTGTAGCTATAATTGGAAGTATTGACCCTGTAATGGGTGAAGCAGATAAATGATATTTAAATGGAAATAAAATTTACTGAAGAAAGCTTAAAGAAACTAGAGGAAGCAAAAAGCCGCTATCCTACTAACGATGCTGCTTTAATGAGCGCTTTGTGGATAGCACAGGAACAGTTTGGCTGGATTTCAAATGAAATTATGCTGTATATAAGTAGTTTACTTAATGTACCATTTGAACGCATACTTGGGGTTGTTGAATTTTACACAATGTATAACAAACAGCCTGTAGGGAAATATCATCTGCAGGTATGTACAAATATTTCCTGTATGCTGTGCGGAGGATATGATGTTGTTGATTATATTTCCAAAAAGCTTAATATTGGACTAGGAGAAACCACGCCGGACGGGAAATTTACTTTAATAGAAGCAGAGTGTTTAGGCAGCTGCGGAACGGCTCCTATGATGCAGGTAAACAATTATTATGAAGAGAATTTAACCAAAGAAAAGATAGATAGTATATTAACAAAACTTTCAAACAGTTAACAAATACAATAAATAAACAAATTAAGATTTATTAAAGCATAATAAACATGTCAGATTTTCAGCCAATAATACTAAAGGATATTCCAGATTTTCATAAAATAGAAGTCTATATGAAAAACGGCGGATATGGTGCATTTAAAAAAGCACTAAAGATGAAGCCGGAGGATATTATAGATGAGGTAAAAAAATCCGGGCTGCGCGGCAGAGGCGGGGCATGTTTTCCTACAGGGATGAAATGGTCATTTATGCCGCAAAAGACTGAGAAGCCCAAATATTTATGCTGTAACGGAGATGAATCTGAGCCTGCAAGTTTTAAAGATAGAGAGATATTCGAAAAAAATCCGCACCAATTTATAGAAGGCACACTTATAGCTTGTTATGCATTAGGTATAAAAACAGCATACGTATATATACGCGGAGAATATTATCCGTGGATTGTAATGCTGCAAAAAGCAATTGATGATGCATACGCAAAGGGTTTAATTGGAAAAAATATTCTTAAATCAGGATTTTCGGTTGATATATATATCCACAGGGGGGCAGGTGCATATATTTGCGGAGAAGAAACTGCATTGCTGAATTCTATTGAAGGAAAGCGCGGACTGCCCAGAGTGAAGCCGCCTTTTCCCGCAAATTTTGGTCTATGGGGCTGTCCAACTACTATCAATAATATAGAAACACTTGCTAATGTTCCCCCTATAATAGAGAATGGCGGAGAATGGTTCAGTAAAATAGGAGAGCCAAAACATCCGGGTTCATTGCTATACGGATTAAGCGGACATATAAACAAACCCGGTATTTATGAGCTGCCATCAGGTACTTTACTTTCTGATCTAATCTATAAATATGGAGAAGGTGTTAAAGATAATAAAAAAATTAAAATGATAATTCCTGGGGGTTCCTCAATGCCTCCGCTTACTGCTGATGAAATTGATGGTTTAAAAATGGATAATGAACATCTTAAGGCAGTAAATTCATTTATAGGGACAGGCGGTATTGTGGTTATGAATGAAGATACCGATATTGTTAAAGTAATAAAGAGGATTGCACAATTTTACTATCATGAATCCTGCGGACAATGTACACCCTGCCGTGAGGGCTGCGGCTGGATGCTTAGAATACTAAAGAGAATAGATGATGGGATGGGGAGACAGGCAGATATTGATCTTTTGAATGATGTTGCTAATAATATAGAAGGAAATACAATTTGCGCCTTTGGAGATGCAGCAGCTTGGCCAGTAAAATGGGCAATTAAGAAGTTTTTGCCAGATTTTGAACAGAAAGTTAGAGAAAATGTCAAAATACCAATAGCGAATAAAGTTCACGCATTAAGGTTAGTTTCTCTGGAGTAGGAAAAAAGCACATTTTTAGCTTAAAATTCGCCCTTGCAAATTTTCTAACGTAATTCGGGTATTGTTTTTTCAAAGTAAATCGTAAATATTGCGATTAATCTTCAATTTTTTCATAGTTAACTGATTAATGTTAATTATTTTTACAGATTTTTAATTTAGAACATAAATTAATTTATAAAAAAACGGAGCAAACAACAATGGATCAAACTTCTGCTAATGTAAAAACGGCACAAAACATGGGATCTTCACAACTTTTCGGTCAAAATTTCAAAAAAGATAATCTTGATAAGCGGGTACAGGAACTTTTAAGACAATCTACCGAATATCATGAATTAAAACAATATGTAATAAACAGAGGGGTTAACAAAATTCAGTCTGAAGGTGTCTCTGGGAGATTTGCTCCTGCAATACCATCATTGATTGCATTACTTCTTTCTGTATTCATAGATGTATCTAATGTTCCATTTTTAGGAAAGATAGCACAGACACTAGCCAATACAGTATTTCCGGGAGGTGTTACTTTAAATAAAGGTGTAGAGCCGGTTTCATTGTGGTGGATGCCGTTTATAGTTTATGCTCTATTTATTTTACTTGCCGAACTTTCATACAGAAAATTAATGAGAGAAGTATCGGCTAAAGGCTGTTCACAGGAAATAATTGAAAGGATAACCAACAGATACTCTACAATTGTTGATGGTGTTGGTACCGCTTTGCCGCTTCTTGGTGCAGCTATTCTATTGATTTCAATAAAAGAAGGACCAATAGTATTTTTAGGATTTTCAGTACCATTTGAAATTAAATCAATAGTAATACTTGCAGTAGCAAAATTATTTGAAACGGTGTTTGATGCACAGGGATTAAAATTTGCAGAATTGCGTGAAGAGTTAAACGATCTTGAAAAGGAATATTTTACAGAAAGAGAAGATATACATCAGAGAGCAATATTACAGCAGCTTCATGACGGTTTTAAAGGTGCAAGCATGACAGCAGGCGGTCCCGGATATGAGAAATTCTCAAAAGAAGAAGCAGCAGAGATCTCAAATTCATTGAAAAAAGCAGCAGAGTTTGGCGAAAATATATCAAAGAATGTGGTTATAATGAAGAATGCTATTTCTGAAATGAGTAAAACAAATGTACATGATTCAGAATTATTAAGAGAATTACAAAATACAAGCCAGTCATTAACAACAGCACTAGCAGCAGCATCACAAACTGCTGAATACAGTGAAGCTATGAAGAAAAATCTAGAAGCTATGCGTAATTTAATGAAAGAAATGGATAACATTAAATATCCGGATGATAAACTTTTGAAAGAATTACAGATAACTTCACATATGTTAACTGAAACAGTAAATTCATTTAAGGATGCTCAAGCTGTAAAAGGCTTAGATAACCTTGCATTTTTAGCAGGAAAAAGAGCACAGTAAATAACAGACTGAATTAGGAGAACAACTTAAATGAAAAAACAACGAGACGTAAAATTCATAATTTATCAGGCACTGTACATATTTGTAGTATGTGTAGTTGCAATTAAAGGAGCAAATCTTGATTTAACTCAGGTTGTGGAAGATGACGGAAAACCTACAATTTCGATTGACTCATTGCTGAAATTGCATGAGATAATAAAAAAATCCATAATTGTTGATACAAACTTATATGTAATAATAAAGAAATCTGATTTAGAGAAGATGGACGACAAGATTAAGCAGCTTGTTGTAAGTCCGCAGAATGTACAGATTTCTTCATCACCAATTAATACATTTACAACCAATAATCCACAGATCCAGCAGAATCCTGAAGTAAAGAAGGAAGAAGAATTAAAAAAGGATCCGGGTGAAATGCAGGAAATCAGGATTGGGAATATCCAGCTTACACAATACACCAATAATACACTGAACAATCCTTATGATACACCATTAGAGGTAGAAGGTATAACAACCATACCGCCAAAAAGCTCAAAGACATTTCAAACAGGCGGGCAGAGTACAGTTACAATTAAAGTAGGAAGCTCTACAAAGACAGTTGAATTAAAACCAAACGAAAAACCAAAGATCAGCATGCAGAGGGTCTCATCTATGGGAGAAGAAACACGTGTAACACAACTGCAAAGCAGTGTTTGTTACAGGGTAACAATCTCGGATGATTTCCCGGGACAGCTAGATGTAAAATTCAACGGACCTGTATCAGTTAAAACAGTTGGTTCGGGTATATATGATGTAACAATGAATGCATTTGGCAGTAAATCAGCATTTGATAATTTTACTGACGGCAAAGATTCGCCATACTCAGTAGGATTTACAGTATCGGTATCAGATAATATAGCAGGACACAAGATCACCGGTCAAAACAGCTTTATATTCGGTGAATGGTAAAAATGACAAAAATGAAATTAAATAATATTAATCAAATCACCACAAAAATGAAAAACAGAGCAAATTTCAGTATCCTGGGGTTTATAGCAGTGTTATTATGTTCGCTATTTATCCAGACACAGGATTCTTTTGCACAGCAGGAAGATCCTAATAATCCAAGGACATGGAAATATTTCAGGATACTTGCAAGAGCAGAAGATGATTCCATCTTTATTTTAGCACAGGACGATATGGGAATTGACCCCAAAATGGAGTCCTATACCATTACCGTAAATATAAGTGATCCAAATGAACAGAACCAATTTGTAGTACTTGGCGATGAATCTGATCCAAGTGCAATGAGATACGCATGGTCACAATTATCTCAGCGGGTTCGGGATGGTTTAATAAACTGGGCTAATACAAACAAGGAAAATTTAAACCAGAAAAAACTTGACTATGCATCAGTATTTTTAGATGTTATAAGACAAATTAAAATAAAGGAATTTGTTGCTCCTCCAAAAAGAGAAAGAGCTATAAGAAATACTACAGCATACATCAATCCATACTTTACAGTATTCGGCTGGGAGGCACTTGGTATTCCAGTAAAAAGATCAATTGGTTTCACATTTGGTATGGGCAGTAAATACTCAGGTCCATTTGAAAGTGATGAAGTGAGTGCAGGATTTAATATGCTTGGTGTTAATATATCTTATGTTACTCGCATTAGAGAGTTGAATACCCATGACCTTGGTTCAGATAGTACTGAAAATAAACCATGGAAGCAGTATAATGCAATTTTTATGCCCCCAAGAGGTATAAAACTTACATACACAATTCCACTTGGTAACTTTCTTGAAGTAGGTGTATACAGTGAAATAAAAGAAACCGGTGTAGTTCCCGGAGGCGGTCCTCCATTATATACCTTCCAAAACAAGGTAACAGGACAGCAGATGCCTAATAACTTAGTAACAGGTTCAAACCTAATAGCAGAATTCAGATATCCTTTCAGGATGTTTGGTTCAACAAGAACACAAGTATATGCGGCATATTATATGAATGAAATGAATATTGGTCTTTTCACCCGTGAATCAAGATTAGTAGGTTCAGTATTTGACTTCAGGGTAAATGCAACATTAAAAAAGATCAGGAACTTCCAGCTGTTAGTTGAGATCATGGTATCTAATATTGCAGAAGGTTTTGCATTAAACTCATTTGCAGTTGGACCGTCAATCAGACTATCTAAATTAGATAACAACAGATTTGGATTACTTTCAGCTTTTGTCAATTTCAGATTTAAACTTGGTGACTTCTTTGACGAAAGAGAAAAGAAATAATTATGCTCTGTTACAAATCAACATGTTAATTAATCAATTTATCCTGCTGCCTGCAATATAGCAGCAGGATAATATTTAATTATTTGAATGGAGAATCAGGAAAGGATACAGGCAGTCAAAGAGGTTTGAGCACAGATTCAGAAACAGTGAATGTAAAGCAAATTGATTTAGATGAGCTTACTTATATAATATCGCACGATTTACAGGAACCGTTAAGAATGATAACAAGCTATGTACAGTTACTTAACAAACGGTACAGTGATAAACTTGATGAAAATGCAAAAGAATATATTTCCTTTGCGGTTGACGGGTCGAACAGACTAAAGAAAATGATGGATGATCTTTTAACTTATTCAAGGATTGGACGGCTGAATTTCAAGAGAGAAGATCTTTTAATGCAAGAAATATTTGAGAGAGTGAAAAAACAGATTGCAGAAAAACATCCTGGAATGGAAAATTGCTTAACATTAAAACAAGGCAGTACTGAGGGATTAAATGCAGATAAACAGCTTTTAATTAAACTGCTTTATAGTTTAACAGATAATTCCATAAAGTTTAATAGCAATTCAAATCCAAAAGTGGAAATAAATGTTACAGAGCTTAATGACAAATGGGAACTTAAGATCAGCGATAACGGCATTGGAATAGAAAAAGAATATCATGGTAAGATTTTTGGTATTTTTCAGAAACTGCACAGACATACAGATTACCCGGGCTCGGGAATAGGGCTTGCAGTGTGTGAGAAAATAGCAAGTATACATAACGGTGATATAAGAATTGATTCAGAGCTAAATAAAGGTTCAAGGTTCCTTGTAACAATTAAAAAAGAAATTAGAGAATAATTTGATAAAGATCTTATTAATAGAGGATAACCCGGGCGATGCAAGGTTAATTAAAGAATACCTCTCAGATCTGAAGAATATTGAATATAGCTTTCAATTAGCAGACAGACTTCAAAAAGGTTTAGAAATACTTGAGAATGAATTTATTGATGTAGTTTTGCTTGATTTGAACCTTCCAGATAGTGAAGGTTTAGCAAGTGTTGAGCAGATATTCAGTATAATCCCAAACATACCTATAATAATATTAACGGGATTAAATGATGAAACAACTGCAATAAATGCAGTTAAAATGGGAGCTCAAGACTACCTGGTAAAAGACAAAGTTGAAAGTGAACTTCTATTAAGATCAATCCGCTATTCAATAGAAAGAAAGCGTGCCGAAGAAGATCATCAAAAGCTGTTAGAGCAGCGTATAAGGGCACTTTCAATTATTGAAGCACAGGAAAATGAGAGAAGGAGAATATCCCGGGAACTACATGACGGTTTGGGACAGCTTTTAAGTGCTGCAAAACTAAATTTTGGAATGATAGATATTGCAAATTCAAATAATAAAGAGCGCAGCAATGAAATAATTAAACAGGTAGATTCTATTATCAGTAAAGCAATAGTTGAAGCAAGAAGGATTGCACATGACCTTAGGCCCACGACATTAGACGATTTTGGATTAATACCGGCATTAAGAATTTTATGTCAGGAATTTTCTAAGATCACGGGTATAAAAGTAAAATTTCAAGTATCCCCTACTCTTGAGCGCATAGACCCGAAAATAGAAATAGCAATTTACAGGATTATTCAGGAATCATTTAACAATATCAGTAAATATGCCGAAGCAACAGAAGTATCTTTAGATCTTCAAAGAAATGAAAAGCAAGTATTTGTAAGGGTAAAAGATAACGGCAAGGGATTTGATACAGAAAATATCACAAAGACAAAGAAAGCCGGAGGCGGATTTGGCCTTCTTAACATGAAAGAAAGAGCAGAACTTGTTGGAGGCAAAGTAGAGATAACATCCAGTCCGGGAAACGGAACAGAGCTTCTTTTAGAAATAAACTTAGATTTTTTCAGTAATAATCATATTTAAATTTAGCAATAAAAAAAATATCAATAAGATAAATACAGTTTAAAATGAAAACCACTAAAATTTTAATTGTTGATGACCACGAAGTTGTGAGAGACGGTTTAAGGAATATACTTACCAGCCTTGAAAGCATTTCAATAGCTGGCGAAGCCGGAAACGGTGAAGATGCAGTTAAAATGTATTCTTCTTTAAAACCAGACTTAGTTATAATGGATATATCAATGCCGGGAATGAACGGAATAGAAGCAACCAGAGTTATTAAAGAAAAAGATCCTGATGCACGTATTTTAATCTTAACAATGCACGATAATCAGGAATATCTAAACCAAATAATTCGTTCCGGAGCTAAAGGATTTATTCTGAAAAATACAGATAAAGAAGAATTGCTGGATGCGGTAAAAACCGTAGCATCAGGAGACAACTTCTTCAGTAAAGATATTTCTAAACTGATAATAGATAATTACATTAGAACTGCCAAAGAGACAGAAAAAAATGATGGATTTAAAGAAGTACCGCTTACAAAGCGTGAGATTGAAATATTGAAGCTTATTGCCTCGGGATATTCTAACCAGGAAATAGCCAATATACTTTACATCAGCTATAATACTGTGGATACACACAGGAAAAATATAATGCATAAATTATCAATAAAAAACACAGCAGGATTGGTAAGATATGCAATTGAAAAAGGTTTAATATCACTAAATTAAAAAGCTTTAAATTCAGGTTTAAAAGTTAAAGAAAGGGCTGTTAAAATGAATGCTCAAGTACCAGTAGTAAGAGTATTAATAGCAGATAATAATCCGGATTTCCTAAGTGCACTTGCACAATATGTACGCTCAATTCCCGGTGTAGAGTTAGTTGGGGAGGCTGTTGACGGTGAAGATGCTATCAAAAAAGCTGAAGCAACATATCCGGATCTGATTATTCTTGATATTATAATGCCGAAAAAATCCGGTATAGAAGCTTTAAGTGCTATAAAAGATAAATTCCCGGATGTTACAGTTGTTATGATATCAATAAATGAAGGTCAGTCATACAGAAAACTGGCAGAAGTTTACAGAGTTGATAAATATATTGGGAAAAATTCCGACGATATTCATAAAGAACTTCTAGAAGTAATACAGGCAACACAACAGAAGCTTGCATCAAAAAACGGATAAAATTATAATATACAATATTAATGGATAACAGAAACGTAAAAATACTTCTTTGTGATGATAATGATAATTTTCGTCAGCTGCTTAATCAGTACGTAAAAGCAATGCCCGGAGTAGAAATTGTAGGTGAAGCAATTGACGGGGTTGATGTAATAGAAAAGACTGAATCACTTAATCCTGACTTGGTATTAATGGATTTAAGCATGCCAAACCAATCAGGTTTAGATGCAACAAAAACTATCAAAGAGAAATGGCCAGAAAAATCTGTAATAATTCTTACATTATATGAAGATAGTGTATATAAAGAATTAGCTGATGAATTTAATGCTGATGGTTTTATTGCAAAAAGCTCAATAAAAACTCAGCTGCCATCGGTAATTGAGGCAAAAGTAAGAAATGCATCTCATTAAAAACAGATTAATAAATTTAATTATGATACCGATTTCTATAGATTTATAGAAATCGGTTTTTTATTTTACAGAGTAAATTAATTAATTAAAATTATATTTCACAAAACGATTTAAAATTACAGGAGAAAACAAATGAACAAATTTTTGAATTACCCGTCAGATTTTGGAGCACCACCTCCACCACCCCCGCCAAGTATGTCAACACCACCCCCTCCCCCGCCTCCATCGGCAGGAATGAATACTGCCGGAGGCGCAAGTACAAACGCAGTAATTGCTCTTGTTGCAGGTATAGCAGCATATATATTCTGCTGGTTTATCGGTGGTATTGTTGCATGGATAATGGGTAAAGGAGAATTAAGTAAAATTGATCGCGGTGAATCACCAGAAGCCGGAAGAACATTTGCAAAAATTGGTATGTGGTTAGGGATAATTAATGTTGTTCTTTCAGTTCTCGGCGGAATTGGTTACATACTAATAATTGTTTTGGCAGTAGCAACTAGTCATTAATAACATTCAAACATCAAATAAGGCAGCTAATGGCTGCCTTATTTTTTAATAAAAGGCAAGTTGAAAATTAAGTTTAAAAAGATAGATGTTACATTAAATAATCCATTGCCTAATTATGCAACAGAGCATGCATCGGGGATGGATATTACATCTTCATCAAAAGCTGAAATTCATATCAAACCCCAAACTACGGAGTTAATTCCAACAAACCTGATACTAGAAATTCCCACTGGATATGAAGCACAAATTAGACCAAGAAGCGGATTAGCAATAAAACACAATATAGGTATCATTAACTCCCCAGGCACCATTGATGCAGATTACAGAGGTGAACTAAAGATATTACTGACAAATTTTGGTAAAGAAAATTTTACTGTAAAATTTGGTGAACGAATTGCACAAATGGTAATTTGTAAAGTTGAAAAAGCTGAACTTGAAGAAACTAAGGAATTATCAGAAACGCATCGGAATGAAGGCGGTTTTGGACATACTGGAAAGTAATACAACATTTTGAAATAAAACAATACTTGAGCGATAATAATTCAAATAATATTAAGATTTATGAAATAATTGTTTCAGTAGCTGCATTAGTGCTCTTTGGTGTATTATTTTCAGTTACCGGTCTTTTTCATACACCATTTATTGTTTTTGGTGTAATTTTGTTTGTATTAATACCTTTCAGAAAAAGCAAACTGATTAAAATAATCATTTCAATTTCTTCAATAATATTTTCACTCTGGTTTCTGCACTCCATTTCTAATTTACTTGCACCATTTATAGCAGCATTATTAATTTCATATACATTAAATCCGCTTGTAGAAAAGATGACAAGCGGAAAAATAACACGAACAATAGCAAGCGCAATAATACTTGCCGCATTTTTATTTATTACAGCAGCAGCAATTCTGATTTTTGCACCCCCAATTGCATCACAATTCAGTGAACTGATAAAATCACTTCCCAAAGCATTAAGTGACCTTCAGTTATGGATAAATTCAGTTTTAATACCTAAACTTAAATCACTTGGAATACCTACAAATGATATTCAAGCCAAACTTTCACAAGAATTACCATTAAAGCTTGAAAACATTTTAAATTCTTTACTTTCCGGTCTATCAGGGTTGCTTGCCGGAATTTCAGTTATTCTCACTCAGGTAGTTAATTTGATACTTATACCTTTTCTTACTTTTTATATTATGAAAGATTTTGATAAACTTAAAAGTTTGATAAAAGACCTTTTCCCGAAAGAAAACAGGGAGAAGGTAATTATTTATTATCAAAAAATTGATAATTTACTTGGAAGTTTTATAAGAGGGCAATTAATAGTATCAGTAATACATGGCATAATAGTTTACATATTTCTTTCAATACTCGGAATAAAGTTTGCGGTATTTTTAGGAGCATTAGGAATTGTTCTGAATATAATTCCTTATTTTGGATTACTTGTAGAAATTACCCTTGCAGTAATAGTATCATTATTCAGCGGAGACCCGGGAATTCAGGTCCCGTTAGTAATAGTTTTGTATTTGGCACAAAACCTGCTTGAAACTTCATTTATAATTCCAAAAATAGTTGGAAACAGATTAGGTTTACATCCTGCCTTGCTGATACTTTCTTTATTTGTATTTTCTTATTTTTTTGGATTTATTGGAATGTTAATAGCACTTCCGGCAATGTCGATAATAATAATGTTTTTTAAGGAATGGCTTAATTCTAGAAAATCAGCTGATGTGAAAGCAATAGATTAATCATTGATCATTTATAATTTTAGAAGCTGATTGATTCATAAATTGAAATAAATATCCTCCTGGTTCAGTATCCTGTTTTCTTTTAATTTCTTTTTCAGCATCTTGCTTATTTTTCAGAACATTAGTTTCAAATAGGCTTTTATTGAATATAGCTGTATATGGGTTAAAATATTTATATTCATACTTACTGATTATTTCTGAAAATTTAGGTATATTTTTCAAAAACAAAAATGAACGGTCGTCCCAATACACAAGTTTCCAATCAGGATTACTGCTTAAATAACTTACAATTACACCTTTTAAATCATTTGGTCTCCTAATAAGATCGGGATCAAGATAAAGAATATAATCTATATTTCTTTCCAAAAGTTTATTTTCAAAACCACGCTTCATAGTTAAAATTGAATTATATTCATTGAATATTTCATCATTCAGATTCCGGCTGTCAATAAAATTCTTTTCCCCCGGGAAGTTCCAGACAAGCAAACCTCCGGTTCCAAAATGATTAAAAGGAATTCCTTTAATATTATTTTGTTTCATAAATTCAATTAAATCCATAGGGAAAAAACTTCGATCAATCCCCCACCCAAACGGTCTGTAGTATTGTAACTGCTCATAAATCTTACCTGAAGGAATCTGAGAGATTATATATAATATAAATAATCCCAATACAGCTTTTGAAGCAACACCGGAATATATTTTTTTAATATTTATGTTTTTAATCCGCGATAATATGTATGCAATAGAAACTGCAATAAATACAATCATAATAATATTATAATCAACAGTAAACCTTACTGCTCTAACAGAATAGACAGCAAACGCAATAAACGTTAATGCAAAGTAAAGGTCTTTTTTCTTAAAAGCATAATACAGAACAAAAACCCCTGAAAACAATAATACTTTATATAGTTTCAAAGTAAATCCAAGATCTATTTTAGAACCAAATGGATTTTGCCATTCATTCACACTTTCAAGCAATTTCATTTTAGTGTGGTTATAAGCATACAAATAAGTATTTATAAAATGCGGATTGACCAGCAGCATTAATGCTGATATTACAGAAATTATCCAGAGAATTTTTATTTCACTATTGTTAAGCGGCTTAATCTCATTGGAAAAAGATACAGGTTTAAAATAAATTATTGTTTCTGTGATGGTAAAAACAAACAATATCAAACCACCGGCAAGAACACCCATGTGTGAATTTGCCCAAAATAAAAAAATCAAAGGAATAAAATACAGCCGCTTTTTGAAAAGCTCTCTATTAACATATTTAAAATTCAGCAATAAGTATAATAATAACGCAAAATAAATGTAAGTAAGTATGTGAGGTCGCGGTGAAAGTCTATCCATAATTGAAATAAGAAGTACAAAAAGTAAGAATATACTCAACAAAGGCGGTACTTTCAACTTTTTCATTAAAAAGTATAATACAAAAAAAATAAAACAGAATGAAAGAGATCTAAAAATAAGAATAGCATTATATCCGCCAAGATTATATAAACCGAATGTTAATACATCCCATCCCCATTCAAACGGTATCCATTCCTGTCCAGAAGTAATATGTCCAAAAACATCTTTATCCGGAACAGAACCACTATTAACGATATACCTTCCGGTAGCAAGATGCCAAAATAAATCATCATCACCTGTTATTTTATAGGATGAGGCAAGGAAAACAAGAACAAGGAATATAAAAAGTAAAGCAAATTCAGCATACTTATTTTCTGGTATTAAAACACTATAATTTTTTACCGAAGTTTTTGAAGATACTTTTCGTTTAGGCAATTAACTTAATTTCCCTTAAATATTGGTTTTCTTTTTTCTAGGAATGAACTTACACCTTCGCGGTAATCGCTGGAATTACCCGCTATATCCTGCATTTTTGCTTCTTCATCAAGTATTTCATCAAGTGAAGAATTAAAACTTTTATTTATAATGGATTTAATTATCCCAAGAGAAAGTGTGGGTATCTTTTCAAATTTATTTGCATACTTATTTAAGGCAGTTATCAAAACATCAGTTGATTGAACACATACATTTACCAATCCAAGCCGTTTTGCCTCTATACCTGATATTCTTTCAGCGGTAGAGCACATTTGCAAAGCTTTTGCAGAACCTAATAAGCGCGGCAGTGTAAAGGTTGAGCCCGAGTCCGGAATAAGCCCAATATTGATAAAAACCTCAATCAATTGAGCTGATTCAACGGCAATTCTAAAATCACAAGCAAGAGCAATAGATAATCCGGCTCCTGCTGCAACACCGTTAATTCCACATAAAACCGGTTTAGGCAGTTTCATTATCTGTTTAATTAAAGGGTTATATTTAGTTTCAATTGCTTCTTTAAATGTTTTCTTTTCAGCTTCAAAATCTTTTAAATCCTGTCCTGAACAAAACCCTTTCCCAGCACCTGTTAACACTACACAGCGTATTTCGGATTTTTCTGCATCTCTGAATGCATCCTGTAAGCCAAAAAGCATTTCACTATTTAGGGCATTTAGACTTTCAGGTCTGTTCAATTTTATAAAAAGCGTATTTCCCTTTTTTTCTTTTAATATTGAGTTCATTAATTATTTTAATTGTATTAATAGTATGAATAATAAAATTTATATGAATAAAGCTGTTTTCCATTATTATCAAAATACTGTTCTTGTATACGATTGCCAAATTTATCAAATTCTATAATTAATTCGCTAGACGAAAATAATTCACCTTTAACATCAGTTGTTTGAACTTTAACGGTATTTTTATCATAGATATACTTTTTATTGATGTATGATCCATCTGTGTTAAGCTCATAAGAAGATGCAGGTTTTCCTTCTGTTGTATAAGTAAAATTTTCAGTTTTAAATTTACCATTTGGGGTATTAGTTTTCTTTTCCAGAATCCTGTAATCTTTATCATAAGTATAGTTATATTTAGTTTCAACAGGTTTATTTGAAACCGGAACACACTTATTATTTTCAATTATCAATACCAGATTATTATAACTATCATATTTATAATTAACAACATTTTTGCATTCATGAATTATATCTTTGGTTACTGCTTCAATCATTCTCGAAAGATCATCGTATTCAAAAGAATTTTTCTGCACAAGCTTGTTATTAATAAATAATTCATCATCTGTTAAATTATATAATTCATCATATTTAAGGCGGTAACGTTTAGCCATAGAATATGTTGAATCAATTTTATCGCTTAATAGTTTATTATTATTGTAAAAGAAATACAGTTTTTGATTGATAAATTCATTTGTTTTGCCGGAAGAAGTATCAATTTTAGATAATTCGCTTATAATGTAACCGTCTTTATCATAGTAAGAAACTTTAACAGTATCTTCTCTTCCATCAATATTAAGTATTTCAATACACCTGCTAATTTTGGCATCTTTAATTAATTTTGCATTTTCATTTAACTTAATGTAAGATTTTATTGCAGCAGGATATTCAGCTTGAGCAAAAGCAGAGTTAAACCAAAGAAATGGCAAAAAAAGTGTAAAAATTAGGCATATTTTAAATAAAAAATACATTAAATTGATTTGCAGTACTACAAATCTAACAACAAAAGTTCAAATAAAATATGAATTTTCTAAACATTTATTAATTGTCTAAATTGTGCTAATTTTGCTGTATGAATACTCCAAAAGTAATAAAAAGACCATATATTCAATTACGCAGGCTATTTAAGCCAAAGAAAAAAACTGCAGGTCTGCCCCCTGGCTCACCTGTTTATACAGGTGAAGTAAAAAAAGATGAGAAAATAAATGTTAGTCTTATAGACTATAAAGGTCACATTGTTAATGAAAAAGTAATTAATAACCCCAAAGAATGCCGTGTATATACAGAAAATGATTCTATAAGCTGGATTGATGTTGACGGGATACATGATGTTGAACTTGTTCAAAACATTACAAACTCAATCAACATTCACCCGCTTGTAGTTGAAGATATTTTGAATGTTGATCAGCGCTCAAAACTTGATGAATATGATGGATATATATATATTGTATTAAAAATGTTCCATATTGGGAATAGCAATTCTTCTGAAATTATTCCTGAACAGGTTAGTATAATATTTGGCAAAAATTTTGTCGTTACATTTCAAGAAGGAATAGAAGGTGATACATTTCAGGAAATAAGGAACAGGATAAGATCAAACAAAGGCATAATTAATAAAATGACCTCGGATTACTTAGTTTATACAATAATTGATTCTATAATTGATTCATATTTTACAATTTTAGAATCGTTTGGAGACAGGATAGAAAAACTTGAAGAAGAATTAGTTAATAATCCGCAAAAACAAACTCTAACAGAAATTTACTCTATTAAGCGTGAAATGCTTTATATAAGAAAATCTGTATGGCCTCTTCGGGAAGCTATAAGCAGACTTGAAAGAGGAGAATCTGAGCTTGTTTCAAGAAATACACATTTGTACCTTCGGGATGTTTATGACCATACAATTAATGTATTGGATACAATAGAAACATACAGAGATATGCTTTCGGGAATGATAGATATATATCTTTCAAGTATAAGCAACAGATTGAATGAAACAATGAAATATCTTGCGCTAATTTCAACAATATTTATCCCCATGACATTTATTGCAAGCATATACGGAATGAATTTTGAGATGATGCCTGAACTTCATTGGCTGCACGGCTATTGGTTTGCTCTTGGGTTAATGGCAGCAATAGGCATCGGGTTCTTTATATATTTTAAAAAGAAAAAATGGGTTTAAAGAAATTTATAATTGAACCGGATATTAGAAAAGCCGAGACTTTACCTGCTGAATTTTACAGAAGTGATGAAGTATTTGAAATTATCAAAGAAAAGGTCTTTAAAAATAGCTGGCAGCTTGTAACTGATCTTGATAAAGTTAAGTTACCCGGGTCAGTTTTCCCTTATACCTTTCTTGAAGGAATAATAAATGAACCTCTGCTAATTACAAGAGATATGGATAATAACCTTCATAATCTTTCAAACGTATGTACACATCGCGGTAATTTATTAATTGAAAATGCCGGTGTGGTAAATAATTTAAGATGTCGCTACCACGGAAGAAAATTTGAGTTTAATGGGGATTTTAAAAGTATGCCAGAGTGCCAAGATGCAATTAATTTTCCAAGACCTGAAGATAATTTAAGTAAAGTACCGTTTAAGATTTGGAATAAATTTATTTTTGCTTCACTTTTCCCTAAATATTCACATGAAGAAATATTTAAACCAATAAATGAACGGCTTGATGGTGTTATAATTCCAGAAATGTTTCAAGAACCATTGAGAAGTAAAGAATATATAGTAAAATGCAATTGGGCACTGTATGTTGATAATTACTTAGAGGGATTCCATATACCCTACGTACACAACAGTCTAAATGAGGTTATAGATTATGGTTCTTATACAACAGAACTTTTTGGACATTGTAATTTACAGATAGCAATAGCTAAACCCGGTGGAGAATGCTTCAGAATGCATGAAATTTCACCTGACTACGGCAATGAAATTGCTGCATATTATTGGTGGGTTTTTCCGAACCTGATGCTGAACTATTACCCTTGGGGACTTTCAATAAATATTGTAAAACCATTGACAAAAGAACTTACAAAGGTATCTTACTTAACTTATATCAGCGATAGCACCAAGATTGAAAAAGGTGCAGGTTCGGGATTAGATAAAGTTGAGCAGGAAGATGAAGCAATTGTTGAAATGGTTCAGCGCGGCATGCAATCAAGTTTTTATAAGACCGGAAGATACTCACCAAGCCGAGAGAAGGGAGTTCATCATTTTCACAGACTTCTTACTGCTTATTTGAATGATGTATAAATTTAAAAATGTTGTAATTTTTGGGGCATCACAAGGAATTGGTAAAGCAATAGCTTTTGAATTTTCCAGTATTGGCAGTAATATTATACTACTTTCAAGAAATTATGAACAGCTTAAGGAAGTATCAAATGAATTAAATAAAAATAGCAGTATATGTTTTATTAAGAAATGTGACGTAACATTAATTGAAGAAGTAAAATCAGGAATTAAATTTGCCTGCGGTAAATTTGAGAACATTGATCTTGTAATAATAAATTCCGGAGTTGGCGGACCCAACTGGATGAATACATTTTCAAGCAAACAATTTAAAGATACGTTTGCAGTAAATACATTTGGCATTGCACATGTTTTGGAATGTGTTTTACCTGTATTCAGAAAGCAGGGATACGGTACGATTGCAGGTATAACTTCACTGGCAGATATACGCGGATATGGAGGGTCTTCAAGTTACTCCGCAAGTAAAGCAGCTTCATCTATTCTTTTGGAATCTGCAAGGGTTGAACTGAAGAAAGAAAATATTAAAATTATTACAATCAGACCGGGCTTTGTAAAAACTGCAATGACAGATAAAAACGAGTTTTATATGCCATTTATATTAAAGCCCCAAAAAGCTGCAAAAATTATAAGGAAAGGAATAGAAGCAGGCAGAAGCATTATTCAGTTTCCAATTCCTATTGTTTTGGCAAGCAGAATAATAAAACTTTTACCAAACCGGATATTTGATTGGGGAATGAATAAAGCAAGACCGAAGAAATGAGCAATGCTTAACTTTGTTTAGTATTGGAGAATTTGTCCATCGGCAATAACTTCATTGCCATGGATTCCTGAAACCTTTTCACCTGCCCCAACTGCAGTACCATCTAGTTCAGCATTTACAATTGTGCAATTTTCACTTACAAGCGCATTGCGAATAATTGAATCCGTTACAACAGAACCATTACCTATAGTTGCAAACGGACCAATTGTGCAGTTATTAAGAGTGCAAGCTTCACCTATATAAACAGGTTCAATAAAAGTACAAGATTCAAAGGGATAGTCCTGATCATAATTCCAATCACGATTAAGTATGTAAGCATTTGTAGCTATTAATGCTTCAGCTTTACCGCAATCAAACCAGTTTTCAATTTCAGTACTTACCATTTTTTCACCGTCAGCAACGAGTTTCATAAGTGCATCTGTCAGCTGAAACTCATTTTTTGTTTTTATATTATTATTCATAATATGCTCTATAGCACCAAAAAGTTTCATGGCATTCTTAATAAAATAAATACCTGCAATTGCACTTTTACTTTTTGTTAAACCCGGAGGCGGTTTTTCTATCATACGGGAAATGAACCCGTCATTTTCTTCTACAATTCCAAACCGCTGAGTATCTTC
The DNA here is from genome assembly GCA_020852705.1 of Ignavibacteria bacterium. Lineage (GTDB taxonomy): Bacteria > Bacteroidota > Ignavibacteria > Tepidaquicellales > OLB5 > OLB5. Next base: position 29,945 of record JADZAP010000008.1, on the reverse strand, counting down.
AACATCTTTTACTCCAATAGCAGAATTTTCATTTGATATGAAACTATTCAGATCAAACTCAAATATAGTATCACCAAGAATAATTATAACGGGTTCTTCACCAAAAAGATCTTTAGCTTGGTACACCGCATGAGCCAGACCAAGCATTTCCTTTTGCTCAAGAAACTCAAATCTTAAACCTGAATCATTATATTTTTTATTTACAGCTTCAATAATTGTATGACCAAGATATCCAATAATTAAAATTACAGTATCAATTTTTTTGTTTTTAACAAGTTCATCAATTAAATGAAACAGCATAGGTTTACCTGCTACATTTACAAGCACTTTTGGAATTTTGTTAGTGATAGGCTGTAATCTTGTGCCTATTCCCGCTACAGGTATAATGGCTTTCAATAATATTAATTATAAATATTTCATAATTATTTCAGGAAAAGATGAAACTGCATCAGATAGTTTTGAAATATCTTTGCCTCCGGCAGCTGCAAGCTGAGCTTTACCTCCTCCGCCGCCTCCGAGTATTTTAGCTGTATCTGTCGCAAGTTTACCTGCTGAGAGTTTTTTACTTTTAATTAAATCATCGGTTACAACCGTGCACAGAGTAATTTTATCATCTATTACAGTGTAAATCATTCCAACACCGCTTTTTAATTTTTCTCTCAGTTTATCAGCTATTTCTTTTAGCTCATCTGCATTGGTGACTTCAAATTTACCGGTAACTACTTTAAATCCGTTAAGCTCAACACCTGAGGCAATAAGCCCGTCAATTAATTCCGCTGCATCATTAACCTTCTGTTTGGCAAGAGATTTTTCAAATTGCCGTTTATCTTCCAGATATTTTTCTTTAAGTTCCTGCAGTGAATGAAGTGAAGAATCATAATATTTAATATCAGATGCCAGCTTTTCTGAATTTCTGAAATCATATTTATTAAAATCGGTATTCAGACCTTCAACAGATAAACGTATGTTATCTGAATATTCAGCAGGCAGTTCTGCAAGTAATCTTTCAATTTCTACAACTCTGCCATTAATATGATCAATTATCCCCTCGCCCGTAATTGCAAATATTCTGCGTGTTCCGGAGGAAATACTTTCCTCTTTTATAATTTTAAACAGACCAATATCGTTAGTTGATTTTACATGTGTACCGCCGCAGAACTCAACACTGAAATTTTCATCAATATATACAACACGAACCATACTCCCGTATTTATCACCAAAGAATTTTTTAACATTAGGAATTTTGTTTGCTGTTTCAATAGACAATTCTTCGGAATATACCTGAATATTTTCGCTGATTTTATCATTTACTATCTGTTCAATATCAATAATTTCCGATTTATTAAGTTTATGGAAGTGCGGAAAATCAAATCTGAGTAGCTTATCATCCAGATAAGAGCCCATTTGTTTTATATGCGAGCCCAATACACGCCTTAGAGCTTCATGTAATATGTGCGTTGCAGAATGGTTTCTGTTGATCGAATGCCTTCGCGAAATATTAACTTTTGCAATTGTTCTAACAGGAAGCACATTGAAATTTGTTTTTGGAATTTCAATTATATTATTACTATTAATGTTAAATATTTTTACTTCATTATTATTGATTAAAATTGTACCATCATCATTAACTTGCCCGCCTGAAGCTTTGTAAAACGGATTATTTTTAAGAAGAATTCCCGTAATTGTTTCAAACTTATTCTGAAACGCAATTATATCAGTTTTAATTTCATTTGATTCCTCATACGGATTATAGATAATATCTTCAGTGATCTTTAATAGTTCGTCATATTCATTTCGTTCAATATTATCATGAATTTTATCTACCCGTGAAAGTTCTCTTGCAATCTCCATTTTTTTATTAAAAATATCCATATCAACCATATACCCTAATTCCCTTGCCATAAGCTGAGTTAAGTCAATAGGGAAGCCGTAAGTATCATGCAATTTGAATGCAACATTTCCGCTAAAAATAGTTTCACCGGAAATTTTCATCCTATCTGATTCATCATTAAACAATGCAAGACCTTTATCAAGAGTAATATTAAAACTTTCTTCTTCGCCTTTAATTACTTCTGTAACAAATTGTTTTTTTTCAGCAATTTCAGGGAAAACATGTCCCATAGTTTTAACTAAAGTATCAACAAGCAAATAAATAAACGGTTTTCTCATATCAAGGTTTCTGCCATAGCGTGCAGCACGGCGCAAAACGCGGCGTAAAACATAGCCCCTGCCTTCATTACCAGGGATTGCACCATCGGCAATAGCAAAAGTAAGCGTCCTTACGTGATCAGCAATTACATTCATAGAAGCTTCATATTTGCCGGAATACTCCTTACCTGTAATATTGATTAGCACATTTATCAATGGTTCAAATACATCTGTCAAGTAATTAGAAGATTTATTCTGCAGAACACGTACCATTCGTTCAAATCCCATGCCGGTATCAACATGTTTGGCGGGAAGCTCATGCAGATTTCCGTTTGAATCCCTGTTATATTGTATAAATACCAGATTCCATATTTCCATAACATCGGGGTTGGCAGAATTCACATCGGCTGCTTTGCAGCCATTTGGTGTGAAATCATAATGAATTTCACTGCAGGGACCGCATGGACCTGTTTCACCCATTTCCCAGAAATTATCTTTTTCATCAAACTTTAAAATATGCGAGTGGTCAATATCAGTATTTTTTTCCCACAGCTCATTGGTTTCAATATCCTCGCGAAAGTATGTAACCCATAATCGGTTTTTATCCAGTTTCCAAACCTTAGTAAGCAGTTCCCATGCCCATTCAATTGCTTCTTTTTTGTAATAATCTCCAAAAGACCAATTGCCAAGCATTTCAAAAAATGTATGGTGATAACCATCATGACCAACCTCTTCAAGATCATTATGTTTACCGCTTACACGGATACATTTTTGGGTATCGGCGCATCGTTTGTAGTCGCGGGTGCCCGTGCCAAGAAATACGTCTTTAAATTGATTCATACCTGCATTAGTGAAAATTAAAGTAGGGTCATTATACGGAATAACCGATGCAGACGGGATAATTTTATGGTTTTTAGAGGCAAAGAAATCGAGGAAATCCTGCCTTATTTCAATGGATTTTTTCAAAAAATTAAAATGATATATACAAATTTAGCATTTATAAAAGAAACAAAAAACCCGCCATTTTAGACGGGAATTGCTTAAATTAGTAGCGGGGGAAGGATTCGAACCTCCGACCTTCGGGTTATGAGCCCGACGAGCTACCAGCTGCTCCACCCCGCGGTATTATTTACAAATATACCATTATATTTTCAGTCCTTCAAGTTACTGAATCTTACCTAAAACATGCTTTCTGATATATTCCCTGCCTCTAAGACTTTTTAATTCTTTTTCCCTTGATAACGCTTCCATTTTTGTTTTAAATACTTCTTTATGTATTAATATCCAAGGTCTAAATCTGATTGTCCAGCCCTTCTTTGAAAGTACATTATGCGATATTAATCTCTGCTCAAGGTTTGAGGTCATACCTATATAGATCTTATCAAACTTTTCTGAATATATAACGTAAGTATAGTACATAAAAAAGCCCGATAGTTTCGGGCGTAATTCAGTAAAGCACAAATAAATGCTACATTCTAAAAGCGATTAATGAACTTTTCTGAATTTACTACTTACACCCCTCAACCATTCTACGGAGCATTGTTATGAAAAATAGGGAATTTTTGTATAGTTCAGTATCATCTAATTCTTTTACATCTCCGTTAATTTTAATATTATATTTCTGACTGTCAATTTCAATATCAATTACAATATTACAGTATTTTTCAATATCATTTGTCTGTAATATTTTAATGGACAATGAATCATTTACATTCAGCTTTTTAGACTCAATTGTCTGTATAATATTCTTTATATCCTGCTCAGAAAATGTACACGTTTTGCTAATATCTTCCTGATTTTTAGATTTACGCCCCGTATATTGGACTGAGTAAGATACCGAAGTATTGTTAATTGCATAACTCTCATTCATTGAATGACTATCCCTGCTTCTTTCACCTGCAAGATACGTAACAGCCAAGTTAAGCTCCTGAGTGTATATGAAGACTGAAGAAAATAATAATAAAGAAAAAACAAGCAATAATTTTTTCATGTAGGTATATTTAACAGTTTTTAATTATTCTTCTTAAATCCTTAATTAGACCAATGACATTAAGATACATTCTGTTTCCCTTAACAAGATTGGCTTCGCCATCAAGAATTATTTCATAAGTGGTACCGTTATAAATCATTTTTACTTTAATAATAATGTAGAATGTTTCACTTCCGTTGGTTTTTTCTTTAGCATAGAATACTTCATTATCTGCTGCATTATTCTGATTTATTGAGGATATCACTTCATCTAATGCGTTTGTAGAAAGTTCACAGGTTTTGATTTCATCAGCTTCATTAGGAAGAACTCTGCCCGTGTAAGCAAGAGTGTAAGCAGAATTATAACCATTTATGCTGAATGTTTCTGTTCGGGAACTTTTGTTCATATCATTTTCAGCTCTGTAATATGATATATCAAGTACAAGACTTTGAGAATATACCGTTGATGCTGTAAACAGCAATATAACTGCAATAATAATTTTTGAAATAATTTTCATTTTTAAAATTTTTCTCCGCTAATGATGGAATTAAGTGATCTTCTTATAGTACTTTAAGATGCTCTTTAAGTTTTTCAAGTTTAAGTTTGTTATCTTCAAGTTTTTTACGTTCATTATTAACTACTTCAGCAGATGCTTTGGAAATGAACTTATCATTTTCCAGCTTTTTAAGAATAGAAGTTATAAATCCCTCAGTTCGCTCAATTTCTCTATTTATTTTTATTTTTTCCTGCTCAACATCAATTAAACCTTCAATTTTTAAATAAAGCTGATATTTTCCGACAACCGAAGTAATTGATTTGTAAGGAGGCGAATCATTGCCAACTACAATTTCGAGTTCATTAATTTTTGCAAGCGAACGTATATAATTTTTAATACTAATTAAGAAAGTTTCATCTTTAGCTTCTGTACAATTTAGAGTAACATCACATTTTACCCCGGGTGAAAGTCCAATTTCAGCACGCATATTGCGTGCTGCAGCAATAAGCTTCTGAATATCAGAAATATTATTCTCGGTATCAGGATCAATTACATTTTCATTTAAATTTGGCATTTGTGAAATAGTAATACTATCGTTTACATTTCTTTCTTTAATCCCCTGCCATAATTCTTCAGTAATAAAAGGCATCACGGGATGGAGCAGTTTAAGAGCATCTTCAAAAATATCCAGAGCATTTTCAAAAATCAACTGGCTGCTTTGAGGAATTTCGTTTGCTTTTATCTTCAGTATTTCAATATACCAGTCGCAGAAATCACCCCAGATAAAATCGTAAAGGGCTTTTGATGTTTCGTTAATTTTATAATCATTTAACGATCTCAAATATTCCCTTATAGATGAATGTAGTTTGCTTTCAATCCACTTATCAAAGATATCCTTCTCAAAAGGCGTTACGTTTCCTTTGGACTGATCTTTTTTCATTAAAAGAAAACGGGCAGCATTCCAGATTTTATTGGCAAAGTTTCTTCCTATCTCACATTTTTCCTTAGCAAAGAGAATATCAGTTCCCTGCGGAGCAAGGTAAACAAGAGTAAAACGGAGTGCATCTGTGCCATACTCATCCATAACAGCAATTACATCGGGTGAATTTCCGAGCGACTTGCTCATTTTTCTGCCAATTTCATCACGAACAATATTATGAAAGTAAACATCTTTGAAGGGGATTTTACCGGTAAACTCTATGGAAGCCATAATCATTCTGGCTACCCAGAAGAAAATTATATCAGCAGCAGTTGAAAGAAAATCAGTGGGGAAATATTTTTTCAAGTCATCAGTATTTTTGGGCCAACCCATAGTTGAAAAAGGCCAAAGCCAGCTAGAAAACCATGTATCAAGCACATCGGGATCCTGTTCCCAGTTTTCAATATCCTCAGGAGGATCATACTCGCAATAAATTTCATTATTATTTTTATTATACCAAACAGGAATCTGATGCCCCCACCATAACTGTCGTGAAATACACCAATCTCTGATATTAGTCATCCAGTTTTCGTAAGTTTTAACCCAACGCCAAGGGTGAAATTTAATTTCACCGGCTCTTACTGCATTTAATGCCGGCTCTGCAAGTGGTTTCATTTTTACAAACCATTGGTCACTTAAATACGGTTCAATCTGTGTACCGCCTCGCTCACTAAAGCCAACATTATGGGTATAATCCTCAATTTTTTCAATAAGACCAAGTGATTTAAGTTCTTCAACTACAGCATTTCTGGCTTCAAACCTATCTAACCCAGAATATCTTCCGGCATGTTCATTCATTTTACCGAAGTGATCAATAACCTGAACGGTTTCGAGGTTGTATTTTACACCAATTTCAAAATCATTTGGATCATGTGCTGGAGTTATTTTAAGTGCACCTGTACCAAACTCCATATCAACATACTCATCAGCAATAACGGAGATTGCTTTTTGAACAATAGGCAATAAAACTTTTTTGCCTGCAAATTCAGTGTAACGGTTATCCTTTGGATTAACAGCAATGGCAGTATCACCAAGCATTGTTTCAGGGCGGGTAGTTGCAATTATTATAAATTTATTTTTATCATCAGCAAGCGGATATTTGATATAATAGAGCTTATCATTTTTTTCACGAAAAATTACTTCTTCATCGCTTAATGCAGTTTGCTGCTGGGGATCCCAATTGATAATACGCTTACCTTTATAAATCAATCCTTTTTTATACAGGTCAACAAACACTTTACGCACAGCTTTAGAAAGCCCTTCATCCATTGTAAAACGCTCTCTGCTCCAGTCAACAGAAGCACCCATCCTAGTTAGCTGATCAATAATATTTTTATGGTAAATTTCTTTCCATTCCCAGACTTTTTGCAGGAATTTTTCTCTGCCAAGGTCATGTCTTGAAATACCTTCATCGCGAAGTTTACCTTCAACCCTTGTTTGTGTGGAAATTCCGGCATGGTCTGCCCCGGGAAGCCACAATGTATTAAAACCTGACATTCTTTTCCACCGAGCATAGATATCCTGAATGGTATTATTGAGCATGTGACCAATTGTTAAGTTGCCTGTTACATTAGGGGGCGGAATAACTATAGAGTATTTTTGTTTATTGCCTGGAGTTTGAGGTTTGTAAAAATTATTACGGTTCCAAAAATCAATAAGTTTGTGTTCTGTTTCACTTGGTTGGTATGTTTTTGAAAGCTCCTTCAAAAATTTTTAAATCTGCCTTTCAATTATGTTTTATAATCAAAATCAAACAGGGTTTTCTTCCTGTTTATATTTATTTATTAATTCATACGCAAGCTCAAGATACGCCATAGATACATTAGCGTTAACATTATAAAGTATAGCCGGCTTACCGTAGAAAGTTGATTCGGTTACCATGTGATTGCGCGGAATAGTTGTTTTAAAAAGAAACTTGTTATAACGAAGTTTAAGCTCACGCTCAGAAATTTCGGTTACTTTAGTATTTGATTCATACATTGTCATTACAATCCCTTCAACATAAAGAGAGGGATTAGCAATTTCTTTAATATACTCAACATATTTAAACAGCCGAGAAATAGCTTCCAAAGAAAAGTGTCCGCTCTTTACAGGCATTATCACAGAATTGGAAGCAGTGAGTGCATTTGCAACAATACCTCTCATTAAAGGCGGACAATCAATTAAAATATATTCATATTGCTGAGCAGCAGAGCGGATTGCGTTTTTCAGCACAACCCTGTTTTCGGCAATCTTAGAAAATTTTTCATCACGCTGAATGGTATTTACATTTGAGGGCACAAAATCAAGAAATTCAAGTTCGGTTCTATGTATTGCATATTCCATTGAGTGCGTAAAGCTGAAGACTTCTGCCATTCCGGCTTTAACAAGCTCAGGGGTAAAACCAAGCGACATAGCAGAGGCGCCAAAAGGATCTGCATCAATGAGCAGAGTTCTTTTTTCAGCAACAGCAAGAGAAGCTGCAAGATTTACGGCAGTTGTTGTTTTTCCGACTCCTCCTTTAGGGAGGCAAATTGATATAATTTTAGCACTCAATGATATTAAAATAAAAGTATTATTTTTTCTGCTGTAAAATAGAATTTTTTAGATATAGTGCATCTTTAAAATCAGGATTAAATTCCAATGCTTTGTTTAAAAGTTTTAAAGATAATTCAAAATTTTTATTAATATAATGATAATTTGCAGTCTCAAAAATCATTCCGGGAATAGTATTAAACACTACTTTTTTTTGATCAGTATTAGGTTTAAATTTTGTGAATGATTCATTAATTATATAATTACCAGCATTTGGATCATACGGAGAATTTTTTGGTTCAACTCTGTATAAAAACCCTGAAGGTACCAATTTGAACTTATCAAAAAATGGTTTCATTTCCTTTGCTACAACAGCATCAACAGTAACAAATAATGGGAATTTATTTTCAGAAAAGTTAATAAACGCAGTTACCAAAGCAGAAAGCTTTGGAGTTTTTACTCTAGTATCCTGATCAATTACTTTTATATATTCCTCTGCTTCATTTTTAACACCCTCGTAAAGTTCAGGATGATACTTTTTAATCATATTAAGATACCACTTGGCTGAAAGGAATTTAATGTTAAATATTTTAAGGTCGGGTCTAATTTTTTCAGCAAGCTGGTAATACAGTGAAGCAGAATAAATATAAGCCCAGTCATAAGTAATTACAACAGAATTCTGCGGAAGCGGATTGATAGAATTCAGTGTAAGCTCAGCATTTGCATAGTCAGAGCTGTTATTATTATCACTGTAATTAATACCTGCAGATAAAATAACTAATATTATTGTGAAAGCAATAATTTTGTTTTTTGCAGAATTGAAATTATTTTTTGCAGTTAGCATATTTTCCGGTTTCCCAAAAGAGATTAAATATAATATTCCGCCCGGAAGGGCAAGAATTAAAAAATAATAAGCAAGGAAATAATAAGAATTGATATCCACTATATTATAATTGAAAGAATACAAAAGTGTAAATATAATTGAAAGGAATGAAAACACAGCAAAACTTTTGAAATATTTCCATAATACTACAAAACCTGCCAATGAAAGCAGAAGAGGCAAATAATTAAGTTCTGCAGGTAAATGTTTAAAAAAATCCGCAGCATTAACAGAAAATTTAGCAGATGAAGAGAACATCAAGTTACTATAGTCAGCTCCCCGCAAATGATCAAACAGATTTGATACATCAGATACATTTGACCAGTTAAGGTAAGGTTCGTTTGAAGATGCAATAATAAGAATTGCATAAAGCAGAATACCCGGTATTGAATAAATTACCAGTGTAAAAATCTGTTTGTAGCTCCCCATTCTGTTAGAGTTACAGAAATATATTAAATATATGAGAGAAGGAATTATAAATACAGTTGTTAAATGATTGGAAAAACTTAAACCGGTAAATACAAATAAACCAATCCAGTTTTTTTTATCAAAACTAACTGATGTGAATATTTTAACTGCAAAATAAATGATAAAGCTCAAAAATAAAGAGTGCAGAGCATATACTTCTACTTGTAAGGCATTTTGCCAGAATGTCGGGGTAAGTCCAATACAAATAGCAGCAGCAAAACTTAAAAAATAGTTAATTTGATTTATCTTATTTGCACCAAGTTCATTTGAGACATTTTCAATATGATCGTGATTTTTATTTTTCTGCTTTAAATTTTGATTTTTCTTTAATTGAGCTTTAAACAATTTACTAAGCAAATAACCTGAAAGTTGCAGAGAAGTATAATAAGTAACAACAACTGAAAATGCTGATTCTAATGCACTTAAAAAATTAAGCTTGTATATAATTGAGGAGCCAAAAGGCAAATGAGAAAAAATATAACCAATTAATATAAAAAGCGGGTATCCCGTGGGATGCGGAATACCGAATGTATAGCATGCAGCGGCAAGTTCACCGCTATCCATAAATCCAACTGATGGATATAAAGTCAGTATATACAGCACTAAGCAGATTATACCAGCAGATAAACCAAATATATGTTTTAAATATTTATTCAATTACCCAATAGTTACATTTAATTCGCCAACATTGTTAATGAATGCATTTATCGTATCTCCTGTTTTAAGAGTACACACTCCCGCTGGGGTACCGGTAAAGATTATATCACCTGCGTGAAGACCAAAGACAGATGATAAATAATATATTAAATAAGGTATTTTAAATATCATTTGAGATGTATTTCCGTTTTGTTTTAAGATTCCGTTTACAGAAAGTTTGATCTGCAGGTTATCTGGATTTGGGATATTAACTTTAAGTGCAATTTCAGAAACGGGAGAAGAGCTGCGGAAACCTTTGGCAATAGCCCAGGGCTTGCCCTGTTTTTTCAAGTTGGTCTGTATATCCCTTAAAGTAAAATCAATACCTACAGCATATCCAAGTATATAATCATAGGCATTTCCCTCAGGTATATCATTGCCATCTTTACCAATAATTATTACAAGCTCAACTTCATTCTGAAGGTCATTTGAAATAAGTTCACCATTTAAAACCGGAATTTTTACAATATTCCCAGGCACATCAATTGATGAGGAAGGTTTGAGAAAAACAACAGGTTCAGCTGGAATATTGTTATCAATTCCATCAATTTTCATTTCATTTATATGGTCAGCATAATTTTTACCAATGCAATAAACGGTTTTAACTTCAAAAAGCTTACCTGTATTTTTAATTGAGAGCTGAGGCAAATACAATTAATTAAATATTGATTAAATGTTTATGCTTATTAACAATTCCAACAGGTTTACATTTCAGTTCCCAACCGTTAAACGGGGTATTTTTACTTTTTGAATGAAACTTTTCTTTATCAACTGTCCAATTCTTATTAACATCAAGTATTGTCAAATTCGCCGGGGAGCCTTCTTTAAAGCTGATTTCAGGCAATCCAAGCAAACGGCGCGGATTTACAGACATTTTACGTATCATTTCTTCAAAAGAGATAATACCTTTGTTTACTAAATATGTGTAAGTCAAACCTATTGAAGTTTCTAATCCAACAATTCCAAATGGTGCTTTATCAAGCGGCAGAGATTTTTCTTCTTCAGAATGCGGTGCATGATCGGTGCAAATCACTTCAATTGTACCCTCACTGAGACCTTCTATTACAGCTTCTACATCTTCTTTAGACCGGAGAGGAGGGTTCATTTTGGCATTTGTACCGTATTTTAATACCGATTCATCATTTAATATAAAATGATGCGGACATGCTTCTGCTGTAACATTGATATTTTCTGCTTTTGCTTTCGATATTAAAGCAACAGCTTCTTTTGTGCTAATATGCTGAATATGATACCTTGAATTGGGAATTTTTTTGGTTAATTTAATATCACGCTTTATAATCTCATATTCCGAAGAATTAGGGATGCCTTTTACTCCAAGTATTTTAGATACCTCCCCTTCATTAATAATTCCCCCATTGGTAATTTTCATTACTTCGCAATGCTGAACAACAGGGATATTGAACTTAGCAGTTTCAGTAAGTACCGAACTCATTAAATTATCACTAGCAACGGGACTGCCGTCATCGGTAATTGCAAGCACACCGGCTTTAACAAGCAATTCAATATCAGAAATAATTTCACCATTTCTGCCTTTGCTAGCGCAGGCGGATTGGTATATATCAACTAAAGCGTCTTTTGATTTTGAGTAAATAGATTTAATCAGCTCAGGGTTATCAACAGGAGGAATTGTGTTAGGCATTGTCATAACACCAGTAAAACCGCCATAAGCTGCAGCAAGAGAGCCGCTTGCAATATCTTCTTTGTATTGCTGCCCGGGTTCACGAAAATGGACATGCATATCAAAAAATCCGGGAACAATAATTTTTCCTGCAAGGTCATACTGCTCAACTTCCCGCACATGCTGCCAAATAACACCCATGCGGTTAATTACACCGTTTACAATTAAAATATCAAACCTGCCGTTAATGTTTTCGACAGGTGAAATAACATGACAATTTCTGAGGAGTAAATGCAATAATTTAAGTGATTTATTAACAAATTTAATGATTTTTAAGGATTATTGAAATGAAAATGTTAAATGGCTTAAAAGTTAATAAAATATACCAACAATCATTTTTAAACAAGTTGAATTGCTACAATGAACTTTTAAGATACAGGAATATATATAGTGCAGGAACTGCAAAAAGAATACTGTCAAATCTATCAAGTGCGCCGCCGTGTCCGGGTATAAGATTGGATGAATCTTTAACCTTAACACTGCGTTTAAGGTAAGATTCAAAAAGGTCACCAATTTGAGCAAACACACCAACAATAGCTGAAACCAACAGCCAGTGAAATAATGAATGCTGAGGGTTGAATTTCCATATAACAGCTCCGGCAATTAGAACAAATATGAAACCGATAACTGAACCCTCCCAAGTTTTTTTGGGGCTTATACTTTCAGCAAGTTTATTCTTTCCAAAAAGTTTACCGCCAAAAAATGCAAATGAATCACTAACCCAAACAAGTACAAGGCAAACTATTGCATAGTTTGCACCGAATAATTGCAGCACTTTAGAGCTATCCATAAGTGAGAGTAAACCAAACGGTGTTGAAATATACAAAACAGAAAGCAGCCAAGTACCAACAGCTTCAAAGTGTTTTTCTTCCTTAAAAAATTCATAAACTACCAGGAAGATAAACATTATAAAATAAATAATTAGTACAAAACCAAATCTTTCATAATAAAAATAAGCAACAATCAGACTGCTGAACAAAAGAAAAACTGTTTTGTGGAAAGAAATTCCTCCAAACCACTTCGTAATAGAACCGGGCGTGTGATGAGGGAATTCAAAAAGATTATAAAACTCATTCATACAGAAAAATGCAAGAATGATACAAAAGAAAAGGAATATTTCATTGCCCAAAACAGCAGATATAATAACAAGCGGGATCCCAATTATTCCAACTATAATCCTGACTGCAGTATTGCTCATTTATAGTAATTTATTTTTTTCGCTGCTTTCATCATCAACGGGCATCGCTCTGAATTTATAATAAATCAAAATCACAGAACTGAATAATATGAAAGAAATTAAAACTGCTGCAATTGTATTTGTAAGCTCATCTCCCGTTAAATGAGGGGTTTCATAATCCTGCTTTCCATAAATAAACATATAATATGCAGCAAAAAAATTATTCAGAAAATGAGCTAGCACACCAACGTATATTGAATTTGCATAATATACAATAAAACTTAAATAACAACCTAAAATCAATAAGGGTATGATATTTAATGGCTGAAAATGATACATTGCAAAAAGAAAACCCGTAATGAAAATAGCTTTTAAGGGCGAAGCAACTTTGTTAAGATTAGAAAGTGAAAATCCCCTGAATAATGCTTCTTCACAAATAGCAGGAGTAACACCAATAACAAATACTACAACAATAAATTCAAACCAGTTATGGGCCTTTACTATTTTTAAAGTGGATTGCTCCATCATATCAAACAAATCATTGACAGGTTTAAGTATATCTTTTATAAATGGAACTGAGTTTAAAAGATAATCCTGAAAATACATGTACCCCTGCAGAAAAGGCTGAATTAGGATAATTCCAAGGATTGCAAGGAGTGCCAATCCTGGTTTTGGTGCATTCAAACGGAAAATATTTTTAAGATTATTAGTTTGAAGACGAGCAAAAAATATTGTTGGAGCAAGAATAAGCATAAATTGACCAAATGAAAGTATCACTCTAGTAACTTTTACATTTGGGTTGTTAAGACTTATATCACCAGCAGCAATTGCTAAAGCTCCACCGATGAACTGATAGAGAAAAAAAACAATACCCAGTACAATAATTACATACGCAAACGGATTCAGTGTTTTTATAAAGCTTTCTGCCGGTTTCTGCGGATCTTTATTTTCTTCTGGATTAAATTCCTGCAATATATTAGATTAAATAAATTAGAATGCTAATATAAAAACAGGAATATTCAGTTATAATTCATTAATTTTGACCAAAAAAGCGATTAATAATTATCACTAATTAAGGCTATATTAAAAAATTGCATTAATGCACATATTTTATTATGTTAAAACGGTAAAAATCAAAATTTTAAAATTTGAAAGAAAAGATCTTCTATTTAGCAGTACTTATAGCAGCATTAAACATAAATATTTTTGCAGGAGACCGTTCAAATGCACGATCAACATCAATGTCATTTTCAACTTTAATATCAGGTACAGGTAATGATGCATACGGAATTAATCCGGCAAATTTTGATTACACTCTGCAAGAGAATAAAATAAAAAACAGTAAAAAGAAAATGAAATTTTTCAATCCGCACTGGGAATTTACAATTTTTTCAGGCGGAGGCGGATACGGAAGTGATTCATCAATTGAATTTTACAACAATTACCTAAAATATCTTTCAATAGACAGGAATAAATTTGCTAACCTTTTTACTAACATTAATGAGGTTTTCACATTCAGGAATACAATATTACCGACAGAAAAAACTGATGTTAACTATGATTTTGAGCTGAATTGGCTTTCTGTAAATTATAAGGGAAAGTTTGGAGCACTTAATTTTTCAATTGCTGATAGAGTTGGATTGAACACTGAAGTAAACAGCAGAGATGAATATTTGCCATTAACATTTGGATTTAACTTTAACCAAAACGGCAGTTATAATATTACAAACGTACAAATGGCACAATCTGAAGCTATTGCCTGGTGGATAAGAAAATACAGCATTGGATATGCAAAACAATGGAATTTTAAAAAAGGGGGGATAAAAAGTTTTTCCGCTGGAATTTCAGGCAGTTTGGTACATGGATTTGGAAATGTTACAACTTATGAATCAAAACTTGATATAAGTACATGGGGTATACAAAACATTAACGGTACCAATCATGTTGACAGCATAAAAGGAAAACAGGATTTCCACACACAATCAGCACTTACAGATTATTTTAAAGATTATAATGATGGTGCAGAAACACATTTCAGCATGTTCCCTAGACCTGCTGGAGTTGGTTACTCAATTGATTTTGGTTTAAGCTTAGAAATAAGTAATGAATGGAAAATTGCAGCAAGCGTAACTGATTTGGGGAAAATATCATGGGACTACAACACAATTACAAATGATGATACGAACCATTTTGCATATTATAATTTTTATGTTACAGGAACCGACCCAACTTATAATCAAATGGTAAATGATCTTGGCGGATATGAAACCCAGGATACAAATACTACGTTTTCTACAGATATGCCTACAAAATACAGGGCTGGCATAATGTTTAAACCAAGCAATAAATTTCTAGCTGAGCTTAACTGGGTAAAAGGCACAAATAATCTACCGGGCAATTCAAGTGATAATATATTCAGTTTAGGATTGGAATACTACCCTATTTCATACCTGCCATTAAGGACAGGTTTTTCAGCAGGGGGACCCGGCTTATGGTATATTTCAGTTGGAACAGGAATAAAGTTCAAAAACTTTACATTTGATATAGGAACTTACGGAATAAACCAGCTTATAATGAATAAAAGATTCAGCGTATCAGCAACTACAAAAATAATTTTTTAGTTATGAATAAAATTATAATATTAAATTAATTAGATAACAATATGGACAAAATTAAATATTTTTCAATCTTTATTTTAACTGCGGTGATGATATATTTATATGGGTGCGGGGATGATTCAACAACAAATACAGGTGGCGGAGATAAACCTAACATTGATTTTAAAACAGGTTCTGTATTTACATTTACATTTGATACACTTTCACGAATTAACGGAAGCAGTGTTCGTTTGACAAATATGTCTTCCCGTGATTCAATTGAAACCTCAATACCAATAGGGTCAAATACTGCGTATAGAATTGTCAGCAGAACTGACAGTGCATCTGTAATTTCATACGATACAGCACTGGTTTACTATGATGCAGGTGCCGGAAAATATTATCAATATGGTATTGCCAGATTAATAAATCCAAGTGTAACCCCAACTTGGGATTTAATTGGAGATTTTTCATTGCCTAACGGAACATCTTGGCAAATTGCTTTAAATCCGGATTCTTTATTAATAAATGGTTTTTACATAAAAGTAGCATTATCAGCAAAAGTTGTTGGTGCTACTTCTTTCCAAACCACAGGCTCACCAACCAGAGATGTAAATTGCTATCAAATTGAATTTAAAGCTGATTTAACATATTTGGGCTTAGCATTAGGTTCTATTTATTTTGATTATTATTTAGGATATAATAATGGAACAACTAATACATCGGGAATTGTAAGATTAAAATTAAGACCAATTAATTTAGGGATACCACCAATATCTTTAAGTAACTTTGGTGTAGATAAAATAACGTCAACATTTAATGTTCCGTAAATTATTTAAAAATTAACAAGCCCGGTCAACCGGGCTTTTTTTATACCTTTACCCTTTTTAAACTTATTAAATTTATTACCCGAATAGTTATTATAACAATGTTTACATATCTACTAAATACATTATAAATTAACATTTTAATTTTAACTGACTTTTATTAGCAGCAATAAATGGTTATTTTTGAGATTATAATAATTTTTATCCAATAGATTGCATAAATTAAAACCAGAAAACCCTGTAAAAGAATTTGATGAATTTGTAACAATAATAAAGCGGCTTCGCAATGAGTGTCCCTGGGATAAAGAGCAGACACATGATTCAATTCGTCATTTATTATTAGAAGAAACTTACGAAACACTTGAGGCAATTGATGAAAAGAACTATGATGAACTAAAAAAAGAGCTTGGTGATCTTTTACTTCATGTAGCATTTAACTCAGTAATTGCCGAAGGAGACGGGAATTTTGACCTGAAAGATGTGATAAATGCCATTAACCAAAAAATGATAACAAGGCATCCTCATGTATTTGGTAATACCAAAGTCAGCAGCACAAATGAAGTTTTAAAGAATTGGGAGCATATAAAGTTAAATGAAGCAGGAAGAAAATCTGTACTGGAAGGAGTACCAAAGAACCTTCCCTCATTAACGCGAGCATACAGGATACAGGAAAAATCGGCTAAGGTAGGTTTTGATTGGGATACAAGCACTGATGCATTTAAAAAAATTGATGAAGAACTGCAGGAGTTCAAACAGGAAGCAGAATCAAATAAAAATGCTGAAGGCAAGTTAAATGATGAAGTAAGAACAAAACTTGAAAAAGAACTAGGCGATATATTATTTGCAATTATAAATTATGCCCGATTTTTTGAGATAAATCCGGAAAATGCTTTACGGCTTACAATTGAAAAATTCATAAAGCGTTTTAATTATATTGAGCAAGAGCTTGATAACAGAGGTAAAAAGATAACTGAAAGCAATCTTGCTGAAATGGATGCTATATGGAATGAAGCAAAGAAAACAATAACATAAATTTGTAAAATTAAACACACCGCAGCCCGAATATAATGATGAAAATAAAATTTTCTTTTTTTAGATCAGCCATTTTTATTGCGGTATTTTTTATATATCAAAGTTCATATTCCCAGAAAATACCGCAGAATAAAATTGATGAACTTTCAGGTAAACTTGATTCAATTTGCCTTCCGTTAAAGGATGCAGGCATAAAAGTATCCTGCAAGGTAGTTCACGCTGATTTTAACAAAGAATTGTATGAATTAGACCCTGAAATTGGCATGATACCTGCATCAATAACTAAATTAGTTATTGCCGCAGCGTCATATTCAATGCTTGGAGTAAACTACTCGATACCTACAATCTGCTATACTGATGATAATAATATTAAAGATGGTGTAATAGATGGTAATCTTTATCTAAAAGGATACGGTGACCCAGATTTAAACAGTGGTGATATACAAACATTAGCAAATGAAATAGTTAAAAAAGGTATAAAACAAATAACAGGGAACATTGTAGCAGATGATTCATACTTTGATAATAATTATTATACATTGCGCGGAATGTATTCAGGTGATACAGGACCTTCTTATTGGCCTTATGTTTCAGCACTTTGTCTTGATAAGAGTACAGGTGCATTAAGTGCCGGAGATTTACTTTCAAGTGACCTTTCTTCTCTTGGTGTTAGTGTTCAGGGTGTTGTTATTGCCGGTCAAACACCAGATAAAGTAAAGGAAGTTACACAGATAAGCCATAAAATATTTGATGTAATTTCATATATGCTTAAAGAAAGTGATAATCACTCAGCAATAACAATGTTCAAACTGCTTGGAGCGAAATTCAAAAATACTCCGGCATCATTAGAAGACGCACAATCTGTGATAAGTCAGTATTTATCGGGGCTTGGGGTTGACAGATATTCATACGAAATATTAGAAGGCTCGGGGTTGACCAGATATAATAAAGTAAATGCAGATATGTATATGAAGATATTAAAGAGTATGTATGATGATCGTTTTGCATTTGATTATTTTCTTAATTCACTTTCAATTGCAGGCAAAGACGGAACTTTAAGAAAAAGGATGATAGGCACAGAGGCAGAAGGCAATGTATATGCCAAAACGGGAACAATAAACAGCGTTTCGGCATTAAGCGGGTATGTAATTGATAAGGATAATGAGATTTTAATGTTTTATATTGTAATGAACGGATTTGGAGGCAATGCTACAGAAATGCGCTCTGCTCAAAATGATGTTGCAATAACACTGGCAGGATTCAGCAGAAAATAATTTTAACTATACCCTCAATTTTTATTTTATGTCAAAATTTGAACTCATCTCGGATTATAAACCATCAGGCGATCAGCCAAAAGCTATAAAAGAACTGACCGAAGGATTAACAAGAGGAGATAAATATCAGACTTTGCTTGGAGTAACCGGCTCGGGCAAAACTTATACTATTTCTCATGTGATACAGAACGTAAATAAACCAACTCTTATAATGAGCCATAACAAAACACTAGCAGCACAGCTATATGGTGAATTTAAAAAATTTTTCCCAAAAAATAAAGTTGAGTTTTTTATAAGCTACTATGATTATTATCAACCGGAATCATACATACCAACAACAGATACATATATAGCAAAAGATCTTGCAATTAATGAAGAAATTGACAGACTAAGACTTCGTGCAACAACAGCACTGCTTGAAGGCAGAGAAGATGTAATTATAGTCGCATCAGTTTCTTGCATATACGGAATTGGAGCACCGCAAGAATATGCTGATCAGGTAGTAGTATTAACCCGCGGAGAGAAGATCAGCAGAAAAGAACTGCTGAATAAACTGATCAATATTCATTATATACGAAACGATTTTGAATTCAAGCGCGGGGTATTCAGAGTTCGCGGAGATGTAATTGATATAGTGCCGGCTTACGAAGATGATAATGCAATTAGAATTGAACTTTTTGATGATGAAATAGAAGGCATAATGTATTTTGACAGAACTTCGGGTGAGATAACAGGTCTGGATGAAAAAGCAGCAATATATCCGGCAAAATATTTTGTTACATCACCTGAAAGGCAGGAAAAAGCAATCAGGGATATTAGAATGGAACTTAACAAACGTGCTGCCGAGCTGCAAAATGAAGGTAAATTAGTTGAAGCTCAAAGACTTGAACAAAGAACAAATTTTGATATTGAAATGATTCAGGAAGTTGGATATTGTACAGGAATTGAAAATTATTCACGACACATGGATCAGAGGGAGGCGGGTTCAAGACCATCATGCCTATTTGATTACTTTCCTGATGATTATCTGCTGATTGTAGATGAATCTCATACAACAGTACCGCAGGTTAACGGAATGTACCAAGGGGACAGAGTAAGGAAGCAGACACTAATTGATTATGGATTCCGGCTACCTTCAGCACTTGATAACCGCCCAATGAAATTTGATGAATGGGAATCCATGCAAAAGCAGGTTATATACGTAAGTGCTACTCCAGCCGATTATGAACTAAAGAAATCAGGCGGAGTTTATGTAGAACAGATAATACGTCCAACAGGACTGCTTGACCCTGCAATTGAGGTCCGCCCTACTAAATCGCAAATAGACGACTTGATACATGAAATCAGAGGGCGGGCAAAGAATAATGAACGAGTTTTAGTAACAACACTTACCAAAAGAATGAGTGAGGACTTAACTGATTACCTTTTGGGAATTGGTATTAAAGTAAGGTATATGCATTCAGAAATTGATGCACTGGACAGAGTTGATATACTTCGTGACTTAAGACTTGGCAATTTTGATGTACTTGTAGGAGTAAATCTTCTGCGTGAAGGGTTAGACTTACCGGAAGTATCTCTTGTTGCAATATTAGATGCAGATAAGGAGGGATTTCTGAGGAGTGAGAAATCATTGATGCAGACAGCAGGCAGAACAGCAAGAAATGTAAACGGACTTGTGATACTTTATGCTGATAAAATAACACAATCAATGGATAAAGTTATTAAGGAAACATCCAGAAGAAGGAAGATTCAGGAAGAGTACAACAAAAAACATAATATAAACCCAAAGACGGTTTTAAAGACTTTGGAAGAAATAATGAGCTCAACTGTAATAGCAGACAGCAAAACAAAACAGGATGCAAGACGAGGTAAAAAGAAAAAAGATCAGCATAAAACCAGCCTTTCCATATTAACAGAGCCGGCATTAGAGAGGAACAATCCCGAAGAAAGACGGGATCTGATAAATCAATTACGCAAACAAATGTCAGAAGCTGCAAAAGATTTAGAGTTTGAACGGGCTGCTGAGCTTAGAGATGAAATAAACAGACTAGAAAACTAAAATTGGAAATATTTTAATATAGTTCATGAAATCTGTAACAATAAAATTAATTATTAGCTTATTACTTACCATGGGGTTGCTTTCAGTTGGGATGATTTCATGTCAAAAGCAGCCCGAAGATATTAAAGTAGATACTGCAAACAACAAAGATTCCGGAAAAATAATATTTAAAAAGCAGGGGGAAGTAGTTTTTCAGGACTCCGCAAAGAAAATGCTAAATAAAATTGATGTTGAAATTGCTGAGACTGAAGAAACCAGACACCTTGGTCTAATGTACAGAGAAAATATGCAGGAAAACCAAGGTATGCTTTTTATTTTTCCGGATACTGAATTGCAGAGTTTTTACATGAAAAATACTATAATGCCATTAGATATAATTTTTATTAATTCCAAATATCAGATAGTTAAAATTTATAAAAGCACTACTCCATACTCAGAAAAAAGTCTTCCTTCTTTAAAACCGTCTAAATATGTAGTTGAAGTTAATGCCGGATATACAAATAAATTTAAGATAAATGAAGGAGATTATATTGAATGGAGAAGAAATTAATTATTATTAAGTTCATTTGTAAAGTTCAGTTCTGCGGTCATCAAAAATATTATTCATTGAAGTAACCTGTTTATTAAGGGAATTTTTTGGTTCAATTTCAACTACATCAATAAATTCATCTGCTTGTGGTGCGGTGCTTAAATAATTGCCTTTTGGATCAACAATAACACTTTTACCTGTAAAGTAAAGTTCTTTATTTCCGTTTTTTTCTGTACCTGTTCGGTTAGCAGTAATTGTAAAAACTCTGTTTTCAACAGCGCGGGTAAACATTGCCTGCTGGCAGTAGCTAAGCACAAGGTTAGAAGGATGAGCAATTATTTGAGCACCGTTTAGCGCAAGAGTTCTAGCTGCCTCAGGAAAAATCCAGTCAAAGCAAATCATAATTCCAAGCTTTACATTGCCAAATTTACCGTTAATTTCAAAAACATTCAGCCCTGTGTTACCGGGAGAAAACCACAGTTTTTCTTCCAAGAAAAGATGTGTTTTCCGGTAAGTTTTAAATTCACCTTTAGGAGAAACAAGTACGGCAGAATTAAACAGCTTATCCCCTGCCCTTTCGCATAATCCGGAAACGATCCACACATTACGTTTTTGCGCAATTTCGGCTAGCATTTTACTGAATATACCTGTACCAACAGTTTCTGAAACGCGAATGGCTTCATCAACAGATGTAAATAAATAGCCCGAGTTAGCTAACTCGGGCAGAACTAAAAGGTCAAATTCATTAGTGAAACTGTTAATCAGATGTTTTACTTTTTCAGTATTATCATCCGGTTTTAAAAGTTCGGGCTTAAACTGCAGATATCCGGCTTTCATAAACAAAAATTATTTTGAAGGCGGAACTTCAATATTAACAGTAAAAGAAACGATTTGTGTTGGCTGAACTGGGTTATTGGTTTCTATTGTGATAGTTTTTTCGTTAACACCGCTTCTGCCTTCGGTATTAAAGGTAAATTTTATTTTACCAGATTCACCCGGTTCGTAATCCTTTTTTTCATCCATAACAACGCCAGTGCAGCCGCAAGAGGGCTGAATTTTTTTTATGGTAAGCAAACTTTGTCCCGTATTTGTAAATTCAAACTCGCCGGTAACCTGCGGGCCCTGCGGTACTGTACCTAAATCCAGTTTATCGTGCGCAAATGTCATAATTGGCGGGTGTGTTTTTGGGTCATGCAAATTTTTGCTTACAAGAAATGCTGAAAAAGCACCGACCAATAAAACTCCGGCAATGAAAAATAAAAATTTTCCGGTTTTTGATGTATTCATATTTTTAAGTGTTTTGGTTTAATAAATTATTATTCTCAATTTCAGTCTTATTACTGTTTGAAGGGTAATATTTATAAAGTAAGTATGCAGCTGCAAGCAAGATAATATCTTCAACTATTCTTAACCATACTTCAGATGTTGATGATGGCTTTACACTAAAGCAGCCACATGAAATATCAAGGCCTCTGAATAAAGCCTGAGTTAAAGCAATAATAAATATAAAAAGCAGAATGTTAATAATAAGAAGTGAACTTTTAACCCATTTGCCCATAACAAGAAAAAAACCTGTTAAAAACTCAAGCCAAGGTAAAAAAATTGCTAGTCCGTTAACTAACCAAAACGGAAGAATATGGTAATTATCAATAATATCGGCAAATGCTTCAGGGTTTGACATTTTATCAAAACTAGCATAAATAAATAATGCTCCAATAATAATTCTTAATGTTACAATGACTTTTTTATTTTCAAATATTTTTTTCATAATGCAAATTAATTAGCAGGATATCCTGCAGTTTTCCACTCATCCCACCCGCCGTGGAAGATGTAAACTTTTTTGAAACCCATCTTAGCCATATAATAAGCCATATCAATAGAAACATCACATGCAGCACTGCAATAAGTAACATAAACCTGGTCTTTAGGAAGTCCGCTTAACCTATCTTTGTATTTTTCAATTTCATGATAAGGAATATTCATAGCCCCCTGAACATGACCAGCATTATAGTCAGCTTCATCTCTTGCATCAATAAAGCGGTATTTTTTATCAAACAAAGCTTTGGCAAAATCAATTTTAATATCAACCGGTTTAACAATTTCAGTTACCTGAGCATTTTTAACAGAATCTTCTTTTTTTTGATTTACGGTTTTAAGGGAATCATGCACTCTTTTTAATGAATCATTTTTAACAGCAGCTAAAATTGAATCCTGTTTATGTTTTTCTAAGGCAAGTTTCAAAGAATCCTCGCGAGACTGTGCAGAATTACGTATAGAATCAGCAGTACGGGATAATGAATCCTGTATTCTTAACGCATTGAGCAGACTATCGCTTTGAGTAAAATCAACTGATTTTTCATCAGCAATAAACTGAATGCGTTTAGGGTTGGAAAGATTGTAAAATATTCCAACAAGTAAAGTCAAAGCAAATATAGCAGTAACCTGTAAAAAGGTTTTTTTAATCAAAAAAAATATTTTTTTTAGTTAAATAAAAATATTGAGATAAATCAGTCAGATTTTACATCAACAAGAACCGGTATCTGAAATTCACCTTCAGTAGTTTTAATAATAATAGCAGCGTTAATTGCAGACTCTTCGTAAATTTTTATAGATATATCAAGATTTGCAGTTTCACCTGAGAGTAATGCCATTTTATCTGAGGTAATTTTTATTACCGGAGTATTAGAAGTTATTTCAGTAATATCAATTTCCTTATCCATTGAGTTGGTAATTGATGCTTTCTGTTTGATTTCATCTCCAACTTTTCCTTCGGTAATAATAGACCCGGGATTCAGCGAAACGGGATCAACCATATTCATCGTCATGTTAACTGTTTCGGTATTATTTTCAGGCATATTAGTTAAAATCATAACAGCTTTTGTAACAGAGCCCATTCCCTGTCCATTGTATTTAAAACTAATGATACCGCCCTCTCCGGGTTTAACAGCATTAGTATCAGCAAGTGCGCTAGAGCAACCGCAGGAAGTTTGAACGGAATAAATTTTTAAATCTTCATTACCTGAATTTTTGAATTTAATTTCATAATTAACTTCTTCGCCTCGTCTGTGATTTCCGGTGTTGATTGCATTTCCACCTTCAATTTCAATTTTTGGCTGTGTGAATAGTGAAAACGGTAATAATAAAATCAGAAAAAATAATTTATTCATTGTTTAAATTTATCTTAATACTGCAATTTAACATTACTTTTATATAAAATCAATTTAACTATTTATCAAACAAAATAACATATAAAAGCAATAATCAGTTTCATAAATTATTAATAATATATGACTAAGTAATAAGTAATAACCTTTTACAGAATATAATTATTTGCTAAATTTGTAAGGGAGAAAAATTTTTTGATAAAGGGATTGGACGTATTGTTTTTTGCTGCACATCCTGATGATGCAGAATTATGCTGCGGAGGAACAATTGCTGCATTGGTAAAAGCGGGAAAAAAAGTTGGAATTGCAGACTTGACAAGAGGAGAACTTGGGACAAGAGGTTCAGTATCTTTAAGAAAAAAAGAAGCTGATGCAGCATCTTTATTGCTGGGAATTGCCAAAAGAATAAATTTAGGTCTGCCGGACGGGAATATTCAAAATACACTGCAAAACAGAGTGAAGATAATTAAAGTAATAAGGCAATTTCAGCCCGCAATAATTTTTTTCCCGCATTTAATTGATAGACACCCTGACCATTATAACACACATTTTCTTGTAAAAGAAGCAGCATTTTACTCCGGACTTCAAAAAATTAAAACAAATGGATTTAAAGCATTCAGACCGAAAAAGAATATTTATTACATGCAAAGTATCCCCTTTGAACCAAATTTAATATTTGATATTTCAGATACATTTAAGCTGAAGAAACAAGCAATTGAATGTTACTCATCACAATTTTATACAGGAAAGAACCGAAGTAAGAGCGAGTCCGAAACTTATGTTAGCAGTAAAAAATTTATGGAATACATTGATTCAAGGGCAAAGTTTTACGGATTTCAAGCAGGTGTATTGTATGGCGAAGCATATTTTATAGAAGAAAAAATTAAGACAGATTCAGATATATTATTTAAGATTTAATTAAATTGAACAAAAGCATTATAACAAAGCAATCTTTGATCTTTTTTTTCTTAATTGGAGTATCCTTGCTTATTTCAGTTTCAGTTTTAACATATATGAATATAAGAGATCAGACCAATGATCATGATTTTATTCAGCAGACATTTACAAAACTTGCTCTGCTGGATAATATTACAGGTATAATTAATGAAGCAGAAAACATCAGAAGATCTTATGCAATTTCACCTGCGAAGAATTATATTGATGATATAAAAAATAACAAAATTACTTGTGATTCACTTCTCAAGCTCTTCAGAGCAAGCTCTTTAGATAATCAGGTTCAGCTTACAAATGCAGAGGTGTTAAAATCATTAGTTACAGAGCGGTTTGCACTGTTTGAAGAAAGCATGGAAATTCAGGACCGCAAAGGGGCAGATTCTAAATTTTATAAAAATATATTTGATAAGGGCAAAGTTGTAAATATAGATATAAAAAATCAGGTAATAAAAATTAAAAATGAAGAGTTTAACAATCTAGAAAAGAACAAAGATAAAGCTGAAAAAAGTATTCAATTTACATATTTAATTTTTATTATTGGAATTTCTGTAAGTATAGTGATATTTGGGGCAGCATTTGCTGCAATTTACAGAAAAGCAGCCAGAACCATCGCAGAAGAGAACAGTGAGATTACAAGAAAAGAACTTGAGGAGATAGTTAAAGAAAGGACAGCAGAAATTTCTAAAATAAACCAGAAACTTTATGCTAAAGTTGGAGACCTTGAAAAAACAGAATCAGAACTAAAAAATTCCGCGGAGCAGTATATGCGGTTGTTTGAGCAGGCACATGATGCAATAATTATTTTTAACCCTGATAGCAGTAAGGTAATTAATGTTAACCGCCGTGCATGTGACCTTTACGAATTTACGAAAGAAGAATTTTTAAGTCTATCGCTAGTTTCGATTTCAAAAAATATCAAGCAGGAATCAGAAAACCTTAAAAACACACTTGAAAAAGGATATTACCATAACTTTCAGAGTGTACATTATAAAAAAGATATGACTGAAATGCTTATGGAAATAAATGCTTCGGTATTTATGTACCACGGCAAAAAGGTGATACTTTCTATTAACAGGGATATTACTAACAGAATTTTGCAATTACCTGCTTGAAAATATTATTTATTGATTTAACTTATTACAAACAGGTTAATTACCTGTTTTTTAATTTTAATTAGTGTGTTTTTAGTTAAGCGGGTATTAATTATATTAGCTGAGAATTTTATAATTACTATAATCATAACAAAGGGAGTAACAACTACATGAAGCTTAATCCAATGAAGGGAATGATTGAACAGGCTCAGAAAATACAGGAAAAAATGCAGAAAGTGCAAAATGAGCTTGAAAACAAATTTGTAACAGAAGAATCCGGGGGCGGAATGGTTAAAGTAACTGCAAACGGTAAACTTGAGATAACTAAGATTCAGATAGAAAAGGAAGTAATTTCACCGGAAGACCCGGAAATGCTGGAGGATTTAATTGTAGCTGCAGTGAACAAGACAATTGACACAGCGCAGAAAATGGCACAGGAAGAAATGCAGAAAGTAACATCAGGCATACTGCCAAATATACCCGGTTTAAACATACCCGGGATGTAGGAATCAAGGGATTTAGGAATCAAGGAATGTAGGAATGCAGACATCAGAAACGTTAGAAAAAGTTGCCGAAGAACTTGCAAAACTGCCTAGCATAGGCAGAAAAACCGCAAACAGAATTGCAATGTATTTAGCCAAGCAGCCCGAAGATGAAGTAACTGCCCTTAGCAATGCATTACTTCAGCTGAAAGAAAAAATAAAGCTGTGCAGCGTATGCTGCAATATTACCGAAGGAGACCCATGCATTATTTGCAGTTCACAAAAGCGGATAGAAAGCTCAATATGTATAGTGGAAGAACCGGGTGATGTATTTGCAATTGAAAAAACAAATGAGTTCAAAGGCAAGTATCATGTACTTCACGGAATTATTTCACCCTTAGACGGCATTGGACCCGAGGATATTAAAGTAAAGGAATTATTAATGAGACTTGGAAGCAATGTAGAGGAAGTAATACTTGCACTTAATCCGAGTGTTGAGGGCGAATATACAATAACATACTTAAGCCGGCTGATAAAACCGCTGAATATAAAAATTTCAAGGATTGCACGGGGAATACCTGTTGGAACTGATTTGGAATTTGCCGATGAAATTACACTTGCCAAAGCATTAGAGGGCAGGATAACACTTTAGGAAATGGCGGGCAAAAAAATTGATAACGAGTGGTATAAAAAATGGTTTGGTGCAAAGGAATATCTTGAGTTATACAGTCACAGGAACTCAAAAGATGCTGCAAAAATTGCCGGGCTGATTTTTAGAACTTTAAAACTTCCAAAAGGGAGTAAAGTATTGGATGCTGCCTGCGGCAACGGCAGGCACAGCTTTTTTTTTGCATCAAAAGGTTATTATGTTACCGGAATTGACCTTTCAGAATTTCTGATAAATGAAGCAAAAAAAAAGCTGAAGGGTGAATATAAAAATCATGCAGAAAAACTGAATTTTCTTATCAGAGATATGCGTAATATTGGTATTACGCAAAAATTTGATCTTGCAGTGAATTTATTCAGCAGTTTTGGATATTTTGAAAAAGACAGTGAAAATTTTAAATCTGTAAAAAGTATTGTGCAAAGTCTTAAAAAAGGCGGATATTTTTTCTTTGATTATTTGAATCCCGATTATCTGAAAAAGAATCTGATACCTTTTGATGTATCCAAAAGAAACCGTAAACTGATATTTCAGGTTAGAGAGTTAAGAGAAAATGCAGTATATAAAAAAATTATTATAGTAAAAAATTCATCCCGAAGCTACCCAAGGCAGTATGAATTTAATGAAATGATAAAACTTTATTCGCTAAATGAGTTTAAAACCGTGTTCAGCAAATACGGATTAAAGATAATAAAAGTATACGGAAATTACAGCGGGGACAAATACAACAGTAACAATTCTGAAAGAATGATAATTCTTTCCAAAAAATTTTAGTGCAGATGCATTTAAAACAGCTAAAATATATTTCATTTTTTTTGACGGTTGTTTTTTTAAACGGATGCGGAATATTTGAAACCCGCGACCCTGAAAGTCCGCAAAATATTCGCTCAACATACTTTCCCCCTACAACTGCTGAGATAGTAATAGAAAATACCGAGTACGCTATACAGGAAAAGAACTCAGAAAATTACAACAAATGCATATCCTCATTTTCGTATAATTACGTACCTGATTCAAGGTCACAGCAGAATTATGAAATATTTGATCATTGGAGCAAACAAAACGAAAAGCAATATATGGATAACCTTATAAATAATCAGGAAGGCGGAAATTCATCTGCAGTATTGTTTTTAGATAACGAAAGAATGACATTATATTCATCAGATTCAGCAAGATATACAGCAGATTATATATTTGTATTTCAGCATAACAGAACAAATTTACCAAAATCTGCCCGCGGCAGACTAACTATGATACTTGCAACAGACCCCGATGAGTTATATTATATAAGAAGATGGGAAGATTTCAGAATGAATGATACAGATTTTACGTGGAGTGAGTTTAAAGCAAACTTCAGCAATTAGATTTATAATTAATAATTTTTATTAAATACACACCCCGTTCCGATAAATCGGAGCACCCCTCTTGCCTGCCTTGTATGGGAGAGAGGAATATATGTAAATGTTGTTTGAAAAATATTTTAAATAAATATAAATTTAATATTTTTTTACCGGTAATAACTTTACTGTTATTTATCAGTTCATGTTTTAACCCTTTTAATCCGGGTGTGGATAACTCAACTTCAACGGAAAATATTATATCTGACCAGAAAACCATTGAGGGTGTATTCCAGAATTTTAAATACGCATATACATTTAAGGATACAAGTATTTACGGAGGATTGCTTGCACCTGATTTTGTATTTTCTTATTTTGATTATGACCTTGGTGTAGATGTATCGTGGGATAGAGCCACTGATATGCGGACAACTGAAGGATTATTTATAAATACACAGGAGCTAAGACTTGTATGGAACAATATTGTATTTCAGGAAGGCGACTCACTGCTTGTTGATGTAAAACGGGGATTTAACCTGACAATAACATTTAATCCAAACGATATTTTAAATTTTTACGGATTTGTTGATATGAATTTATCACGAGGCAGCGTAAATGATAAATGGAAGATTAAATCATGGAAAGATTTAACGAATCCTTAACTGATTATTTTGTTACGCAGAGTCCCGTAAAGGAGACTCTGATATGACGGAAACAAAATGAAATATTAATTTTATTCAGCTTAACAGAAATTAAAACGAAGTTTTATGGCGGCATTTCAATTAATCCTCCTTTCTGTTTTACTTTATCAGAATAAATTTACGAGTTACTTTTTCCTTTTCTGATGAAAGGGTATATAAATATATACCGGAAGATAATTTACCGGCATTATAGTTTAAATGATAAGTT
>JADZAP010000007.1 GCA_020852705.1 Ignavibacteria bacterium | reverse complement strand
CTAAAAGCAGATGATTACACCGATGCTATGCTGAAGGCAATTAAAAAAATGGGCGATGCAGCCGATAAAAACGATAAAGCTGCAATTCTTAAGGTTCGCGGAGATTTTGAGCGAATCCTGCAGCTTAAAAAAAACGAGTGGATGGTAAACTACTATCTCGGCATGCTTGACTATCTGCTTACTCGTTTTGCTGCACAGGAAAAAAATACAGATGAGGTAAAAAAATATACTGAATCTGCTATTGAGCTGCTTGATAAATGCACTGATATGAATGACCAGTTTGCAGATGCCTATATAATGAAAATTGCTGTGCAGGGTAACCGATGGCAGTATGAACCCGATAAAATGAATGATATAATTGCCAAATCAACTGAAGCAAAAGATATAGCTTTAAAACTTGAGCCTGAAAATCCGCGTTATTATTTGGTAGATGGTTTTATGACTTTTTACACACCCGAAAATTTTGGGGGCGGAGTTGATAAAGCTCAGCCAATGTTTGAAAAATCATGGGAATATTTTAAAACCTATAAACCAAAGGATGAAACCTACCCCAATTGGGGCAATGACCAGGCAGCCGGAATGATGGCTATGTGCTTTATTAAAAATGATAAACCAGATGATGCAAAAAAATGGATAGATATGGCTCTTGAGGTAAAACCCGAATCTCATTTTATTAAAGGGTTTGTGATGACGGAATACGAAAAAAGTAAAAAATAGTTCATGGTGTCAGGTATATACCTGACACCACTATTGAGGTTTTAAAATGGTGTTGGTGAGAACTGAAACCTTTTTTTATTGCAGGATTGTTATTAAAATTGTAATAATATTGCAGGCGATTAATTTTTGACTTTTTGTTGCGAAAACTCAAATTTATTTTTAGCAAGTATAATTTTAAAAGCCTTTAACTTTTCAGGAGGCAGTTATGAAAAGGAAAAACTTTAGATTACCCGTATTAATAAATTCATTAATTATATTTTTGTTTAATTTTGTATTTTCTGCTAATTTAGTTGCATATGATAATGATGCACATAAATATATTGTCTGGAATGCTTGGGAATTAGTAAAAGACCAGAAGAATGTTAATTATACCGCAATGAATAGCCGAATTGGACCTTGGTGGCAAGGTTGGTATAATGAAGGTCCATGGTACAGAGGCTATGTTGTTACTGGTGCTTTTAGAGAAGATGAAGAAGATGGAAAGTGGTAATTTTGTAGATACAAAAAAAATGATATTGATAAAGTAATGATAAGAATGGGATTTATAATAATTTTACAGCTAACAATTTACGTGGTTTCTATTTCGCAATGGGTTAATATTTATACAGAGCAAAGTTCATACTATTTATCTTTTTATTCTGTTTATTTTACTTCTGAAAGTACAGGATATGTTGTAAGAGGGGATTCTGCTATTATTAAGACTACTAATGGCGGACTAAATTGGCTTTCGTTGAATGGAACATCGGGATATAATTTAACAGATATTCAGTTTACTTCTATAAATACTGGTTATGCCTTGGGAGATAATTTTTTAAACAGAATAGGTTTTCTTTTAAAAACTACAAATTCCGGAACTAATTGGTCGGTTATTAATTTTAGTGATATTACATTAAATTCTCTTAAATTTAATGATGACACTGTGGGTTATATTTTAACTGATAGTAATTTTGTGTACAAAACAATAAATGGAGGGATGAACTGGGCAACACAATCACTGAATGGAAATTTTCTGACTTCATTTGACTTCGTTGATGCTAATACAGGTTTTGTCTCAGGATATTATGCAAAGTTTTATAAAACTACTAATGGTGGAAACAACTGGATATCATCATCCGGTCCAGACAATATTGGTTTGGATTTTGTAGATGCTAATATAGGTTATTCAACTGTTTTTAATACAATCTTATCCTCAAATATTATTAAAACTACTAATGGAGGTTCAAACTGGTTTATTATTTATACAAGAGATAGTACGTTTTTAGGCGACCCATTTTTTCTTTATGTTTCTACAGGTTGGGTAATTGGCTCAAAAGTAAGATCGAACAATATTCAATATAGAATGATTTTAAAAACTACCAATGGCGGAATTGATTGGTTTGAACAATCCACCAGTTTGCAACCTGATTCAAGCTCCTGTCTGTCCTCAATATTTATGGTTAATTCTAACACCGGTTATGCGACAACATTATTTTGTTCGTCCTCAGGTACGGATCTGAATGGTAAAATATTCAAAACCACAAATGGCGGCGGGGAACCGATTGGGTTTGAACCGGTTTACTCAAATATACCTGAAAGTTATTTATTGCATCAGAATTATCCAAATCCGTTTAATCCTGTTACAAAAATAAACTTTGAAATTCCTGTTAATATCGCAAATGCATCTGTAAGTCTCATAATTTATGACATAACGGGTAAAATAGTTTCTGTTTTAGTGGATGAGGAACTTCAGCCCGGTAAATATGAAATAGAGTGGAATGCCGGGAATTTTACTAGTGGTGTTTATTTTTATACTTTACGCTCCAGTAATTTTAAAGAAACAAAAAAAATGTTGATGATTAAATGATCCTGAGAACCCGAGATCATTTAACCGGTAATCCTGCTTGTGGGTCTGTTAACAAAATAATTATATGTCATGTTTAGAAATATTTCAATCTTTACAATTTTACTGTTGACATTTTTGAGCACTTCAAATGCTCAGTTAATAAACAGAAAAGAATTCCGTTTAAAGGATACCAAACGGGGTTTAATCGTGCTTTCTCAAAGCAAAGTCCTTTATTCGCAAAACTCATTGGCAAAAAATAAAAGTTTACTGCTTGCAGGCGGGCTGTCTTTTATCGTACCCGGTGCTGCATTGGGTCAGTTTTACAAGGAAGAATTTATTAATGGCGGAATAAGATTAGGTATTTCGGGAATATGTGTTTTGTGGTTTTTGCTTTCTCCTCCTATTAGCATTACTGGTGATGGACGCTCAAGTCCGCAAAAACTATACGCCACAGCGCTTTTTACGGCTAACTGGATAGCTTCAGTTATTGATGCATTAATACCATCAAAAAAATCCGGTAACAAAATCAGAAAACAGTACCATTCGTTTTAATTTTTAATAAATACTTTTCACTCTGCGAATTTTTTTTGTATCTTTGTGATATGAATGATACGCTTCTCACCAAAAATAAAAAGCAATTATTGAGGCAACTTTAAGTAAGCAGGATTACAAAAAAATTATTGCTGAGCTTGATAAGATTTCCACCAAGCACTCAGGTACAGCCAAGATGAAAGATAAGCGGTATGTTATTGCTGAAATTGTAAGGCATATCACAGGTGTGAATTACAAAAATCCCGAACGTGAATTTTATAAAGCAGGTTTAAACATACTCAAATTAAAGTCCGATAATGCCAAAGAAGTAGGTATTCATATTTTGTGGCAGGGATACAAATACAATAAAGCTGCTGTCACAAAATGGCTCTATAAAAACCACAGATGACATCAACTGGGAAGTACGCGAGTATGTGGCTGGCGCTTTAGGCGGGACACTTGCTGCAAATCCCGAATTTTATACCCCACTTAAAAAGTGGGTGAAGGATAGCTCAGAAAATATCAGGCGCGCTATAGTGCTTTCAGTAACTGCGCTGCGCGATAAGAACGACGCCGTAAAAATTAAAAAGGCATTCGATCTGTTTGAACCACTGATGTATGACAGCTCACAGTATGTGAAGAAAAATCTCGGACCGTACATACTTGGGTCATATTACGGTAACAATATGCCGGGCATTGTATTGGCATTCCTGTATAAAATGATAAAGATAAAAGATCCGCATGTAAGGTGGAATATAGCGATGGCATTCAATAACAGTTTCGACTGCCGTCACCCAAATGAAGCAATAAAGTACTTACGGATACTGGCAAATGATGAAAATCAGGTTGTTCAAAGAGCAGTAAGATCAACATTTAATCATTTGAGAAAAAGGAATAAGAGCATTCATTTATGATAACCCTGCGTTAATTTTTCGGGTTTGCTTAATTTAAAAAGATTAATTACATATAGGGTGATTTTATGACGAAAATCATAAAATTTTGCTAAAAAACAGCGTTTTGGGATAAATTCACGATTTTTTATTATACTTAATTTTGCTAACTTTGTAACAGTTATATAAATATTATATTTACAGATCGAGTTCATGAAAATTTCAGACATTTTAAGTACAGATGTAATAGCAGTAAATTTAGAAACCTCAGATAAGGATGATGCAATAAGAAAAGTTATTGATCTTGCGTCAAAATCCGGAAGGATCCTTGATAACGAAAAAGTATCCAAAACAATTTTTGAAAGGGAAAAATTAGTTTCTACCGGAGTTGGCAAAGGTTTTGCTATTCCCCACGGAAAAACTGATTCCATTAGTGATGTAGTGGCTGCATTTGCAATCACCAAAGAACCAATAGATTTTGATTCAATTGATGGTGAACCGGTGCGGTTTATTTTCCTGCTCATTGGCAAAGAAAATCTGCTTAATACTCACATTAAACTATTAAGCCGTATTTCACGGCTGATGAACAAAGATGAATTCAGGGATAAACTGCTTGAAGCCGGCAGCCCTGAAGAAGTACTTGCAATATTTAAGGATGAAGAGAAAAATTACTTTGATATTTAGTTTACCTGCTGATTTATAAATTTTCAAGTTTCAATTGCATTCTGCATCATCAGTTTAAACTAAAATGTAAAATCAATTAAAGCATTATACATCCTTCACAAAAGTAAACAGTGAATTTTTTAAGATACCATATAAATATATAATAGAATGCCTAAAAAATTAGTTTATTATTTTGGCGGTAAAAAAGCTGATGGAGATGCCGGAATGAAATCCTTACTTGGTGGTAAAGGGGCAAATCTGGCAGAAATGGTAAATTTAAAACTGCCTGTTCCCCCCGGTTTCACTATCACCACAGAAGTTTGTACCCATTACTATAATAATAAAAGAAAATATCCAATGGAATTACGATTGCAGGTAAGAGCGGCTTTAGCCAGAATGGAAGAAGAAATTGGCAAAAAGTTCGGCAATAAACTCGATCCTTTGCTTGTCTCGGTGCGTTCCGGTGCCCGTGCATCAATGCCCGGTATGATGGATACAATTCTTAATCTTGGTTTAAATGATGATACTGTTCTGGGGCTTATAGAAATGACCGGCAATGAACGCTTTGCTTACGATTCATACCGCCGCTTTGTACAGATGTACGGTGATGTAGTTATGGAGCTTCGCCCGCACAGCGATGATGAACGCGACCCCTTTGAGCTTATTATTGAAGCTACCAAAAAAGCCAAAGGAGTTACCGAGGATACTGAACTTACCGCAGATGATCTTAAAGAGCTTGTTTACCGTTTTAAACTTGAAATTAAAAATAAGCTCGGCAGGGAATTTCCCGAAGACCCTGTTGATCAGCTTAACGGTGCCGTTGATGCAGTATTCAACAGCTGGATGAATGATAGAGCAATTGTTTACCGCAAACTGAATTATATTCCCGAGTCATGGGGAACAGCTGTGAACGTTCAATCAATGGTTTTTGGTAATATGGGCGAAACATCCGGAACAGGAGTTGCATTTACCCGTGACCCCGCTACAGGTAAAAATGTATTCT
Organism: Ignavibacteria bacterium; assembly: GCA_020852705.1. GTDB lineage: Bacteria > Bacteroidota > Ignavibacteria > Tepidaquicellales > OLB5 > OLB5. The sequence goes on along the minus strand of JADZAP010000007.1, from coordinate 59,283 downwards.
ACGGCGAGTACCTTATGAATGCACAGGGTGAAGATGTTGTTGCAGGTATAAGAACACCGCTTACAATTAAAACAATGCAGGTACAGGATAAGGATATGTATTCTCAGCTTGAAAATGTTCGTAAGTCTTTGGAAAAGCATTATAGGGATATGATGGATATAGAGTTTACTATTCAGGATGGGAAGCTGTTTATACTTCAATGCCGGGTAGGCAAAAGAACCGGAAATGCGGCTGTTAAAATTGCGGTTGATATGGTAAAGGAAAAACTGATAACAGAAAAAGAAGCATTGCTTAGAATTGAACCTGATCAGCTTAACCAGCTTTTAAGACCTATTTTTGATAATACAGAAAAAGCTTCGGCAATAAAGCAAGGCAGGTTAATTGCCAAAGGATTAAATGCCGGACCCGGTGCCGCAACGGGCAGGATTTATTTTAATGCTGCTGATGCAGAAGAAGCCGCATCAAAAAATGAAAAAGTTATACTTGTTAGAATAGAAACATCACCGGAAGATATTAAAGGAATGAATGCAGCAGAAGGTATTTTAACTGCAAGAGGGGGAATGACCTCTCATGCAGCACTTGTTGCAAGGCAAATGGGCAAGGTTTGCGTTGCAGGATGCGGTACACTTGATATTGATTATAACAAAAGAGAGCTTAATGTTGCACTTGATGATAAAACAATTACACTTAAAGAAGGTGACTGGATTTCAATAGACGGTACAACAGGTGAAGTATTTGATGAAAAAATTAACACCAAAGAGTCAGAAATACTGCAGGTACTTCTTGAAAAATCACTTAAACCCGAATACAGCGAAACATACCAGATTTATGATAAAGTTATGCGGTGGGCTGATAAATACAGAACTCTTAAAGTAAGAACAAATGCTGACCAGCCGGATCAATGCATTAATGCATTAGCATTTGGTGCCCAGGGAATTGGGCTTTGCAGGACTGAACACATGTTTTTTGGCGGTGATAGAATTGATGCTGTAAGAGAAATGATTTTGAGTGATACAATTGAAGAAAGAGAAAAAGCATTAGCTAAAATCTTCCCTTTCCAGAAGGATGACTTTTATGGTATATTTAAAGCTATGGGTGATAGACCCGTTACAATACGGACATTAGATCCCCCGCTTCACGAATTTTTGCCTCACTCAGATGAAGAGCAAAAAGAGCTTGCTTTAAAAACCGGTAAAACCTTTGATGAAATTAAAGCTAAGGTTGAAAGTCTAAATGAGTTTAACCCAATGATGGGACACAGAGGCTGCAGACTTGGAATAGTTTTTCCCGAAATTACTGCTATGCAGGCACGTGCAATTTTCACGGCAGCTGCTGAAGTAAAAAAGGAAGGGATTAATGTAAAACCTGAAGTTATGATCCCGCTTATTGCCTATGCACGAGAGCTTGATAACCAGGCTAAAGTGGTAAGAAAAATTGCAAAAGATGTAATGGATGAGTATGGTTCAAAATTTGAATTCCATGTTGGCACAATGATAGAAGTTCCGCGTGCCGCAATTACTGCCGATGAAGTTGCTCAATCAGCTGAATTTTTTTCATTTGGAACAAATGACCTTACACAGTTAACAATGGGTCTTTCAAGAGATGATTCAGGTACATTTTTACCTTATTATGAATCCAAGGAAATTATTCCTGGTAATCCGTTTATTTCAATTGATAATGCTGTTGCGTTGTTAGTTAAAATGGGAGTAGAAAAAGGGCGAAGCGTAAAACCCAAACTTAAAATAGGTATCTGCGGAGAGCATGGTGGTGACCCTAAAACTATCAAATTCTGCCATCAGGCAGGACTTAATTATGTAAGCTGCTCACCATTCAGACTGCCGATAGCAAGACTTTCAGCAGCGCAGGCATACCTGCTATATGGTGATATTATAAATTCTAATAACGGAAATGGCAAAGCTAGTTTAAATTCTAGCGGAATAAAAAAACCTATAAAGCGAGCTAAGAAACTGATTAAAAACTATGATGTAAAAGTAAACGGAGCAAACAGATCACCTAGAAAAAAAATAAAATGAATTTTTAAAAATATTATATTGCCGGGTTTTAGCCCGGCTTTTTATTTTAAATATTTATCTCAATTGTTACATCATATATTAAATTTTCAAGCAGCAATTACTTTTCATTGTATAGCGTAAAATATATTTATATTTTACCTTATATTTTTAATTAATCTATTCAAAAGATGATGCATGTAATAGCCCCAAAATACTTAAATATAATTTTCTTAATAATATTTTCTGTTTCATTATTTTCATGCGGAAAAGATAAAAAGCCGGAGTTTGTTGATGATAAAACGGATTCAAAAACAAATGATACAAAAACCGAGCAATTAAATAACTCAGAAAATAGTGTTGATGATAACAGTGTTCAAAAAAATGATACTACTAATAATAATACAGATAACAGCAATCAGAAAAATCCAAATTCAAAATATAAGGATTTTGAAAATGAAAAACCGGTTGCAGTAATTTCGCCGCTTGAAGCAAATGATTATAACGGTAAAACCGTTACCGTAAAAGGTTTTGTTGCAGATGTTTATCAATCAGAAAAAGTAGCTTACCTTAATTTTGTTGAAAAATTCCCCAATAATCCTTTTACTGCAGTTATTTTTGCAAGCAAGTTCAGTGACTTTCCTGATATTATAAAATATAAAAATAAAGATATTGAAGTTACCGGCAGGGTATCTATGTTTAAAGGCAAACCGCAGATTATTTGCAACAGCCCTAAACAAATTGTAATTAAATAAGTGTTAAATCGTAACCCTTTTTTGAAGTTTTATATCTGTGAAAATTTATCAGCTGCATCAACAAGTACACCCTGTTTTAACGCAGTTAATACATCATCAACATATTTCTGCTGACGCATACCCACAAGCGTACAGCTTATTTCACGAAGTGAATTTATAAACAGAATTGCCTTTTGCGAAAGCGTAAGTTCTTTAAATTTATCTGCTTCAAACCCCTCAACTACTGTATTTAGTTTAATATGCAAATCCTTATGATTTTCATTTGCTATAAAACCATAAATGCTGTCCATAATTTCCACAAGTTTATTAATCTGTTTAGCTATCTTTTCCAGTTTTTGCTTCATTTCAGGAGTTAATTTTGGTGATGTTGTTAGCAAATTTAAAGCAAAATTTATTCTTGGTATAAGATACTGCTTTTTAATGTCGTTAAAGTTTTCTGCTGTACCAAAATTTTTCCAGTTTTCCTTAAGTAATTTGCCTGCTTTAAGAAAATAGTTTACTGCTTCTTTATTAGATTCAGTTAATTCAAGTATATCCAGGTATTCTTTAAGAAATTCTTCTTCAATCATATCTAGCAGATTGATTTCTGCTGTAATTTGTGTTTCATCAAGATTAACATATTCATAATTTACTAAAAAATCTGCAAGACGCATAAGTCCGTTTGCGCCTAAAGCGTTAAGCGGTCTGTTAACCAATACACCAAGCTCACTTTCATATGCATATTCAAGCACAGAAAATTTGTTATCTTCCAGATTTTTATTTGCAATTGCTCCTTTTTCGTAAAGATTTAGCGGAAGCTCAATTACATAAAAATTGTTATCTTCACTAATTTCATTTGCAGCATTTACACATTCTTTTAACGAGGTAAATACAGGGTCATCTGAATCTTTTACAAAAGCATTTGATGAAATACCATAATATGTAATTCTGCCGTTTTTAACTTCTTCTTCAAGATAAGAAAATGCTTTTTTTATCCTGCTGTAATATTGCTTACGTAAAACTTCCGGCTCAATATCAATTGCTTGCGGTGAATCCAGAAAATACTCGGGGTTATGCAGCAGATAAACATCAATTGTTTCAAGTTTCATTCTTTCAAGAGAAAGTGTTATCTGATCTTTCAGAAAATCAGGATGTATAGAGTGCCAGATATTTTCAGCGTATTCAGTAACTTCCTTATAGCCCAAACCATCATCTTTCATTTTTTTTGCAGCTTCAAGAATTTTACCCTGCAAATATCCGCCTTTTGAAACAATTACAATTTCTTCACGTTTTATAATATCCCTGTTAATTAAATCACCTAAAACATTGCCAATAAGTATTTCGCTGCCTCCATCTGCATAGTTTGCTGATGTATCAATTAGATTTATTCCGTTAGATAAAGCATATTCAAGCGAGTCAAAGTGCTCTTTAACTCTGTAGTCAACGCGGTAGGCACCAAAACCGCAGGCAGAAACCGTATAACCGGTATTGCCAAGCGGTTTATACAGCAGATGCGGAAATTTTTCTGAGAAATCTTTTGTATTATCCGCTAATGCACGTGATTTTATCATAAAATATTATAAAAAATTGTATGGTTTCTTAATCTCGCCGCAAAATTAAAAAAAATTTTTAGCTTAATCTTCTGCTATTACTATCAGTTTATCTTTATCTGTAAATGTAACCATCTCAGATTTCTGCGGGTTTACAACAACTCCGTATGCTTTTTCAACATTCCGAGAAAATTCATTTCTTCTGTATCCAATTGCAACTTCACCCTTTCGTGCGGCAGATTCACATAATGTATAAAAATTAACAGATTCCCCGGGTTTAATATAATTAGTTACCGGTTTTACATAAATTTCTGAACCATTTGCATCAAATAAATCATCAAACACTGCTTTAAGCTCCTTGTTTTCAGAAAGCTGTGAAAGCATTAAGCTGATAAGCTTATTGCTGATGATAAAATCATCTGCTTCTGTAATTTCTGCAAGCTCTTTATTTCTAATATCCATCATTTCACTTACAATTGTAAAATCGTATCCCGTTTTTTCTTCTATGTTCCTTAAATGGAGCAAAGTTATCAGTGAAATTGAATCAGCTTCCTGCTCAGGCATTATATCAGAATAACTTAAGAGTATTATATGATTATATTGCTGAAGTTCAAGCAAATCAAGCTGCTCCCTTGAACTTATATTTCCTGCAATATATGTAACTGTATGATTCTTTAATTTATTTTTAAGCTGTTCAATTTGATTTTCAATTCCATCTCCTTCTGCAACTATGGTTAATGTTGAACCCTTTCCTAAATAATTATCAAGCTCTTTTGCTATGCTGCATGCTTTTATATTCCACCCCAGAATTATAGTGTGCTCAACAAATATTTTATCAACTTTGCTTAAAATTATTGCAGTTTCATTTATACCATAATCAGACTTTTCATTTAGTACAATTGTATCATCATCTTTTGAAATTGCCACAACTTTATCACCTGCTTTAAACCTTGTATCCATCGGAGGATTGATTTTGATTTTACCCTCTTTATTTCTGATACCAATTACTGCCGAGCTTTCATAACAAAATATTGCTTCTTTAAAAGTTTTATCTGCTAAACCATTTTCTTCCTGAAAATAAATTTCATCACCTTCAAAATCAAGTAATTCCGTGTAAACAACACTTAAACCGGATTGCCTGCATGATTGTGCTATTACACGCGATATTAGATCTTCTGTGTGAACTAAAGTTACTTCACCCGAAGCTATCATTTCAGCAACTTCTTTATTTTTATTACTGCTTATTTCTGCAACTATATGATATGGTTCAGGTCTTCTGTTTGGATTGTTTGTTAAAGCTAAAATTGTTTTGATAACACTTATATCAGGGTCATTTCCTTCCTGTGCTAGAATGATAATTGAGCGTGAATCATGCGGATTAACAATATCAAGATCAGTTATATCTATTGTACTACCGCTTCTGCATATAACGCGCGTATTTTTTGTATCGGGAATTTTTGTATTAATTTCATCTTCCATTTCAACCTTATCTTTTTGACCAAGAATTACAATAACCGGGTTTTTTTGGTTTTCATTTGCTCTTAGCAGCTCTGAAATAATAGGAAATATCTTTTCTGACCAGCCAAGGATTAGAGTATGCCCGTTTTCTACAACAAAAGAGTGTCCTTTGCGAAGCTCATCAAGCTTGTTAGAAATTCCTGAGGCAAGTACACCAATTAGAGTTGAAACAATAAAAATTCCTCCTAAAGTAACTGCAAGCATTACCAATCTAAACCCCCAGCCCGTATCTCCGCCCATTGTTCCCGGGTCAAGCGTTCTCATTAAACTTTCCCATGCAGCTTCAATAAAATTAAGTGATTCTCCATCTGTTTGAGCAAAACCGGTAATTGTTAAAACAATTCCTGCAGCTGAAACTAATATTAATGAAAGTAAACCAAGCCAGCCAATTAATGCAATGGTGCCTTTTGACATTAAAATATCAAACTTATACCGTAGTTTTTCTGAGAATGAAATGTTACGTATGCGCATTTAAAAGTATTAACTATATTATTTAATTTTCAGATCTGCTCCTTGAGGCAGGTTATTAAACTGTTTTATTTTTGGTTCTTTAAGCGTATTTTTAGGGTCTGCATCACCGTAAAAAAAATGGTTTCCTTTTAATGCAGTCCATGTAACTGAAACAGTAAAGCTGTCGCCTGAGGCAATTTCATTTCTTACTCCATAATATAATATTTTTTTATTTCTTACTATTTGCCATGGAACTCCCTTTAACAGTTTTTCTGAAACATTTTTAATTGTCATTTTAACTGTTACTTTATCACCCTTTTTGGGTTTTTGCGGTGAAACAGAAAACCTAGTAACACTTACTTTATCATCTTTTTTGCTTTGAGTAGTTTTTATTTTTCTTAGATTAAGTTTTTTTTTCATTTTTTACAGTTTTTCGGTTAATTTTTTATAAATTCCACAATTTTATAAGGATAATATTGCAAAATCAACCCTTTTAGTTATATTCTCTAAGTTTTGTTAAATCAGGCACATTGTTTAACTTGTAAAAATATAAATCTATCTTTATTTTAGTAAAATTAAATTATAAAATAATCATTTAAAAAGATGAAAAAGTTAGTTACATTTTTTCTTCTACTAATTACTATTACCCTAACAGCATACTCCGGAGACAGAATGGTAATTATAGAAAGATTCACAAGCTGGACCTGCGGTCCCTGTGCTTCAAATAATCCAACTATGGAGGCATTTATAAATTCTCTTGATGCTGATAAAATTGTCGGAATTGCATATCACATGAACTGGCCTCCGCCGGGCAATGATGGATATTATTTATATAACCCAACAGATAACAATTCAAGAAGAAGTTTTTACAGCATTAATGCTATTCCACAGGCACAAATGGATGGATTAATTAATATCCAGTCTCCCTATACAACAGGCGGTTTAACAGCTTATTTTAATACAAGAACAAATGTTTTATCACCTATTACAATTGTATTAACAGACAGCACATTTGGTGACAGCATTAAAGTAACTGCAAGAATTTATTGTGAGGTGTTTATGTCTAATATGAATGCATTAGTACATTTTTCAATGCAGGAAAGACATAATCATTTCAGTTCACCTCCCGGAACAAATGGTGAAATAGATTTTTATGATGTAATGAGAAGAATGAATAATAATGGAACAGGTCAGCCGGTTACTCTTTATCCGGGTTCAACAGTTATAGTACAAAAAACTTTTTATAAAGATCCAATTTGGAATCAGTCACAGGTAATGCCAATAGTTTTTGTTCAGCAGGCACAGGAAATGTTAAATGCCGGCAAAAAAACTAATAATTTTACCTTAATTCCAAACAGTCCTTATAAATCTGTAAATCAAGGTCAAAGTCAAAATGCAACCTATCAAATACAAATACCTGTAATTGCTGCAGGATATAACACCCCTGTTCACTTGACCGCAGCCGTTGATCCGCCAAATGCCGGAATTACTGTAAGCTTTCCGGGTGGCACTACTATTAACACATTTCCTGCAAACTTTAATGTTGATGTTAGCTCTACAGCGGCAGTTCCAACAGGTGCTTACAGAATAATTATTACAGGTACTAACGATAGCAATAAAGTTCATAAAACTTCGGTTTCATATCTTGTTGGTAAAAATTTTATTAATGTTAATGCAAACAGAAATCATTTACAGGTAAAAGTTGATAATTCAAACTATACCGGTTCTGCTTTATTTAACTGGGATATTAATGCAACGCATACATTAGCTGCAATTACCCCGCAAGTATCCGGCTCAACCAGATGGGTTTTTACTAACTGGAGCGATAATGGTGATACCAGCCATGTTATTACAGTTTCAGCTAATACTACAAATTACACCTGTAATTATAAAACACAGTTCAAGCTTATTTCAAGTGTTTCACCCGGCGGAATTCCTGTAACTATTTCAGGCGGGAATACGTTTTATGACTCAGCTTCTACTGCTGTTATTGCTCCCTCGCCGCTTCAGCTTACTTATAACGGAAAAGAGTATTATTTCCAGAGATGGAACGGCACAGGTAACGGTTCGTATTCAGGAACTAACCCCAATGTAACAATTCAGCACATGAATAATGTTATAGTGCAATCAGCAATATATGATACAATTCCTCCTATAGGAATCCAGAATCTGCATACTGGTGTTCCGCAGGTTTACGAGCTTCATCAAAATTATCCAAATCCGTTTAACCCGGTAACAAAAATTAAATTTGATATACCCCAATTTTCAAATGTAAAAATCAGGGTTTACGATATAATTGGAAATGAAGTTGCTTCGCTCTATAACGGTGAGCTTGAAGCAGGTTATTATATAGCTGAATGGAATGCAGCTGATTATTCATCAGGTGTTTATTTTTACAGAATTGATGCAGGAAATTATTCCAGCGTTAAGCGAATGGTATTAATTAAATAAACTGTATTTAGTAATTGCTTCAAAGGCGTTCAATATTTTGAACGCCTTTTTTATTGAATTAAAAAATTGGATTTTCTGTTATCAGTTATTAAACATAAATTTAACAAAAGTAATAGAGCACACTGAATTTAATTTTCAAAATAAAATTTAAAATCCAATTTTTAACAAAAAAATGGAATTGTTAAAATAATGGCTGAAATTAGTGTTTTATATGATTTAAATCATATAATTTACCTTAATTTACGGCAAAATGGTCTTGAAATTTAATATTAATTAAATTAGTTTTTCAAAATTAATTTAACAATTTAACACAATATATAATTATGAAACAAAAATTACTCATACTAATTGCTGTTATTACTATTACTGGCTTTAACTTCAGCACAAGGTCACAAACCGGATTTAATCCAATAATTGAATTCTGTACCGGTACCTGGTGCCCATGGTGTCCCTGCGGTCACACAATTATTCATGATATACTTGCAAATTATCCAAATACCATGGTATTGGCTTATCACGGACCCAGTAATGACCCGTGGACCTCAACCGGATTACCAATGATTCAGTATTTTGGGTTTAATTCATATCCAACCGGAATTGTAAGCAGAAATACAGGAATTATGGATAGAACAGCATGGAACAACAGGGTTGTAATTCAGTCTTTTACATTTGATCCCGGTGTTTCAATTGCTGTAAATAATAAAAATTATAATTCAGGAACAAGAACAATTACAGCAGATGTTCAGATAACTGCGCTTGTTACATTATCAGGCACTTATAATGTAATGTTTGTATTAACGGAAAATAACCTGATTTATAATCAGGCGGGCAACGGAAGCTGCAGCGGTGGTTCAAATTATGTACATGATCATGTAGTTCGCGGACTAATTAACGGTACTACAGGCACATTGGTTAATTCAGCTAATCCATGGAATCAAAATACATCATACACCGTGCCATTAAGTTATATAATTCCTGCAGGTGTATCAGAAGGTAACTCAAGTGTTAATATTTTTATATACAAAACCGGAGGTAACCCCTCAACAGACCAGCAGGTTCAGCAAACAAAGGTTATATCTGTTACACAGCCGGTAGGGATTCATAATAATAATGAAATTGCTACTGAATACAGTTTATCACAAAATTATCCCAATCCGTTTAACCCAACAACAAACATTAAGTTTTCAATTCCAAAAGATGAAAATGTAAGCTTAAAGTTTTATAATGCTATGGGGCAGGAAGTTGCAACGTATGTTGATGGCTTTTTAAAAGCTGGTGTTTATAATGCAGATTTTGACGGATCAATGCTTTCAAGCGGTATCTATTTCTATACACTAAAAACCCCAAGCTTTTCAGAAACAAAAAAGATGATGCTTGTTAAGTAAATATTCAAAAAATATTCCCCCGTGCTTTTTCGGGTAATTATTATTTTTTATAAAAGCGGGGTTAAAATCTCCGCTTTTTTAATTAAGTTTAAATAAACACTTTTTAGGAGGGTTTAAAATGAAAAAAATTAGTTACTTTGTTATAGGAGTTTTGCTGTTATTGTTAACAGCCGCTATTAATAATTATGCAGAACCAAGAAGAATGGTTCTTGAATTCTGTACAGGCACATGGTGCGGTTACTGCCCCTGCGGAGATGTAGCTGCTGAGCAGATTTTAAGCACGTACCCGGGAACAATTGTTATTGCATATCATGGTGCAAGTACTGACCCATGGCAGTATTTTAACGGTTATGCAATAAGAACAATGATGGGTTTTGGTGCATATCCAACAGGCGTTTTTGACAGAACAAATCACCCGGGCAATAACGGAGCCCCGTATCCGTATATTACTTATAATATGTGGGCAGGTTATTCAAGCAGCAGAATGTCCAGTTCGCCAACTACACAGATAAATCTTGCAGTTACTTCAAGCAGTTATAACTCCGGTACCAGAGAACTAAATGTAAATGTAGATGCAACTGCATTGCAGAACCTGACAGGTCAATATAAAATATCTTATATATTAACCGAAAATAATGTAGTATATCCGCAGAATTTTTACTCAAGCTGCGGCACAGCAGGTTATCATAATGACTATGTTCATAAATGGATTGCCAGAACTGTTGTAAATAATCCCTCAGGTGATAATATGAATTCCGGTACTTGGAACCAAAATCAGGTTATTTCTAAAAATGTTACTGTTACAATAGATAATGCATGGGTTGCAGAAAACTGTGTTATGAATATTATTGTATTTAAGGAAAACCCAACAGGATTGTTTTTAAGTGAAGTTGGTCAGGGTGTTGTTAAAAATGTTTCTGATTTAGTGGGAATAATACAAACAGGAAATGAAGTTCCTGCTTCATTTGATCTTGAACAAAATTATCCCAATCCGTTTAATCCTACAACTAATATTAAATTTTCACTGCCTAAAGATGGAAATGTTAGCCTGAAAATATTTAATTCAACAGGACAGCTTATTAGCACTTATGCTGAAGGATTTATGAAAGCGGGCACTTATAATGCAGATTTTGACGGCTCAAACCTTTCAAGCGGAATTTATTTCTATACATTAACAACAAGTGATTTTACTTCAACAAAGAAAATGATGCTTGTTAAGTAATTATTTATTAATATTTATTAAAAGGGGCTTTAAATGCCCCTTTTTTATTATATTAAATTGATAGAAAAACTAAATTTTATTTATTATTTTTGAGTTAAATAAACTAATTTCCAATGAAAAAAATATATTTACTTTTTTTAGTTTTGTTAATTACTTCATCTGTTACAAATGCACAGTTTGTTCGGAAAGTTTTATTTGAAGAAGCAACCAATGCTTCATGCGGACCCTGTGCTGCAAATAATCCCTATTTAAAAGCTTATGTTGATGGGAAAGGGGATTCAATAATTGCATTAAAATATCATGCAAGTTTTCCGGGATACGACCCAATGTACTCTCATAATCCTTCTCAAAATGTTGAGCGTTACAATAATTATTATGGGATGAATGCAATGCCTTGGTTAAATGTAGATGGTATTATAAATGATGTTTGGCCCTTTACACTTACAAACTTTAATAATGCATTTTACGGCAGACTTGGAATACCTGCGCCGCTTCAGATTACCGTTACCGATCAAAGAATTGCCGGTGATTCAATTAAAGCAACTGTAAACATTAATATTCCTTCAAATCTCCCAGCAGGCAATTACAAACTTCGCGTAATGGCAATTGAAAAATGGGTAATATATACATCTCCGCCCGGCTCAAACGGTGAAACACATTTTGAGCATGTATTCAGGCATGCATATCCAAATACTGCAGGCACTACATTTAACGGAAATTCTGGAAATCAGCAGTTTATATTTACATATAAAATTGATCCTGTCTGGAAAGATACTTCAATGATAACTGTTGCATTTATTCAGAATGATAATAACAAAGAAGTGCTTAATGTAGGAAAAGGTTCAGTAAATCCAACAGGTATAACTAATACAAATTCAGAAATTCCTGAGAATTTTTCACTTTCGCAAAATTATCCAAATCCTTTTAATCCGGTTACAAATATTAAATTCAGTCTTCCAAACTCTGCAAATGTAAAACTTGCCGTATATGATATGCTTGGCAGAGAAGTGATACTTCTTGCCAACGGCAGATTTGATGCAGGTAATTATGTAATTGATATGGATGCCTCAATGCTTTCAAGCGGTATTTATTTCTATACATTAACTGCCGGTGAATTTAAAGAAACTAAAAAAATGATGCTGGTTAAGTAATGCTTGTAAAATTTATTATTATTCCAACCGCTTGTTATTTTTAACAGGCGGTTTTTTTTGAGTAACTTTTCTAATTTTTCTCAATCGAATATATTACATTTCCTGAAAAACTATTTGTTTTCAAAGTTTCTATTTATACTTGAATAATACTGCTTGTTTACAGCATTTTCTTTTTATTATATCCTTAAAACTGTTAAATATTTTTTCTATATTTATGGAAATTTTCAACAAATTTGGTAAAATATTTAATATTTCGGACTATTTTGCTGTGTGCAATTATTTCAGCCGGCAGAATTTATTCGCAAACTGATACGCTTAAAACAGGCGATACAGTTGATGTTAGAAATAGCGAAGATATTGAAATGCTGCTGGAAAACCAGACCGAAGATGCTGAAGATTCTAAACTGCTTGAGCAAATTGAAAACCTTAAACAAAATCCGATTGAGCTTAATTCTGCAAGCACAGATGACCTGCAGAAGATACCGTATTTAGATGCTATACTTGCCCTTAAAATTGTTGAATACCGAATTAAAAATTCTAAATTCCTTTCAATAGCTGAGCTAAGATATGTTGACGGAATTGATGAAGACCTTTATGAAAAGATTAATAAATTTGTTTATGTAAAAAGTGCTAAGTTAGATTTTATCAAAGATGAGTTTGGAATTGTAAAAAAATTAAGGGAATCAAAAAAAAGCGGCTGGAGTAATTTTGGTTTTGAGCTTAGATCCAGATTTTCCAATGATCTTCAGCCAAGCAGGGGATACCTGCCCCCTGAAAAATATCTCGGACCGCGTCCTAAATTCTATAACCGGCTTATTGCCAAATATTCCGCAGGAAAATTTAACTTTACAGGCAGCTTACTTACTGAAAAAGATGCAGGTGAGCTTAACTGGGCTGATCACTTAGGCGGTTTTATTGAAATGAAATCATCCACTCTTTTAAATCAGGTTATAGCGGGTGATTATACATTAGAATTTGGACAGGGGATTACTTTATGGAGCTCTTACTCATTTTCCAAAAGCAGCGATGCAGTTTCAGGAATAAAGAAAAATGGAGATGATATTGACTCCTACAACTCTGTGAATGAGGTACAGTATTTCAGAGGCGTAGCTGAAAAGTTAAAACAATCAACTTCATTTGGAGATTTTAGTCTGTACGGGTTTTATTCAAACAACAGCATTGATGCATCTATAGATACGGTTTTAAATCAGCTTTCAAGCGGATATATAGACGGCTATCACAGAACTGAATCAGAAAACAACAGAAAGAATTCCGGAAAAGAACGGCTTTACGGCGGCAGGATTTTATATGAATCAAAATTTCTTGGGACTACAAAATTAGGTTTAACTTACTATGATTCAAAATATGATAAGCCATTTGAATACAAAGGCTTATATAAATTTTCAGGCAGCAGCTCAAATGCTTTAGGTGTTGATTACGATATTGTAATTAAGAACATGAACATTTTTGGTGAGTGGGCAAGAAGTTACACCGATATTGTTGGAGGTGTAACAGGTGTTAAATTCCTTTTCTTTAAGCTTGCTGACCTGATATTTATGGTAAGAAATTATCCTAAGAATTTCATAATGCTGCATTCTTATGGATTTGGCGAGCAAAGCGGAACTTCACAGAATGAATTTGGAATTTATTCAGGTATAAAATTTAAAATTGGAAAACTTGCCGTAATAAATGCGTACTATGATCAGTATAAATTTCCCTATGAAACATTCTTTAATCCTGTGCCCACCGAAGGAAGAGATTTTATGACTTTTTCTGAGTGGAATGTTACCCGTAATCTAAAACTGTTTGCAAAATACAAAAATGAAACAAAAGAGGATGTGATAACAATTACAGAACCCAATGGTTTTGAAACAGATAAGATATATAACAGAACTCAAACAAATTACCGGCTTCAGTTTGACTATAATATTTTCCGTACATTCAGAGTACGCAGCAGGTTTGAATATGTGTTTGTTGATTATCAGGGTTTTAGAACATCAGAAAAAGGGCTTGTGTTCTTTTCAGATTTCAGAGTAACTCCTCTTAAAAACCTTTTAATTGACGGAAGGTTTATTGTTTTTCAGACCGATTCGTATGACTCAAGATTATATGAATACGAAAATGAACTTAATGGTGTGGTTTCAAATCAGGGGCTTTATGGTAAGGGCAGAAGGTGGTATCTGATGGTTAAATATAAACCATTCAGCTATCTTGAACTTTCTGCCAAATATGCTGAAACAATTATTGAAGGTGCACTCTCTACCGGTTCAGGTAATGATGAGATAATGGGAGACCTTAAAAACAGGTTTTCGCTTCAGCTTGATATTAAATTTTAAACTGAATTAATTTTTTTTGTGCTAAAATATTTTTGTAATCTTCACTTACCTTTAAATGAATAAAATTTCTGAGATAATAAGACTTTTGCAAAAGGAGTTCCCGGGGTATAAGCCAAAACCTTCAAAAGCAGACCCGCTGGATACTTTAATTGCAACAATGCTTTCACAAAACACAACAGATAAAACAAGTTATATTGCATTTACTAACCTTAAAAATAATTTTAAAAACTGGGATGAAGTTTTAAATGCTCCGTTAAATAAAATTAAAAGTTCAATTAAAGTATGCGGTTTAACAAACCAAAAAGCAAATACACTTAAAAATCTGTTAAGAAATATTAAAAAAGAACATGGTAAGCTTAGTCTGAATTTTCTTAAAAACAAAACAGACGATGAAATTTGCAGCATGCTTATAAAAAACAAAGGAATTGGAGTAAAAACTATAAGCTGTATGCTTGCATTCAGTCTTGGCAGAGATGTTTTTCCGGTTGATACTCATGTTCACCGCGTAACCAACAGACTTGGAATTGCAAATGCCAAAAATCCGGTTAAAACATTTGAACAGCTAAATGATAAAATTCCAAAAGGTAAAAAGTTACTTTTCCATGCACTGCTAATAAGGTTTGGGAGGAAAATATGCCGCTCAGCAGTTCCGCTTTGCGGTAAATGCCGGCTATATAAGCTTTGTGTGTACCCCGATAAAAAAAAGTATGCTTTATTAAGCAAACCGGAACCAAGGGATAATAATTTTGTAATCCTTGAGCATATTCATTAAATTATGCATTTCAATAAAGATAAGGTAAATAAAATACTGGTTATTAAACCCGGAGCCATAGGAGATGTTCTTCTTTCTACCCCTGTTATAGAAAATCTGCGGTATCATTTTCCACATGCTGAAATTAATTTTTTAACCCAAAGTTATTGCAGAGAAGTATTAACAGAAAACCCATACCTTTCAAGAATATTGACTTATGATATTGGCAAAGGTGATAGTTCGTGGTGTTTGTTAAAAAATATTAATAAACAAAACTATGATCTAATTATTGATCTTTTTGGAAATCCAAGGACTGCTATATTGGTTTTCAACAGCGATGCAAAATATAAGGTTGGATTCAGGTTTAAGTGGCGGGCTTTAGCATATAACATTAAAGTAACTCCCCGCGGAAACATAGTTCATAATGTTGAGTTTAACCTTGATGCACTTCGTGCATTAGGTATGGAAATAATAACCTCGCAGCCAAAAATATTTCTTAACGGGGTACATTTTGAATTTGCCAAGCGCTTTTTCAGCGGTAACAGTTTAGACCCCGCTAAAACTATCGGTTTTAATCCAAGCGGTACCTGGCAAACTAAAGTTTGGTATAAGGATAAATGGATAGAGCTTGGCAGAAAATTTAGCACTGAATATAAAATACTTTTATTTTGGGGCTATGAAGAAGAAAGAAAACTGGCATTGGAAATAAAAGCTGGTATAGGTGAAAATGCTGTACTTATTCCTGAGGTAAATTTAAAATATATGGCTGCTTTAATAAACAAGTGCCGTTTATTTGTAAGCAATGATACAGGTCCTATGCATTTATCTTGGGTAACAGGTACAAATACGGCAGCAATATTTGGACCAACAAACTCTAATCTGCAAGGTCCCTTGAGCAGTAATTCCATTGTTATTAAAAATGAAAAACTAACTTGTCTTGGCTGCAATTTAACAAGAATTGAAGATTGCCCTAACAGGCACAGGTGTATGAAAGATCTAAGCGTTCAATATGTATTTGATAAGATTAGTGAATTTATTAATTTAAAAAAATAATCCGGAACTTAATCTTGTGTAATTTAAGTTTAATTATTATTAGATTTGCATAATTGCGTCTAAAAAGGAAGGAAAAATTGTTTAAATTAAGATATTTTGCTTTATTTTTTCTGCTTGGTGCTGTTACTTTAAGCCAAAGTAATTTTGATGATGCTTTAAAGAAAGCAAAAACAGAAAATAAACGGGTGATAGTAGATGTATATACTGACTGGTGCGGATGGTGTAAAAAAATGGATGAAGATGTGTACAGTAATAATGATATTAAAAAGATAATTGATGATAATTTTATTTTTGTAAAATTAAATGCTGAAGGTGACGGCAAACTGACATATAACGGCAAACAATATACCGAAGAAGAACTTTCATATTTTTTTGAGGTATTCAGTTTTCCAACTACGGTATTTTTAGAACCTGACGGCAAAATTATTACATTCAGTTACGATAAGTATCCGATGAAAAGTGTACCCGGGTATTTTAAGGCAAAGGAATTTAAAAAGATACTTGAATATTTTAAAGATGGAAAGTATAAAGATACTGACTTAAGCACAACAGTCTGAAAAATTTAATTTTATATCATTTAATTGGCGTGTTTAAAGCACGCTTTTTTATTTGGTTCTCTTTTTTAAAGTCATGAAAAATTATTTCTTATATTTAAAAAGTTCTTTAAAAAATTGTATAATAATTAACTAAAATCACTTTTTTTGGGGGTTTTTATACAAGATTTTGTTTGATTTTTAATTAAAATTCAGTTAATTTAGAATGAATAAATTTTTTTTTTAAAAATTAAAAGGAGTAATTAATGAAAATAACAAAATTTACTGTCTTGTTTCTGATTGTCTGTTTTTTATTTGGGACTTCAACTGTTGAATCTCAGGTAAAAACTAAAACATCTTCACTTAAAAGACCACCAGGATTTTTAATAGAATTCAATTTGTCTTATTCACAGCCGCTTCCAAATATGATGGGTGATATTGGAGAACAATTCAATTTCAAAAATTATGGGGTAAACAAAGGATTTGGCAGTCAGCTTTATTTTAAGCTTGTTACTGATAAAAAAGGAAAGATGAGACCATTTTTAACAATTGGATATGATCTTTTTCTTAACTCAAATAAAACCACAGCGTACATACCCAATAATATTACCACACACTGGCCAAACGATACTGCTGTAACTGGAACAGTTGCCGGAACATCAAAGATGTACCTGCATGATTTTAGCTTTGGCGCAGGTTTTGAATATGCTTTTGTGAATAAAACTACTTGGACACCGTATGCTAATTTTGATTTTACAATGAATATGTTATTTGGAACTTATAAACAAACACCTAACTCAACCGGGCTAGAAGTTGCCTATACATATAAGAATGCAACCAGACTTGGAATAGGTGTTGGATTTGGTGTAAATGGCAGATTTACAAAATCATTTGGTATTTCAATTGGTGCTAAATGGAGAATGCCAAATCTGCTGTTAAAAGATTCAAAATTATCACAAGAGGTTAATAAATTCTATCTAAATGATAAGGAAGATACTTCATTAAGTAAGAACCTTACAAAAGACAGAAATTTAATGTATTTACAGTTTTACGTAGGTGCAGCATTTTATTTAGGTAAAAAGTAACCAGAATACATAAAACAAATATAAAACCCCGCTGTTAAATTTCAGCGGGGTTTTCTTTTACCTTTTTTAAAAGTAATAATCCGGCAATAAAAAACAATATAATTGAAAGTACTGCAAATCGCTGATTACCCGTAAGCCACGAAACTAATCCAAAAGCAAGCGGACCCAGTATAGTTGAAGTTTTTTCAAATAGACTGTAAAAGCCGTAAAATTCTGTTTTCTTTTCAAAGGGTATCATTTTACCAAAATAACTTCGCGAAAGTGCCTGTGATGAACCCAGAAATGTGCCTGCAAATGCACCAATGGTCAGGAAAGTTGTTTTATCATTGGCAAAAAATACGAGCAGTGTTAAAACTGCCCAGCCAGCAATAATAAATAAAAGGGCACCTTTTGTACTTGTTTTGTCCGCAATCCAGCCAAATAAAAACGAACCAATTAATGCAGTTACCTGTACTATTATGAAAAACAAAATAAGATCAGGCACAGAAAAATTTAATGTTGATTGAGCAAAATTTGCCGAAAAGAAAATTATTGTGTTAACCCCATCTATATATAAAAAGTATGAAAATAAAAATAAACGTATATTTCTGTAACTTTTTATGTGATGCAGGGTTTCGGATATTCTTTTAAATCCGATTTTAAGAAAATTAGGGTGATCTTGAGGAATTTCAGACTGTTTTTCTTTAACAAATAAAAATATTGGCAATGAAAACAGAAGAAACATTACTGCACAAGCAATAAATGTAAGTCTTGGGGTATCCTGTAAAATAATAACCGCAGCCAATGAGGCAAGTGAGCCCAAATATCCAACTGCATAGCCAAATGAAGAAACTTTATTATAGTTTTCGGGCAGTGAAATTTCTTTTATAAACGAATCATAGAAACCTAAACCCGCCTGAAAACCAATATTTGCAAAAATAAAGAGTATTATTCCCCATAATACCATTCCTTCGGTAACAAAATAAAGCAGTGAAGTTGAAATAATGCAAAGGAAAGTAAAAAACATCAGATATTTTTTCTTACTGCTGTAATAGTCGCTTGCAGCGCCAAGCACAGGGCTTAATACAGCAACAATTATCATTGAAATATTTATTGCTAAAGACCAGTACAGGTCACCAACCGGCATTCCTGATGCTACTTCCTTTTTAAAATATATTGCATAAACAAATGCTGCTATTATTGTTGCAAATGTAGAGTTTGCAAAATCAAACAGAGACCAGTTAAATACATCTTTGGTTAGCCATTTACTGTTGGATGATGGTTGCACCATAAAAAGTAATTTAAAATATTTATATTAAATGCAGGTTAGCTTACGGTTTGTTTTTTGCTGCCTATAAGGCCTTTTCCTTTTTTCCTGATCTGGTTTTCCTTTTCAAGTTTATCCAGAATTGCATCAAGAACACCGTTCACAAATTTTCCGGAATTTCGTGTGCTGAAATCCTTAGCTATATCAATAGATTCATTAATTGATACTTTAGGCGGAATATCTTCGAAATGAAAAAATTCTGTAAGGCACATTTTTATTATTATTGAATCTATTAGGGCAATGCGCTCCATATCCCAGTTATCAACATTTTCCTGAATGATAGTTTCGTATTTTTTGTTATTATCTATTGTATATCTTATAAGGTCATCACAGAATTTTCTGTCATCTTTTTTTTCAAGTTCTTCAAATTGAAGCTGTTTTACCTGCTCAATCGGGTCTTTGGTAAGCTCGTATGCATAAAGAACCTGCAATGCTTTTTCGCGTAAATACCTTCTGGTTAATGCCATTTACAAAGATAATTTAACCAATTCCAAATAGCCAGAACAAAATTACTGCGAAACTTTCTTTGATACAAAAATTAAAAGTTGATTCAGTTGAAAGCGGTGTATCTGATGCTACCATGTATGAATTAATTCCAAAAAATTTGCAAATTTGCTTTGTTCTTAACAAATGGAAATTATCGCTTATAATTACAATTTCTTTCCAGTTATTTTTTTTATAAAGATTGTTGTTAAGATATTGTATTTGCTCTAAAGTAGAGTTGGATTTATTTTCAATAAAAATATTTCTTTCAGGTACACCCTTTTTTAGGAGTTCCTTTTTAGAAACTTCAGCTTCGGTCATTTCGCCCGGTGCTCCGCCTCCAGTTAAAATAATATTTCTTATAATATTTGTATTATACAGTTCATATCCTTTATTAATGCGTTCCCTTAAAACCGGAGAAGGACGATTTCCGCCCCATACAGCTGCCCCCAAAACAGTGCCCGCATCTACTGTTTTTTTATTATTTTTTAACAGATTCAGGTCGTCTTTAAAGTTATATGCAAATAAAAAAACTATGCAATATGCCGAAAACACTACCAATAAAGTTATCCAGATACTTCTGAAAATATAAAATTTCATCAATACCGAAAATGAAATTACGCAGGCAGAAATGGCAATAAACAAATGCAGTATTGCAAATACAGAAAGTGTAATTGTTTGGATACCTTTTTGAGAAAGAGTAACAAGATTTTCATAAAATGTTTCACGTGGTATTTTTCCCTGAAAAAAACCAAATGACAGCATTATAAGTGAAATTACTGAAAATATAACAAGCACACGCAAGGCATTTCGGTTAACTTTTGCTGATTGAAGCGATATATTTATTATTGCAATAATCGCAATCAGACTTATTGTTATCCAGAAAAGATTTCCGGTATAAAGCAAACTGAAAGAGCTGAAAAAATAAGAAATAAATCCCCTCGAAAAAATTGTTGCATAAGATGAGTTTAACCAGTATTTATAAGCTTCCATAAAAAATAAGATGCCAAGCTCATAACATACAAGCCACAAGATTATCAGAATTATTCCCTTATCTTTTTTAGTATTCAAATTATCATTAATAAATACCTATATAAACTATAAATATAATAACATTCAATTATAGTTTCACTTACTTTAATATAAAAAAGCCGGAATTACGCATAGAATTGCATTATATCCCGGCAAAAATTTTAATTAAACCAATTTACCAGCCTAATAACCAGCCAAACATCAGCGGAGCAACTATAGTTGCGTCGCTTTCTACAATAAATTTAGGGGTATTAATATCAAGTTTGCCCCATGTTATTTTTTCATTTGGTACAGCACCTGAATATGAGCCATAGCTTGTTGTTGAGTCTGATATCTGACAGAAATAATTCCAGAACGGTACATCATGCCACTCCAAATCCTGATACATCATTGGAACTACACAGATTGGGAAATCACCAGCAATACCCCCGCCTATTTGGAAAAATCCAATTCCTTTGCCGGAAGAATTATTCCGGTACCAATCACTTAATGTTACCATATATTCAATACCTGATTTCATAGTTGAAGCCTTAAGCTCGCCTTTTATACAGTAGGATGCAAAAATATTACCCATTGTAGAATCTTCCCATCCGGGTACTATAATCGGAAGGTTTTTTTCAGCGGCTGCTATCATCCATGAATTTTTGGGATCAATTTCATAATACTGCTCAAGTACCCCGCTTAATATCATTTTATACATGTATTCATGTGGAAAATATCTTTCCCCTTTTTCTTCAGCATCTTTCCAGAGTTCATAAATATGTTTCTGCAGTCTGCGGAATGCTTCTTCTTCCGGAATGCAGGTATCAGTTACTCTGTTTAATCCTTTTTCCAGCAAATCCCATTCTTCTTTTGGTGTCAAATCACGGTAGTGAGGTACCCTTTTATAATGTGAGTGAGCCACAAGGTTCATAAGATCTTCTTCTAAGTTTGCCCCTGTGCATGAAATTATCTGTACCTTATCATTCCTAATCATTTCTGCAAGTGAAATTCCAAGCTCGCCTGTACTCATTGCACCTGCAAGCGTAATCATCATTTTACCGCCCTCTGAAAGATGTTTTTCATAAGCTTTTACCGCATCCATCATTGCAGCAGCATTAAAATGCAGATAATGCTTTTCCATGAATTGAGATATTGGACCTCTTGTCATTGTGTTTTCCCTTTTAACCCCGCACTTTTGTTTGTTTAATTAATACGCTGCAGCAGAGTTTTAAAATCTCTGTGAAATCTTAAACAAATAGAAGTATGAAGAAAATATAATTTATAATTTTAATTTTTTAAATATAAACTCCGGTATAGATGTAATAATCTTCATTATCCACCACCAGAAAAACGGAGCGTAAACTATGCTTTTACGCTTTTTCATTGCTCTATAAATAATTTTGCCAATTGTTTCGGGTGAAGAAACCAAAAGTTTTGGCAGAGGCATTCCGTAAGTCATAGGGGTATTTACAAAACCGGGCTTTATTGTTAAAACATTTACACCTGATTTATAAAGTCTGTTCCTTAAACCGGAGAGATATACAGATAATCCTCCTTTTGCAGAACCATACATGTAATTACTTTGTCTTCCTCTATCCCCGGCTACCGAGGATATGACCGTGATATTTCCCTTTTTTACTGATTCAAACTCTGCAGCTAAAAGTTCACAAACCGAAACTACTCCGGTATAATTTGTATCTATTATTCTGTGTGCTTCATTAAAATTATTTTGAGCTGTTTCTTGGGTACCCAAATACCCGAAAACTATTAAAACATAATCAATTTGCGGAGTTTTTGTAAATACTTCTTCAATAAATTTTTTATGTGATAAGTAATCAAGTGCATCTATATATTCAGCACTTGTTTTGCATTTGTAACGTATAGCAAAGTCATTTGCATATTTTTCAGGTTCATCCTGCTTTCTTCCGCAAAATATTATTTCTTCGCCTTCAGCAGCAAAGTGAGATGCTGCTGCCTGTGCTATCAAAGAGTTTGCTCCAAGTACTAGAAGAGACATAAACCTATTCTCCTCCCAAGATTTGAAGTAAATTTATTTTTCGGGTCATATTTCATTTTTATTTCCATCCACTTTTCCCATATACCGTTGTACATTTGTTTAAATGTTTTTTCATCAAGAATTGAATCTTTGGTCAAATATGTTCTTCCTCCGTATTCAAGAACAATTTTATCAAGCTCACAGCACATTTCAATTGTACCTTTTTTTACCGGAAAATCCATTGAAAGTGTGTAACCTTTAAACGGGAACGAAAGTATTCCTTCCTGATCACCCATTTTCTTTATTACAGCAAGAAAAGAACCCCCGCCGTATGATACAACTTTTTTAAGTACTTTATCAATTGCTTCTTTTCCCTTTACTAAAGGTACATTAAGCTGATATTGTATAAGCCCGCTTTTGCTGTATATGTGATTCCAGTCCAAAATGAAATCAAGCGGGTAAAAATACTTATCATAATGCTGAAAATCTTCACCATTTCTTGCGGTAGTATAAAATCCGGCATTAAAAAGACTGATAGTAAATTTATTTAATGTGTTAAACGGAATTTCAAACGGTACTGTGATTTTTTTTTCAATATATTTGGCTTTAGATCTTTTTTTAAGTTTTTCAGGAAGTTCATCAAGCTCAGCATTATTGCCCAGCAGCAAAACACCTCTGCCGTAGCTGCTGCCTGCGGCTACAATATCTATCCATGCAACTGAATAATTATATTGATCACTTAGTTCTTCTATTTTATTAAATAATATATCAAGATTTTTTAACTTAATGGCTTTATTATAAATATATGGCGAGCTGATTTTTTTAAGCTGAATTTCACAATCAAGTATAAATCCGGTTAAACCCATTCCGCCAACAGTTGCCCAAAAAAGATCGCTGTTCTTTTTTCTTGAGCACTCAATTATTTCACCCGTTGCTGTTAATATATTAAAGCTTTTTATAAAGCTTGAAATTGACCCCACCTTATGGTGGTTTTTTCCATGAACATCACTTCCTATGGCACCTCCCATTGTTACATACTTTGTTCCCGGCGTTACCGGAGGGAACCACCCCCTTAAAACAAAAGTTTCAAGTATATCCTTATATGTTACACCTGCCTCACATTTTAAAATTCCTTTATTCTCATCAAAAGAAATGAAGCGGTTCATCAGGGTAGATTCTGCAACTACACCTTTTTCATTAATTGCTGCATCACCGTAGCTTCTTCCAAGTCCGCGGGGAGTTATGGAATTATTTTTAATAAGCTCTCTTAGATCAAAAATGCCCGGAGGGCGTGTTACTTTACATTTAGCTTTAGGGTATTTGCCAAAACCTGAAAGCTCTAACTCTTCAAATTTCATCGATTTCTGCGTGCCTCATGCACATTTTCCTTTTGTTTTAACCTGTAAATATCGTAATTATTAAAATGATAATAAATTTAGAAATTTAGTATATATAATATTACTTGTAATATATATCAAGCAACTCGAGCAGAATAAATGTATAACTTTAATGTTATACAAATATTTATTATAATTGTAAAAGTTCTTTATAAATAGTCTGTTAAAAAAACAGATAAATATTTTCGGTTCACTATTAAAAACAGTGAATTATCCCGGGCAGCCGGGATAAATAGGGAATCCGGTGTATATGCCGGAGCTGTCCCCGCAACTGTAATAAAGAAGACCGGCAAAGAGTGTCACTGTATTTTTATGGGAAGACTTGCCGGAAATTGCTTTTAAGCCAGGAGACCTGCCGTTAATATAAACTATAATGATCTTCGCGGGTAAAGATAACATGTTATTGAAACCGGAGACTCCCTGTCTCTATTTGACCATGTATTTATCCCAAGTCATTTAGAAACAGGGCTTTTTTATTAACCAATTTCAATAACTAAACTTTTTTCATCGGGAGAAATTATGAAAAAGTTAAAACAACTTTCTGTATTCAAATTTTTAATTTTAACTGTCGTATTTTTTTCAATTTTAAGCGGATGCCAAGGTGAAGATATAGTAAACATCAATCCTGTTACTTCAACCAAAGGTATATTTATTTTGTATGAAGGTGCATTTGGGCAGTCAACTTCGTATGATTATGCTTTTATTGATACTGAACGTGATACCGTATTTACTAATGTATTCCAAAATTCCAATAACGGTGCATTATTAAATTCATTTCCCGATGGGATGCTGCTGGCAGGAAATGAATTATTTATTACATCACAGGGTGCTTATGGACAGCCCGGCTCAATTTATAAAATTAATGCTGAAACCAATCAGCTTATTAATTCTGTAAATGCTATCGGAAATAATCCATATAATTTGACTGTTGCAAATAATAAGATTTATTTTACAAATATCAGCAGCGGAAAAGTTATTATAACAGATATGAACCTGGGCATTTTAACCGATACTGTTGCTGTTGGTGATAGTCCCGCTGATATTTTAAGTGCCGGAAACAATATTTTTGTGGGTAAGCAAACTTATGCATTTGAAAGATCTCTTTCTGTAATTAATCAAAGTAATCAGGTAAGCAAAATATTTTTACAGGGACCGCCTGTTGCGTTAGCTCAAAATTCCGGCAAAGTATATATTTCTACTTTTGGATATAAAAAATTAATGGTTATTGATGTTTCTTCAACGCTGATAACAGATTCAATTGATATTCCTATTTCTCAGGCAGGTATTGGATATCTTGCTTCCGGAAGTAATAACGAAATGTATGTTTTGGGTACAGATACTGCTTTTCAGTATATGGAAGGTAAAAGTATTTATAAAATTAATCTTGTATCTAAAACCGTTGAAACCGGTTTTTCTGTAAATGTTTCCGGAACAGATGTTATTTACGGGATTGATTACGATTCAGCAGAAAATAAGCTGTATATTGCAATTGCAAAAGGAAATAATAACGGTGAAGTTCGTATTTATAATACAGCAGGTACGTTATTAAAAACATATCCTGATATTGGAGGTAAATATCCCCGCAGGTTTGCTTTTAAACATTAATGTTTAAAAATATATTAATAATATTTTGTTTTATTATAAATACTGCCGCACAGGATTTAGATTCCCATGGCGGGGATAGCCTTTCTACAAAAGAAATATTAGTTGAAACAAACAGACTTAAAATGTCTAAATCAGAAGCACCCAATAAACTTCAGATAATTGATAAGACTGTTTTAAAAAACCTTAATGGCTCCCGGCTTCCTGATGCGCTTAACATTATGGATGGTGTATTTATTAAAGATTATGGTTTTAATTCAGGAATTAAAACAATTTCACTAAATTCAACACAAAGTGAGCATACTCTTATACTTGTTGATGGTATTAAGCTTAACAGCAGACAAAACGCGCAGTATGACTTATCTTTATTTGACTTAAATAATATAGAAAGAATTGAAATATCAAACGGAGGCCTTTCAGCACTCTACGGCAGCGAAGCAATTGGCGGAGTTATAAACATTATAACTTCACATCCAAGTTTTAAAAAGTTTGGATTTGACCTCATTTCATCTTTTGGTTCATTTGGATACCGGAATTTTTACGGAAAGATTTCACAAAGTTTCAAAATTCAGGGTAAAAATACAATTTCTTATGATATTTTTGCAGGAGATGAAAGGGCAGAAAATAATTTCACATATAATTTTAAAACTTTAAGCAGCAATAATGAATTTCGCAGAGAAAACTCTGATTTTAAAATTCAGTCTGCCGGTTTAAATTTACGTTATTATTATGATCAGGATCAATTTGTGCAGATTTATACAAATTACTCAAACTTTAACAGAGGTGTACCCGGACCGTTTTCGGGTTATTTAACAAGCACCGCAAGACAAAATGATAAAACCATAATATCAGGTATATCCCTGCAGAAAAACTGGAATAAAAACCTTAATCAAAAAAATGATCTTAGTTTTAGATATCAACTTCAGAAATATTATGATACTGCAACATTTGGGTTGAATACAGTTATAAACAGTTTTTACAAAACTAAAAGATTATCGTTTTCAAATAACCTTACTTATTCTAACGGCAGTAAGTTCAGTATAGATGCAGGCGGTGAAGTTAATTTTGATATGCTTAATAGCAATGAAACCGATGAAGCTGATGCATTTCAAGCTGCCGTTTATGCTGTATCAAAACACATAATAAAATTTGCAGGCAGTACATTGCTCATATATCCATCAGCAAGATTTGATTATTATTCAAATATCAGAGAGCATAATGTAGCAACCGGAAAGCTTGGTTTAAATTTTCAGCCGTTTGGTAAAGCAGAGCTTCATTTTAAATCATCTTTTGGCAATAATTTTAGTGCGCCAACTTTTAATGAATTGTATTGGAAAGATATAGGCAACAAAGAGCTAAAACCGGAGCGCTCAATAAGTTTTGATGCCGGAATAATTTATAAATTTAAACTGTTTGCTAAGGGTGAAGTTGAATTATCATATTACAATATCTTTACAACTGATAGAATTGTATGGGTACCTGTTAGTGGCAGTATCTGGAGACCGCTTAATATTCAGAAAGTGAGTTCGGAAGGAGTAAGTGCCGGAATAAAGTCTGTTTTTGAGCTTGCAAAACCATTTACTGTAAATTTTGGTTTTAATTACTGCTATGGCAGCTCTACAAAAAAAAATGAAGATTTTCCGGGAGACCCTTCATACAATAAACAGTTGATTTATCTGCCAAAAACAATGGTAAAAGCTTCAATTATGATGAATTATTTGACTACAAGTAAATTTTTAAATTTTGTATCTTTTAACCTGTTTTATAATTATTCTTCAAAACGGTATTCAAATTTTGAAAATACTGTATTTATTTCAGGTTATAAAATTTTTGATGCCAATATTGGTTTTGGGCTAAAAATAAATAAATTAAATGCAGAATTGCGTTTAATTGTTAATAACCTGACTAATGAACAGTATTCTGTTATTAGCGGGTATCCAATGCCGGGAAGAAATTTTAAAGCAGAAATTAATTTTATTTATTAAGTAATTTTATTTCAGGAGAATTATATTATGAATAACTCTAAAATAACAAACTTTATCATTGCAGCTGTATTAATTTTGTTTGCAGCTTTTTCAAGGCTTATACCTCATCCCATGAATTTTGCACCTATAGCAGCAATTGCACTTTTTGCAGGTGCTTACCTTGGCAAAAAATTTGCGTTTATTGTTCCTGTTGCTGCAATGCTGCTTAGTGATATTTTTATAGGTTTTTACAGCGGAATTGAATGGGTTTACGGTTCATTTGCTGTAATAGCATTTATTGGACTTTGGCTTGGCAAAAAAATAAATGGCAAAACAGGTTTAACTAAAACCGCTTATATTTTTGGTACTGCATTGGTTACTTCTGTAATTTTCTTTATCATTACAAATTTTGGTGTCTGGTTAAGCGGGATGTTTTACGAAATGAATTTTAAAGGACTTGCTGAATGTTATACAATGGCAATTCCGTTTTTCCGTAATTCACTTGCAGGTGACTTGTTTTATGCTGCTGCTATGTTTGGTATATATGAGCTTGTTATAAAGTTTTCAGGCAAAACAGCTTTGCAGGAAGCTAGGATTAAGAAGTAATTTCCTATTTTATGATATCACGCCTTTTTGAAGAATTAAAAAGAAGAATTGTATTTCTTGATGGACCCCGCGGTACAATGATCCAGAAACGGAAATTAAGCGAAGCTGATTTCCGGGGAGAAAGATTTAAAAATCATCCGCATGACCTTAAAGGCAATAATGATATTCTGAATATCACGCAGCAGCAGATAGTTACTGAAATTTACGAAGAGTATCTTGATGCAGGCAGTGATATTATTGGTACCAACACATTTAACTCTACCTCAATTTCTCAAGGTGATTATCACACTGAGGAGTATGTTTATGAAATAAATCTGAAGTCAGCAAAACTTGCAAGAAAAGCTGCTGATAAATTTTCAGCTTTAACTCCCAATAATCCCCGTTTTGTTGCAGGTGCAATTGGACCTATGAATAAAACCCTTTCACTCTCTCCCGATGTAAACGATCCGGGTTTCCGTGCCGTAACTTTTGATCAGATAAAAGAATCATATCTTGAGCAGGTTAAAGGACTAATTGATGGCGGTGTAGATATACTGCTTGTTGAAACAGTTTTTGATACACTTAACTGCAAAGCAGCACTTTATGCCATTAATGAATATTTTGATAAAATCGGCTGTAAACTGCCAATAATGGTTTCAGGTACTATTACTGATTTAAGCGGAAGAACTCTTTCCGGACAAACAGTTGAAGCATTCTGGAATTCTATTAGTCATGCAGGATTAATGAGCATAGGGCTGAACTGTTCACTTGGAGCAAAGGAAATGCGCCCCTATATTGAAGAACTTTCTCAAAAAGCTAACGTGTATCTTAGTGCGTATCCAAATGCAGGTCTGCCAAATGAATTTGGCGAGTATGATGAACTGCCAAAGGAAACTGCTGAACTTTTACTTGAATTTGCACAAAGCGGTTTCCTTAATCTAGTAGGAGGTTGCTGCGGTACAACTCCTGATCACATTAGGCAGATAACCTCACTTTTAAAAGATGTAAAACCAAGAAAGATACCTGAAATACAGCCATATTTAAGACTCAGCGGGCTGGAAGCATTAAACCTTACACCGCAAACTAATTTTGTTAATATTGGAGAGCGTACTAATATTACAGGTTCTGCAAAATTTGCCAAACTTATTCGTGAAGAAAATTATGAGGAGGCTCTTTCTGTTGCACTGCAGCAGGTGGTATCAGGGGCACAGGTGATTGATATTAATATGGATGAAGGTATGATTGATGGTATAGCAGCAATGGAAAAATTCCTAAAACTTGTGGCTGTTGAGCCGGATATTGCAAAAGTACCTGTTATGCTGGATTCATCCAAATGGGAAATTATTGAGGCAGGTTTAAAATGCCTTCAGGGTAAAGGTATAGTTAACTCTATTAGTCTTAAAGAAGGTGAAGAAAAATTTATTGAACAAGCAAAAAAGATAAAACTTTTTGGTGCCGCTGTAATTATTATGGCATTTGATGAACAGGGACAAGCTGATAGTTTTGAACGCAGAATTGCAATCTGCAAAAGATGTTATGAATTACTTACCGAACAAGTCGGCTTTATGCCTCAGGATATTATATTTGACCCAAATATTCTTACTGTTGCAACCGGAATAGATGAACATAATAATTATGCAGTTGATTACATTAAAACTGTAAAATGGATAAAAGAAAATCTTCCTAGGGCTAAAGTAAGCGGAGGAGTGAGCAATATTTCATTTTCATTCAGAGGAAATAATGTTGTTAGAGAAGCAATGCATTCTGCATTTTTATATCACGCTATAAAAGCTGGAATGGATATGGGAATTGTTAATGCAGGAATGATTGAAGTTTATGATGAAATTCCCAAAGATTTGCTTGAACGCGTAGAAGACGTTCTGATGAACAGAAGGGCAGATGCAACTGAAAGACTTGTTGAATTTGCGGAATCGGTGAAATCAAAAGGTAAGGTGATAGAACAGGATAATTCATGGCGTAATGCCCAGGTTGAAGAGCGATTAAAACACGCCTTAATTAAGGGTATTACAGAGTTTATTGAACAAGATACTGAAGAAGCAAGAAAGAAATATCCCAAACCTCTTGATGTTATTGAAGGTCCATTAATGGACGGAATGAATATTGTTGGTGATCTTTTTGGGTCGGGCAAAATGTTTTTGCCTCAGGTTGTAAAAAGTGCCAGAGTGATGAAAAAATCTGTCGCCTATTTAACTCCGTTTATTGAAAAAGAAAAAGCATCAGGGGCTTCAAATATTAACGGCAGGATATTGCTTGCAACTGTAAAAGGCGATGTTCATGATATTGGTAAGAATATTGTTGGTGTTGTGCTTGGATGTAATAACTATGAAGTTATTGATCTTGGTGTAATGGTTCCGGCTGATAAGATTCTTGATACTGCAATTGAAAAAAATGTGGATATGATTGGCTTAAGCGGGTTAATTACACCATCACTTGATGAAATGGTTCATGTTGCCAAAGAAATGGAAAGACGGGGGTTTAAAGTTCCACTGCTTATTGGAGGTGCAACAACATCTAAAATTCATGCCGCGGTAAAAATAGCACCAAATTATACTAATCCTACAGTTCATGTTCTTGATGCTTCCAGAAGTGTAACAGTTGCCGGTAGTCTTATGAATAAAGAAAACCGCGAAAACTATATTCATTCTGTTAAACAAGAGTATGACAGAATGAGGATTTCACATAAAGGAAGAAAAGATGAAAAGAAGTATCTTACTATTAATGAGGCAAGAAACAGAAAATTTAAAACAGACTGGAAAACTTTAAACATTACAAAACCGGTTTTTACCGGCAATAAAGTATTTAGTAACTTTCCGCTTGAGAGAATTAGAGAAAAAATTGACTGGACTCCTTTCTTTTTGCTTTGGGAAATGAAAGGAAAGTATCCTGCAATTTTTAATGATAAAAATTCCGGAAGTGAAGCAAAAAAACTTTTTGATGAGGCAAATAAACTTCTGGATGAAATAATTTCCAATAAATGGTTAAGTGCAAATGCTGTTATCGGATTATATCCCGCCAATGCAGCCGGAGATGATATTGAGCTTTATGTTAATGATAAACGCAAGGATAATTTAGCAGTACTGCACACACTAAGGCAGCAGGCAGAAAAAACAAATAATGACCCCTATTATGCACTTTCAGATTTTATTGCTCCAAAAGAATCAGCTCTTAACGATTATATTGGCTGCTTTGCTGTAACAACAGGCATTGGAATTGAAGCCCTCCTTGAAAAATTTGCCAAAGAAAATGATGATTACAGCAGTATAATGACAAAAGCTTTGGCTGATAGACTTGCAGAAGCGTTTGCAGAGCTAATGCATGAAATGGTCCGAAAAGAATTATGGGGTTACGCTAAAGATGAAAACCTTACAGATACAGATATAATTGCTGAAAAGTATTTAGGTATTAGACCGGCACCCGGGTATCCGGCACAGCCAGATCACACAGAAAAACAGATAATTTTTGATCTGCTTGAAGCAGAAGATAAAGCCGGGATAAAACTTACCGAAAGCTATGCAATGTATCCTGCATCATCCGTAAGCGGATTGTATTTTTCACATCCGGGCTCAAAATACTTTAATGTTGGTAAATTAAACCGCGACCAAATTACAGAATATGCTAAAAGGAAAAATATGTCTGTTGAAGAAATTGAAAGATGGCTTGCACCCATTATTGGTTATGAAATTAAAGAAAAAGAGCTATCCTGAACAGAAATATCAAATTAATGTAAGATATTATTTAATACTAAAAAATTGAAAAAGATAATTGCTGTTATTGGCATGTGCGGTTCCGGAAAAAGCGAAGCTGTGAAGTTTTTTGTTGAACACGGCTTTAAAAAAGTTTATTTTGGCGAAGTAGTTATGAATGAAATGAAAAAACTTGGACTGGAAATTAATGAAGCAAATGAACGCAAAACCCGCGAAAACCTGCGAAATGACTACGGTATGGGCGCAATGGCTGTTAAATCTCTTCCTTTGATAGAAGAATTTTTTAAAACAGATAACGTTGTTATTGAAAGTCTATATTCTTGGGAAGAATTTAAAATATTAAAAGATAAATTTGGTGAAAATTTTAAACTTCTTACCGTTTACACCACAAAATCTATAAGATATGAAAGACTTTTTAAACGCAGCTTCAGACCCCTTACAAACGAAGAATCTATAAGCAGGGATATTAGCGAAATAGAAAATTTAGATAAAGGGGGACCTATTGCCTTTACTGATTACCTTATAATAAATGACGGCTCCCTCCAAGAAATGAATGAAGAATTAAATAAATATTTATAAGATTTATACACTAAAAAATTCCTTTTTGAATTTATAACATGAAAAGAAAAAATTACATTTCATGGGATGAGTATTTTATGGGTATTGCATTACTTTCTGCAATGCGAAGCAAAGATCCCAGCACGCAGGTTGGTGCTTGCATAGTTAATCAGTATAACAAAATAGTTGGAATTGGTTATAACGGTTTTCCCATTGGCTGTGATGATGATAAATTACCGTGGGGCAAATCATCCGAAAATGCAAACGATACCAAATATCCTTATGTTGTGCATGCCGAAGCAAACGCAATACTTAATTCAACTAAAGATCTGCACGGTGCAAGAATATATGTTGCACTCTTTCCCTGTAATGAATGTACTAAACTGCTTATACAATCAGGGATACTGGAAATTATTTATTTAAGCGATAAATATAAAGATACAGGCAGCGTGCAGGCATCTAAAAAAATGCTTGATATGGCAGGGGTTTCTTACAGGCAGCTGATACTTAACGATAAAAGCATTACAATAGATTTTTCTGCCGGTTTATAATAGAGATGGAAAAGAAAAAATTAACGCTGGAAGAAGCAAAAAAAGCTGGCGGAAAAAAATACAAGGAAAAAGTACAAAAGGTACTTGAAGAATACGAAAATCTTCCTGATGAAAAAAAGCATCAATCACATTTATATTATGGTTATGGCAAGGGTAAAACAACAGCCGCAATTGGTCTTGCATTTAGAGCATTAGGTGCAGGATTAAGTGCTGCAATTGTTGAGTTTGATAAAGGACATGATCAGGCAAAGGAGCATTACTATGAGCGAAGGATTTTCCTTAAACTTAAAGAACTTGGATATCCGATTGAACTATATTCAACCGGCTGTGAAAGAATGAATGAAGATGGAACCTTCCGTTTTAAAAATGCCCAAGAAGATTTTGCTGAAGCAAAAAGAGCTCTGGAAT
Source organism: Ignavibacteria bacterium (assembly GCA_020852705.1). Taxonomy (GTDB): domain Bacteria; phylum Bacteroidota; class Ignavibacteria; order Tepidaquicellales; family OLB5; genus OLB5. The sequence goes on along the minus strand of JADZAP010000007.1, from coordinate 25,466 downwards.
TAACAAAAAACCTGATAATTAACGGTAAACAAGATTTGCTTGTACTTGATGAATTTGTTGCAGCTGCTAACTATCACCTTATAAATGAAAAAGATGTGCTTGAAATACTTGATCTATATGATAAAAACCGACGCTTTGAACTTGTTATAACAGGTCATAAATTGTTTGATGGATTAGAAGAAAAAGTTGACCTTATTACTGAAAACAGAAAAGTGAAACATTATTTCGATAAAGGTATTCAAGCAAGAAAAGGAATAGAATATTAAATTAATAAGAATATTGAAAGAGTTAAATAAAGAATTTCATAATTAAATTACTTATTATTATGGCAAAATATAATTTCAGTTAAATTTAACAGGTAATTTCTGTTTTTTCCAGTAAACTGCTATACCCGCAATTATAGTAAATACACACAATATTAGCCCTCCAATTATATCAACTACATAATGATACCTTAAGTAAACCGTTGCCAATACCATGCAGAAAAAATAAGGAAGATAAAAGTAAAATGATTTGGATTTGAATTTCCATGAAAGATACATAATTAAAAATGCAGTTATTGTATGCAGACTTGGCATTGCATCTCTTTGTACATAATCCTGCGGATTTTGTACCCCTCGAGGTATTGATTCACCGAAGTTCAAAAATGCCCTAATTGGTTCAGTAAGTAATATTCCCGGAAGCTCATTGCTTATTGAATAAAAATCATGCAGGTGAAACCTTGGACCGTTTGCAGGAAATATAAGATAAAGTAAATAACTTGTAAAAAAACTTAAGAATAAAACAAAAATTGTGTATTTAAATTCTGTATATCTATGCCTTAAATATAGCTCTAATCCAAAAACCACTATCATTGGATAGTAATAAACATAAACTATCTGCAGAAATTCTGTTAAAAAGGGATTATTATATTTATATATCCATTGAGTTGGGTTTAAACCAAAAATTACAAAATCCAATTTTATATAAACAAGATCCCAGTCAGCTGGTTTTAATGTATAACCAATTATATATACCTGTTTAAATATATATAGTATTGCTGCTGCTCCATACCAATATCTTACAATTTTAATTAATGAAGAATTTGGGATACTGCTTTCACCTTCTTTAACTACCCGGGTTTCAAATTTATAAACAATCGCTGCTATAGCCCATATAATAAAAAAATTTATTAAAGCATAGGCATACCAGAATTCAATACGAAAATTATAAAATAAAAAGATACCGCTAAGCACAATCAGCATACTTTGTGTAACAACATCAGCGGGTGAAAGATATTTAAAATATTTTTTGATGTGCTTAATTGAAGAAAATTAGGTAAGCCATTTCATTAAAAAAGAAGCAAGTGAAAGAAAAATAGTAATACCAACAACATCCTGAAATGCGGTTTCAAAAGGTCCTGCAGTTATTGCCGGATCAAAACCGGATTTCTTAGAAATTAACGGAACAGCCGAACCAACAAACCCTGAAATATTTATAGAAATAAACATAGAAAAACCTACCAAAACACCAAAAAGCAGCCTGCCATCCCAAAAGCCCGCTATTATCCCAATTACTATTCCGCAGACTCCTCCAATTATCAAACTGGTTTCTACTGACCTTCTGATAGGTACCCACCATTTATTAAGTGTAACATGACCTGTTGCCAAAGCTCTTACTGTAATTGCTGCAGCTTGCAAACCCGTATTTCCTGATATAGCTGAAATTATGGGCATAAATGATGCAAGCAAGATAATTTTTGTAAGTGTTGCATCGTAATGATGTATTACCACACCAGCCAGAAATTCTATTCCAAGTGTTATCAATACCCATGGCAGGCGGAGCCACGCAATTTGAAACGGTGATTTGCTTTCAAGTTCGTCAGCATCAGAACCAACTATTTTGGCAACATCTTCGCTGAATTCTTCTTCCATAATTTCAGCTATATCATCAAATACTATTTTGCCAATAACAACCTGTTCTTTGTTAACAACCGGTATTGATACCAAATCATATTTTCTCATAATTGAGGCAACTTCTTCACGGTCTGTTTCAGCATCAACAGAGATAACTTCTTCATTCATCAGGTCTGCCATTATTACCGAAGGTGTATTAAGAGCTACAATTATTTTTTTAAGTGAAACTATCCCAAGCAGCCTGCCTCTTTCATCGGTAACCCAAATATGATAGAGATGTTCATTATCCGGTGCTTCTTCTCTTATAACTTCAATTGCTCTGTTAATGCTGTCATTAGAGTGAACTGTAACAAACTCCTTCTGCATGATACCGCCTGCGGTATCTTCGTGGTAATTTAATAGTTCTTTAACCTCGCTCTGGTCTTCAGCATTCATTTGCTGAAGTACGTCTTCAGCTTTATTTTCTTCAAGGTCACCAATAATATCAGCAGCATCATCCGAGTCCATTTCGCCAACTAATGCAGTAATTTCATCGGCTGAAAGTTTTGAAAGCAGAAAATCTTTATGATGAACGCCAAGCTCTAATATTACTTCTGCCATAGTTTTATTATCCAGAAGTTTAAAGAGAGCAAGACTGTCACTTTCCTCAAGGTTATCAATAATAAGAGCAATATCCGGAGGGTAAATATCCCTCAAAATATTTTTAAGCAATGTATCAGAGCCGCTTTCAATCAGGTCTGATATATCGCTTAATAGCTGCTCATCAACATCAATTACCGCTCTGTGCTGTTTTATTTCTGACATTATTATTTGGCTTAAATATACCGGAATCGTGCATAAGCACTATCTTGAATTGTATCTTCATTTATTTTAAAATTGTTTGTCCTGTACTTTATAAATGCATTGTAACCTATCATTGCTGCATTATCAGTTGAATATATTTTTTCTGGGAAATATATCTCATAACCTTTTTTTTGCAATTCATTAAACTTGTTTCTTAATCCGGTATTTGCCGAAACACCTCCTGATACGGCAATTCTTTTTATATTATTATCTATTGCTGCCTGAAGTGTTTTTTGTGCAAGTACACCTGTAACAGCTTCCTGAAATGAAGCTGCTATATCATTTAATGGTAAATTATTTTTAATATCAGGATAATTTTCTTTCAGAAAATACCGCATAGATGTTTTAATCCCGCTGAATGAAAAATCATAAGGTCTGCCTTTAATATTACTTTTGGGAAATTGATGAAAGTTTTTATTACCTGTTTGTGCTAACTCATCTATTATCGGACCGCCGGGATACTGAAGCCCAAGCATCTTTGCAGCTTTATCAAATGCTTCACCTGCTGCATCATCGTTAGTATTTCCTAAAATTTTATATTCAGAATAACTTTTGACTAAAAAAATTATTGTATGTCCCCCTGAAACTACCAGAGCTATAAATGGAAAATGTACCTCTTTTTTTCCGATGAAGCAGGAAAATAAATGTGACTCAATGTGATCAATTCCTATAAAAGGTAAATTATTATTAATGGCAAAACCTTTTGCAAAATTATATCCAACCAAAAGAGAACCTATTAAACCGGGACCTTTAGCTGCAGCAACAAGGTTTATATCTTTTATGTTTATACCGCTTTTTTGTATAGCATTATTTGCAATTATACTTATATTCTCAATATGTGCTCTCGAGGCAAGTTCAGGTACAATTCCGCCATATTCTTTATGAAAATACTGTGATGAAATTATGGTAGATTTAACATTTTCATTCTGTAATATAGATGCAGATGTTTCATCACACGAAGATTCAATGGCTAAAGTTATTACTGGCATTTACAAAAATATCATTTTTATTAAAATTTAGCAATTCTTAGAGAAATCACACTGTAATCACTACTTAATATTCGGTATATATACCGTATCAGCGGTATTGAATACACTAGCGGTATATCCTAATTTAGTATCCCCAAATGAAAAAGTACTTTGATTTTTGAAAAAAAATTATGTATTTTAGTTTTGGGGGTATGCGTAATAGTTTATTAGTTACTAAGTGCTATAAAATAAAGTAACACTTTAATTGAAACGCTATTTTTCAACAATTTAAAATAAAATGTTAAAAAGACTACTCCCGATTCTTTTTCTGGCAATTATATACACTTCTGTCAGTCATTCACAAAATCTCGCAGATTCCGGGTATTATTATCAAAAAATTGGTTTAAAAGAAAAAGCTGCCGGTTTTTTTGAAGAATTTATTATTCAAAATCCTTCAAATTACCAGGTAAGGCTTGATCTTGGCTATCTGTATTATGATATTAAACAAACATCTAAGGCAAGAGAGCAGTTTGATTATGTCAGCAAAAATTCAACCAATGAAAATGAAGTTCAGATGGCTAAACAAATGGTACAGAATATAGATGGCATTACTGCTGTAAATAATAACCAGCAGGTTTACTCCACAGGCGGAAATTACGCAGATTCAGGTTACTATTACTATAAAAACGGAAACAAAACTAAGGCAGCTCAAATGTTTGAACTGCATCTTAAAGATAAACCTTCTGATGACAATGCCAGAATGCAGCTTGCCTACATTTATTATGATCAGAAAAAATACTCAAGTTCACTTAAACATTTTGATTATGTTGGCAGTCATACTTCAAACCTCAAGTTAAAAGAACAGTCTAAATCAGCATCTTTGGTTTTAAGAGATGAATTAGCCGGAACATCTAAAAAGTCAGTAGAAATTTATTTTCATAATTTTTATGATACTCACCAGGAAAATTATATAGCAAACCTGGTAGGCCATGTTAATTTCAGAATTGGTCCCGGATTTTATGCAGGTCCGTATCTTGATGTTTATACCGATTCACGCTCAAGTAAAAACTTGATATACAATGACAGGTTTGTTGAAGCAGGACTGTTTTTAAGATATTATATTATGCGTAACCTTTTCTTTGAAGGAAGAATTGGATATACTAGACAAATTGATTTAGATTCAAACAAAATAAACTTTAAACCTATGCTTGTTTATTTTAACAGATTTGGCAATGCTAAAGTTTATGTAGAAAGCAAATCATCATCAAAAACTAGTTTTTACTTTGATATTTATTATGCTGCTATGTATGACTATAAATACAAAAATGCTTTTCTGCAGGGAATGCTTCAGCAGGTACTTCGCTTTCATACAGGCGGATACTCTTATGTAGAAAACTACATATTTGAATCAGGGCAGTTTGATGGCAGAAAGCTTGGTTACAATAATTATTTTGAAATTGGTACCGGTATTAGGTTTAAACCAAATTTAATGGTATTTCCTGTAATTTTTATTGAACCGACTTATAAAGTGTATTTTTTTGGTGATTCAAAGAATTCATTTCAGTTAAAAGCTGGTTTTGTATTTAACTATAAGGCAGCATTTTAAAATGTATTAATATGTTAGTTTTTGATTTTCATTTTGTAATTTGCAGAAATTAAATTAAACTATATGCAAGAAGTTTTTACAGTATTACTTTGGATTTGTTCAATACTGCTGGTTATCAGCGGAATTGATGATGTTTTGGTTGACCTGCTGTACTGGTTCAACCGATGGAAATATTACAGAAGCTTGCCAAAAATGGATGATGTTCTTTCTGCGGGTGAAAACAGCATTGCACTTGTAATATGTGCATGGCGCGAGTATAAAGTAATTGGAAGAACCTTAACTTATGCTTTAAGTAAAATGCGTTACAGCAATTTTACAATTTTTGTAGGTGTTTATCCTAATGATACTAAAACCCTTGAAGTTGTTAAACGCATTGCTCAGAAAAACAATAAAGTTGTTATCTGTGTTAATTCACATGATGGTCCTACAACAAAAGCTGATAACCTTAATAATGTATATGAATCAATTAAACGGTTTGAAAAAGATAATGGTAAGAATTTTGATGTTATTTCAATTCATGATAGTGAAGATTTTATTCATCCATTAACTCTAAAAATAGATAACTATCTGATAATGCATCAGGGTATTGATGCAGTGCAAATTCCTGTAGTACCTATTAAAGATGATCGCGGTAAATTTATACACAGAACCTATTGCGATGCATTTGCAGAAGTACATTCAAAGGACCTTATTGTTAGACAGGCATTAAAAGTTTTCATTCCCTTTGCAGGAACCGGAATGAGCTTCCGCAGAGAGATCTTTATGAACCTTGACAGCCACTTTCCGCAGGTATTTAATGAAGCAAATCTTACGGAAGATTATGAGTTAGGGTTAAGACTCTTTAAGATGGGCTATAAAACAGCTTACATAAATCTTCTATTAGATAAAAATAATCCTAACTCAAGGGTTGCAACTGGTGAATATTTTCCAAATACATTTTGGGCTGCTGTTAAACAGCGTTCAAGATGGACTGCAGGAATATGTTTCCAAAACTGGAAAATGCACAAATGGGCAGGTAATTTATGGACAAAATATTTCCTTATGCGTGATAGAAAAACCATTTTCAGTAACTTTATGGTGCTATTAAGCAATCTTGTGTTCGCATTCTTTTTACTCTACCTGCTTGGGTTTGGATTAGGGATAAGAGTATTTGAATCTGCAGTTGAACAAAACACTGCACTTTGGTTTTTCTTATGGGCATGCTTCTTTTTTATGGTATGGCGGCTGCTTCATAGATTCATTTTCACTTACAGCTGGTACGGGTTAAAGTATGCTTTCTTCAGTCTTATTAGACTTAACTTTGATAACTTAATAAACTTTTTTGCTACATTCAGAGCATTAAAAGTATTTATGAATATGAAAAATAAGGTTGTTTGGGAATCAACTGAACATTATTAATATAAAATTTAATACCTAGGTAAACAGGGGATAGTCTGAATATAGGTTGTCCCTTTTTTATTTGTTATCACTGTGATTATTCCATATTGTATGAAAAATTAATTTCATTAATTAAATATGAAATAAAATGTCATTCTGCCAACTACATCAGTTTTACGTTTAGAAAATAATGAACTTTTAACTGAATATTTATTAATCCAAACATTCGGCATAAAATGAATATTTTCAATTGGCATATAATCTAATCCAACAGAAATAAAATTTTCTATATATCCGGTTGAGTCATTTTTTACATCAGGGTTATACATATCATATCTTCCAAATGCATTTAGAATTAGATTATCTGCTTTGCCTAAAAGATTTCCCCAAATCCACGTGCTGATACCAAACGGTATTGCGTCAATATTTTTTCCTCCTGCATTCTTCTGAACTTGCTGAATTACTTCTATACCAAAATTGAATTTATCAAATTTATAACCTGCAAAGCCTTTTAATGTTAATTTGTTTTTATCCCCAGTATTAGGTTCGAAATCACCATATAACTCTATTTGAAGCTCTTTTATTGGTTTTGCAAAAATAGAACCATAATATTTTTTAAACTTATTAATTTCTGGTTTTTGACCGCTACCATTCCCAATCATTAAAGCAAAACCATAATTCCCCGCTTTATCAAATTTTCCTCGAGCAGAAACACCTAGATCGCTTCCGTTGCCTAGACTGCGCATATCTAAAATGGTTTTTTCAATTGAGCGGTAGTTCCATGCTCTTTCGTTTAATGCTCTACTCCATGAAGGTGTTGGCAGCAATCCGATAGCGAAACTGACATTTTCAAATGCCTTCCATTCAACAAAAGCAGTTTTAATAAATAGTCCAAGGCGGGTGTTTGTTAAAATTTTATCGTTGCCTTCAAGTAAAATTTGCGAAGATAGTTTACTGCTAAATGTGTAATCATATCCAAGGTAAGCCCGTCTAATTTCAAACCCTTGGAAAGAATTTTGATAGCCTGCATATTGTACAGAGCTTCCGCTTGAATCTCCCGACGTTTTAAAAAAGTAATCACCAAAAACATAGCCCCAAATTTTTCCGCCTTTTTCAACTGTATTTTTGTTTTGTGAATTTATTGCACAGGTAACTATAAATAGAACGGCTAAAATTGTAAATATATTATACATTAAAAATATTTAAGTTTTGTTGAACAACTTTTATTTATTTAGTTTATATGAAGATGTTATTTCAGAAGACTTTGAAAGCATTGAATGCACCCTGCAGTATTTTGTTTCTGATAAGTTTATAACCCTTTTTATTAGTTCATCATTAAGTTCACTTCCATAAAAATTATATGTCAAATGGATCTTTGTGAAAATCTTCGGATGATCTTCTGCTTCCTCAGCATCAACTTCAACCCAAAACTTATCTATTTTTTTTCTTGACTTTGAAATGATTAGATAGCAATCCATCATAGTACATCCTGCAAGTGCCTGCAGCACAAGCTGCGCAGGCGATGCTGCAACTGCCTCAGTACCGGAATCCATTATAACTTCTTTCCCGGTATCGGTAATTCCTTTAAGTTTAAACCCTTCTGCCCACTCAATTTTAGCGGTTTTTCTCATATTTAAAATTATAATTTCAAAAAATTCAATATTTTATAGAAATCTCAATTTTTTTAATACAAATTTAATTAGTAAATCTATTGTACCAAATAATACTAATCAATATGCAATAAGATAAAAATCATTAATTTTAATTATATTATCTTTTTAAAGATAAATTCTGCTCCTTAGAAACATCAGAATCATCTGCCTTCAAGAATTCTTAATGCTAAAAAATCGGGCAACCCTTCTTTTAGAATTTTATTGCTTGCAGATTTTACATCATAGCTTACGCGAATATTTTTGTATGTAAAATCAGCTGTATCAAATATCCCGAATGATAATCTTGGATCCCGGTCCCTTGGCTGACCTACACTTCCAACATTAATAATATAACGGCTGTTAATATCCAACTTGCCATCATTTATTATTGAAATATTTTCTCCTGATTTTTTAAATATTACAGGTATGTGGGAGTGTCCAATAAAACATACTTTTTGAGAGAAATAATCAAAGTTAAATAAAGCATCGTCTTCATCCAAAACATAATTATAGTTATGAGGTTCAAAAGGTGATGAGTGAACAAACATAAGTTCATTAATAGTATATATCCGGGGAAGAGTTTTTAAATATTCAATATGCTCGGGTTTAATAATTTTTCTGGTATGATAAGATGATATTTTTGCCTGTTCACTAAATCCTTCAGAAAGTAAATAATTGAATTGTGCCTCATCATGATTACCAAGTATAACTGTATCACATTTTTGTTTTATCAATATACTAACTTCGTTTGGCTGGGCACAATAATCAACCAAATCACCAAGACAGATTACTTTATCAACTGAAATTTTTTCAATTTCTTTAAAACATGCCTCAGTGGCTTCAAGGTTAGCATGCAAATCTGATATAACAGCAACTTTCATTTTAAATATTTACCTAAGACTTTCTTCAAGTGCAGTAGCAGCATCAGTCTTTTCATCGCGGTATTTAATAATTACCGGAGTATATACTGATAAATTTTTTTCTAAGCCATATTCATTTTGAAGAGCTCTTGAACCTGCTACAACAACGGCTCCTTCCGGAATTACAAGCGGTTCTTCTTTTGATTTCCTGTATATTTTTCCCTTTACAGTATCGTAAACTGGAGTTGAACCGGTAATTATACATCCTGCTCCAATCACTGCTCTTTTTTGAACAATTGTACCTTCATATATACCGCTGTTTCCGCCAATCATTACCTCATCTTCAATAATAACAGGAACTGAATTTATTGGTTCAAGTACCCCTCCAATTTGTGCAGCTGCAGATAAATGTATCTTTTTGCCAAGCTGAGCACATGAGCCAACAAGTGCATGTGAATCAATCAATGAGTTATCATCAATATAAGCACCTATATTGATATACATTGGCGGCATACATATAACACCTTTGCCTATATATGCTCCGCTTCTGATTGATGAACCTCCCGGGACAATACGAACACCATCATTAACTTTCATTGACTTAACAGGTAATGTATCTTTATCAAAAAAGAAAAGCTGCCTGTCAATTGACATATCCTTATTTTTACCCAGCTTAAAACCAAGCAGGATACCCTTTTTAACCCAGGAATTAGCTTTCCACTTACCGTTTGTTTTCTCAGCACTTCTTACTTCTCCATTATTCAAAAGCTTAACCATTTCTTTAAAAGCTGAAATTGCTTTATTCTTTTCAGAAGGTTTAAGCTCAGCTGTGGAAAAATATTTTTCTATATCCTGCTCTAGTCCCATTATTTATATAATTTTATTGTAAATTACATGTAATATTAATGTTATTCAATTGAAACAGCTTTGCAAATTTTATGCAATAGAATTGTATTAAAAATTATAACAGATATTTTAAAATTCTTAATCTTCCATTTTATATCTTATTTCACGCTGCTCTATGTAATATAAAATTTCGTTAATTGTATCATGGGGTGTGTGCATAGTTGTATCAAGTGTTATTCCAAATCCCGGGTTATTAACACCTGTTGAATAATGATATTTAATTCTTTCTTTTTCCTGCTTGGTCAGCTCTCTGCTGCCGCGATTTGATAATGCAGTTTTAATTGCAGGATTTAAAGTAAAAAAAAACCTCTGCACATCTAGCGGCAGATTACGGTTAAAGAATTCATATTCATTTTTACTTAATGGATAAGTAATTATTACATTCATGTTTTCTTCAATAAGATTCATTGTAATGCATAATGTGTTTTTAAGGTTCAATGGAATTGCCTCCTTAAGCTCTAACCAATCATAAATATCATTGATATTATCCACTTCAATATGAGCTGTTGAGGGGATTTCTTTTTTAAGCAGGTTTGCTATTGTGGTTTTACCGGAATTAATTGAGCCGGAAAGAAAAATTATCATTGTATTTATACAGCTTTATTACAGCAGAAGTATTATGAAATAGATAGTCCGGTTTTATCCCAAACTTCTGCTTTGGTAGCAGAAGCTGTTTCTCTTGCTTTTTCAGCACCGGTTTTTAATACATCCATTACGTATTTAAGGTCATTTTTAAGTTTCTCACGCTCTTGGCGATACGGTTTAAATGTTTCTGTGATCTTTTCAAGAAGTTGTTTCTTTGCATCACCATATCCCATACCGCCTGCTTGGTACTTTTCAAGAAGATCTGCTTTTTCTTGTTCATTTGCAAAGTATGAGTACAGCTGGTAAATAGTATCGGGAGCTTTTGGTGCTTCAATTGGAGTTGAGTCGGTAATAATACCCATTACCTGCTTTTTTAATTCTTTGTCAGATGCAAATATTTCTATGGTATTACCGTAGCTTTTGCTCATTTTTTGACCATCCGTGCCAATTACAACAGCAGCTTCCTTGGGGATGTATGGTTCTGGCAGTTTAAAAACTTCTCCAAAAGTGCGGTTAAACTTTCCAGCTAAATCTCGTGCTATTTCTACATGCTGTTTCTGGTCTTTTCCAACCGGTACAATATCCGGTTTATAAATAAGTATATCAACCGCCATTAAAACAGGATATGTAAATGTTCCGGCATTAATTTCTTTATTTCCTTTTGCTGCTGCATCTTTATAGGCATGGGCATTTTCAAGCATTGGCATAGGTGTAAGACAGTTTAAAATCCAGGTAAGCTCGGTATGTTCAGGTATATCACTTTGCCTGAAAAAGACTGCCTTTTTGGGATCAAGACCAAGTGCAAGGTAATCTAATGCAAGGTCAATAATTAGTCCCTGCAGTTCAGCTTTATTTTTAACAGTTGTTAATGAATGCAGGTCAGCAATAAAAATAAAATTTTCATGGTCTTGCTGCATATTTACATGATTACGCATTGCCCCAAGGTAATTACCTATATGTGCTTTACCTGTAGGTTTAACTCCTGAAAGAATTCTTTTTGTCTTATTATGATGTGAGGTTGACATTAACGGTAGATATTAATTGTTAATGTTTTAAAGAATGCCGGCATTTCAATCTAATTTTTTCTGTGCAAGAACTATTGCTCCAACAATAGCTGCTATCAAAATAAATGAAACAAGTTCAAAAGGAAATGAATATGTGGTATAAAGCTCTTTGCCTACTGATTGAATTGTTCCCATAACTTCTGCGTTTTGGTTAAGTGTTTTATATTTTCCAAAAAAAGCAAAGAAAGCAGTAATGCCAAGTGATGAGAAGAAAAGCAAACCAAGAATTACAGCTGAGATCTTTTTATATGTCAGGTTTTCCGTAAACTTTTCAGTGCTTAAATTAAGCAACATAATTACAAAAAGAAAAAGTACCATAATAGCACCGGCATAAACAATAACCTGAATAATTGCAATAAACTGTGAGCGCAGCATAAGGAATAATCCGGAAATGGAAAAGAAATTAACAATAAGATATAATGCACTTGTAACAGGATTACCTCTTGTAACCATCATTATGGCAGAACCAAGTGCCATGATTGCAAACAGCATTATAAAGATATTTTCAGCGTTCCATTTCATATAAGCAGTCGAGAAAAAAATTATTTTATTTCTTTATAAAAATAAAATATTGTAGTTAATTTACAAATAAAACAATCAAACAAAACTTTGTGCCCGGAGCCGGAATCGAACCGGCACTGAGATATTATCCCAACAGGATTTTAAGTCCTGCGCGTCTACCAGTTCCGCCATCCGGGCGGTATTTCAAAGAAAAATAAAGCTTTTTAGCTAAAAAAACCGGCATTTACGTTAAAACTGAGTACATAAATAATGAATTTTTCAGATTAAATCTAACCTAAAATTTGGTAGTTTAGTTAATAATTATCACTTTTTTATCAAAAACTTCATTACATCTTCTAACTTTGTTTTGACTGTCATTTTCATTATTCTTGAGGGTTTATAATTCCGGTAAACCCAGTTTGAAATTATTTTTAATGTATCAATTTCATCAATCTTAAATTTGTGATACGCCTTACTAAAAACATAATCTCTGAACAAAGTACCTGAAAAATACAGGCAGTTAATTTCTTCTTTAATATTTTCCATTGTTTGAGTATCATTTTTAATTTCGCTGTTCATTAAAAAAGTTTTAGCAGTTTTGCCGTTCACCATAAGAAATATTTCATATACATTTTCATCTGATTCATTGCGGCATTTGATTATGTAGTTCTGCAGTTCAACTATTGAGTTTGTAAGCTCAATATTTAACATCACTTTTTTTAAGTCAGTAATATTATCCCTTAAATATGATGCATTTTCAAAATTCATTTCTTCTGCTGCATTATTCATTTCGCTCTCAAGGTATTTTAAAGCACCTTCATTTGTGTCAGAAATCAGGAATTTATCTACCTGATTTACTTCCTTTCGGTATTCATTTTGGCTAATCGTATAATTGCACGGTGCACCGCATTGTCCAATTTCATAATACATGCAAGTGCTGTGTTTCTTTGAAGGTTTCAGATTAATATCATCACATTTACGAAGCTTATAAAGTTTATTAATTTTTTCAATTAGTGTATTTACAGTAAAACTGCTTGCAAAAGGTCCGTAATATTTTGCCCCATCGGGAATTATTTCATACACCTTCTGAATTCTTGGATATGACCGCTGAATATCTATCTTGATGAAGGGAAATTTACGGTAAGATTTAATTGCAGAATTAAATCTGGGTTTATGAGTTTTTATCATACGGCTTTCAGCCAATAGTGCAGAAAGCTCTGAACCTGTTGTTTCCCACTCTACCTTATATACATACCTTATAAGTTTTCTAACTTTGCTTGAGTGAGAGGTGTTATGATAAAAGTACGAACCAAGACGCTCTTTAAGATTTTTTGCCTTACCTATATATATTATTTCACCCTTTCTGTTATACATATAATATATACCGGGTGACTTTGGAACAGATTTAAGATCTATCTTAATATTTTTAAATCTTGTACTGGTTTTTGTATCATCATAAATTTTCCGGTACTGAAAGCTTAAAATATCATCAATCGTTTCATATTCATACTCGTTTACAAGCATTTCAATAAAGTGAGAAAGAATATGGGCGGCAGCTTTGGCATCATCCATTGCACGGTGTTTACGGCGGGAGTAAATCCCAAAATATCTTTTCAGTGAATCTAATGATTTGGATGGCAGCTTTTTATTCAGTCTGCGGGCAAGTCTTGCGGTACACAAAGCAGGTACTGAAATCTTATTATACCCTTCACGTTGAAGAGATGAATTAAGGAAACTGTAATCAAACCTTACGTTATGTCCGCCAAGCACAACAGGTAAATCATCCGAAAATATAAATCCAAGAACATTCTGTGCTAACTCACCAAACTTTGGCTTTCCATAAACCATTTCATTTGTTATACCTGTTAGCTGTGTAATGCCCGGAGGAATGAATTCACCTGGATTTATAAGTGTTTCAAATTCATCAATAATTTCTCCGCCCCGCAGCTTTACAATTCCAATTTCAGTCATTCGGCAGCGCTCTGCACTTAAGCCGGTTGTTTCAACATCAAAAACTGTGAAAACAGTATCATGTATCGATTTTCCTGATAGGGTTAATATTTTCTGTGCGTTTTGCAATGGAATGCAAATTAATTAAATTAAATATAAATTTGTAATCCAATAATAAGTAAAATAAAATTTTTACTAATTTAACAAGCTTTTACTTACTATTTTTTAATAAGTTTTAAAATTTTAAACAAAACAATTTAACTATAATACTATGAGTAATAAAGATTTTTGGCAAAACAGATGGGAAAATAATCAGACCGGATGGGATTTAGGATGCGCTGCACCCCCGATTGCTGCTTATATTGATAAACTGCCTGATAAGAATATTAAAATATTAATACCCGGTGCCGGTAACGCCTATGAAGCCGAATATTTATATAAACATGGTTTTAAAAATGTATTTGTTCTGGATATTACTTTAAAACCACTGAAGAATCTTGCTTTGCGGGTTCCGGAATTTCCTAAAGGAAATTTACTTAATAAAAATTTTTTTGAACATACAGGAAAATATGACCTTATTATTGAGCAGACTTTTTTTATAGCAATAGATCCTGAAATGAGAAACAGTTACATTAATAAAATGCACGAACTATTGATACCGGGAGGTGTACTTGCCGGATTGTTGATTTTTGATTCCGAACCTGCTGCCGAAGGACCCCCGTTTATTGATACTTTTGAGGGGTTCAGGAAGTATTTTTATAATGATAAGTTTGAAGTAAAGAAATTTGAAATCGCAGAAAATTCAATTACACCAAGGGCGGGCAGAGAAATATTCATGGAGTTGGTAAATCATTAAATTCAAAATATGTCAATATATACACTGTTGTTAAATAGATCCATGTAATTGAAAATATTATATGCATATTGGTTTCAAATCGTTTCCCTTTCCACAGTTCTTTGGAGTACACAAAGAACTGGAATACAAGTCTAATCAGCCAGAATATTCCCAATCCTAGTGAAATAACTCTGCCAAACTGGTTATTTACAAGCTCATCTGAATAAAACAAATTCAATATTCCCATCATAAAAACAATTAGAGCTATAAAGAATGTATGAACTACCATTAATTGCCTGTTCATAAGACTTAGGTGAATAAGTTCATTTTTCCAGTTGAATCTTTTTGGAAAAATAATGTGAATTATTGCAAGCAAAATGAGTATTATTCCCGAAATTTTAATATATAACTGCAATTTATTTAACTGATAAATTGTAAATTTTCAAAAAAGGTGTTAATTTTTTAATTTCATTAACTCTTAAACCTGAATTTTCAAAATTATGTATCCATTCTGCCGGTGAGAAAAAATGCAGGTACCCAATATTAAATGCTATGAAGTTTATAAAATCCCTTTGATGCTCAACAACAATAATTCTGCCTTTGGGATTTAAAGCAAGTGCAAGCTGCTTAAAAAAATCTGTTCTTTCATTGTTATTCCTAATTTCGTGAACTGCCAATATTAAAAAAATAATATCGTATGCTTTTTCAGCAAGTTTTGTATTTGATGTATTGATTTGTTTTGTACCCGTATATTCAGGATAAGCTTTTCTTGCCCGTTCAATTGAAATTTCAGTATGTTTAACCGGGTCATAGAAATCAAAAACATCAAGCAATGAATCAGGATATTTATATTTTAATAAAGCACTTGTTTCATCAAAACCGGCGTTTATATTTGCAATTCTTGCCGCTATTGGAAGAGTAAGTTCATCTATCCATTTTAAAGTATATAAATTTGAATGATCATAAATATACCATGAAACAAATATACTGATAAATATTATACATCCTGCAAGCAATGATAATGCAAATATTAAATAATTAAAAGGATGAGGCAAAAACCCGAATAGTATAATTCCCGCTAAAATTAACACAATAGCAGCAGCGTAAAAGTGCCAGTTGAATCTAATGATATTAAAAACACCTGAAAATGGCTTTCTGGTCACACTAATAATTTTTCCTTCCGTCCTTTTTTCCAGTAATATGGAATATTTTTTACTATAAAAGCATTTGCAGGTCGTAAACTATTTATTTTTAAAGATTCAATGAACTTTATTTTTTGCTTTATTATTTCTACAGGTTCAGGATTCCAGTTGCTGCGGACTCCTTCAATAATCAATATTTCCTTTTTATTTTCATTTACGGTAAATGTAAACGGCAGTGGACCTGCAAATTTCCTTGCATCAACCCAGTTATCAAACGGCGATCCGTTTGGTAGTTTTACATCAGATAAGCCGCATTTTACTTTAACATCTATTCCTGATTTTTCAGAATATACATTTATAATACCTTCATTTATTCCAAATTCTATATCAGTAGTTGTGTAATTATAATGTGTAAATATATTTCCAAATAATTCCATTTTTTTCTTATTGGTTTGTGAACCTAAAATATACAACCCTCTCAGGTTTTTACCTGCATTAGTGCGGTATCTTACAAATATTCTGTAACCTATTAGAATAAAATCATTTCCTATTGCTTTTGGAAATCCCTTTGGGCGAAGACCTTTGGTTTTAACCATTGCTGCTGCAATAAACGCCCATTTATTTTTATATGTATCAAGTGTAAGAAATGATGGTATAAAATTCAGTAATTCTTCTTTGAGTGCGGCAAATGTAATTACAAG
Source organism: Ignavibacteria bacterium (assembly GCA_020852705.1). Lineage (GTDB taxonomy): Bacteria > Bacteroidota > Ignavibacteria > Tepidaquicellales > OLB5 > OLB5. The sequence continues at coordinate 8,581 of JADZAP010000007.1, read as the reverse complement.
GGAGTTATCAAAATATGTTTCAACAGGAAAAGGATGATCTCTAAGCGAAAACATTTATCTGTATTATTAATGTAATTTTGGCTTAATTATAAATTCATTTATATATATAACAGTAACAAATATCAGTGCAATTACAATATTAAGTCTGCCAAAAAGAAGCAGATTAGGTGCAATTAAAAACTCTAAAACATTCATTGTCATAACAATTACAATCTGTGTAACAGCACAAAGTTTTGCAAATTTCCCTGAAATTATCCATAAAAACATACAAATTTCAAGCCCCCCAATAATTTTTACTGCAATAAATGAAATATCATCTCCTAATATTTTTGCAGCAATTTCTTGATGGCGAGGTACAATACCAAGAACTTTTGCAAAAAGTCCGTTTACAAGCCATACAAGCGATATAAGAATTGTGAGAATTTTATTGATGACAGATTTACTCAAGATTATTATTTATAATTCTTCAGCACACCTTCAGCAAGCTTAATTACCTTTTCTTTCAACTCCTGCGGTTCAATTACCTTTACTCCTTCTCCGCGGGTTACAATCCACCCTGCAATTTCATCCAGTGAGTTTACCATTGCTGTATATTCAATTGAACTATCCGGCATTGTACGGAATGTTTCTGAATCAAGCAGTTGTTTGGGCTTAAGTCTATCTGCCCAGTATGAGGAAAATGACAGCTTAATATTATAAGTATCCTCACCAATCCAGCTGCGGAATGAATGTTTAAATAGGTCTTCAATCTTATCTTTTGATGGCGGTTTAAATGTACGGGGAGAAGGTTTAGCAGAAATTATTTTATTCATAAGAAATTGCTTTATTCTGCCATCTTTAATTGTTAATAACCGCCAGTAATTATCAGTTTGAAATATTAATAGCGGAGAGATTTCCAAAGAACGCTCAAAAACATCGGCATCTTTTTCATAATCAATTACAGCCATTGTGTTTGAATCAATGCATATTTGCAAAACCACTAAATTTGCAAGTGCTTCATCTTTAAGCTTTGTTACAAGCAGAGCTGTGGATTTTTCCACAAATCCGCCTGAAGTAATCAGTGCCCCGTATTGCTTTATAAGTTCGCGTATCTTTTCTGCGGGGGGCTTTTTTTCAACTACTATGCCAAAACCTTTTTGTGAATGTATTGCAATTCCAGATGCACGCAAATCGTTTAAATCTCTTTTAATGGTAAGCTCTTCAACATTGAACATCCCTGCAAAATCACTCACTGTCATACCATTATAGCTTTTAGAAATACACAGTCCTAAAATTTCTATCTGCCTTTTAAATTTTAATCTGAAGTCTAACATTATTTGTAAAATAAAACCATTTTTCAGGTAAAACAGGGAAGAATTTTATGGATAAATTCAAATGACGATCTTGATTTTTATAGTGAAAAATCCGCCAATTATTGAACTTTTTAAAAAGTATCATTAAATGATACGCATAGCCGGAACAAGCAATATATATTTGCAGTGTAAGTAAATAATTAAAGTTTTAAGAAGGAGTTTTTAAAATGGTATCACTAAAGAATTTTGTAGAAGATTTAAGGATTGAAAGACGTTTGGATCATGAAAGAGGGCTTATGAAATTTACATTAGTGCTTTCAGTATTTTTTCTGGCATTAAGCATAATAGTATCTGCTCTTTAAATTAAACTTTGTTAATAGAAAGTAAGGGTAAAAAATATGAATAATAAAAATAACTCGGGCAAACTTATAAAAATAAATAAAGCAGATGTAATAGCTGCAAATGTTTGTAAAAATGTAATTAGAGAACTTATCTTACACTCAGATAAATTCAATGTATCTGCAGTAAAATTTAATACTCTTGTTAAAGCATATTATGCATTAGAAAGCTTTCCCGTAAAAAAAATAACGGGATACATTGATATTTCTGCAAATACACATTTACCGGGCGGGGGACTTGATTACAGCTCATTTACCATAGGTGAAGATTATTTTGAGATTTATACAGGTTTTATCAGTTATGAAGGCGGCGTGTGTGATGACAGTTCCTGGGAAAAGATATATTCATCAAAAGATAATGATCACAAAAATAGCTTTTTAAAAGCTATTGAGTGCTGGGCTGAGAGTTTTCTGTTGCACCTTGATGAAAATCCTTCAAGATCATTATTAATTGTTGACCGCTCACAGCTTGATGAAAAAAACCCGGTTCAGGCAGAAGTAAATCAAAATATTGAAATTACTTCAAACAAATATGCTGCTAAAAATTATTTTGAATATGAAGAAGCTCCTTTTTAAATAAATGTTATTGTGCCATCCTTGCAAAATTAAACATAAAAAGAGCAGTTCCCCGCATACTGCTCTTTTTTATTTCATTCTTAAATAATAAAATTAATCAATTCTTATTCGGTTTTAATCATTTTAAAATCACATCTGATAATTGCAATAAAAAAGGCAGCTTTTTACAGCTGCCTTTGGGTGTTACCCCGATAAAATATATTTTTCTTTGGAGGTAAATATATTTTACAGAATTTAAAAATTTTATTGTTTTCTTCCGGCTTTATCCATATAATTTTTTAGTGAACTGTCTAATTCTGGCTTTTGGGTAACAGCAGTTTGCCAGTCTTTTAGGGCATTTTCTTTTTCAAGTGAATTATAATAAGAAAACCCTCTGTTTACATAAGCATCGGTCAAATTAGGGTCAAGCTCAATTGCCTTTGTGTAATCATTAATTGCTTCTGTATATTGTCTTAAATTTGCAAATGCAAATCCGCGTGCATTATAGTTAGCTGAATTTACCGCACCAAGTGTAATTGCTTTATCAAAATCCATTAACGCAAACTTAAACTGATCTGAATTAAGATAAATGTAACCCCTGTTCACATAAGCATCGGCTAGGTTTGAATCAAGCTGTATAGCTTTATCGTAATCAGGAAGTGCCTCAAAAAGCCGTTTCATGTTTGAATATGCATATCCGCGTGTATTGTAATAAACTGCCCGGTTTGGATTTAATTCAATTGCTTTTGTAAAATCATTAACAACATTTTCATATTTCTTTAAACTTAAATAAGAAAACCCGCGGTTTGAATATGCATCTTCATATTTTGGATTTAGCTCAATTGCTTTATTATAATCTTTTACCGCAGTAACATAATCTTTAAGCAAAGCATAAACATATCCGCGCCTGTTCACATAAATTGCATTATCCGGAGCTTTGCTAACTGCTTTTTCATAGTCATCCATTGCTTTGCTGTAGTCTTTTAAATTAATATAAATATAGCCGCGTGCATCATAAAATCTTGCTGAGTCCGGTGAAATATCAATTGCTTCTGTCAGGTCTTCAATTCCTTTTTCTGTGTTATTTTTTGAAAAATAAAGCACACCCCTCTGAAACCATGCTGTTGGATTTTTATTATCAAGTTCTATTGCCATGTTGTATTCACTCATTGCATCATCCAGCTTACCATTGTTTTGAAGTTCAATTCCGGATTTTAAGTGTTTTGCTGACTCAACCGGATTTCTTTGTGCACACCCTAAAATAATAGCCGATAAAATAAGAGTAATTATTATATATTTATAAAGCATATTTAAGTTGAATTTTAGGATTTAATTAAGTAAGTTTAAAAAATTAAAAACTTAACCGAAATACCGTATAAGGGTTAGAAATATGAGAAAAAATAAGATAAAATTAGCATTTTTAACTTTATTATTTTTATTATTAATATTTAATGCATGTAACAGCAACAGGTCAAAGCAAAACAACACCCAAAATCAGAAAAATAGCCAAGACACTGTTAAGATCAATAAAGATCAATACAGGGTTGCTGAAATGTTTACCGGCAATAAAAATCAAATAATTGATTTGATTCAGGGTCCGGCAACTTTTGACCTGATTCATCAGGGATCGGGTTCATTTAAATGCACATTAATGTATGCCGATGGTCAGGTTGTTGATGTGCTTGCAGATGTAACGGGAGATTATAAGGGCAAGAAAAAAGTAAATGTACCCGAAACACGTGCTTATGTGCTAGATGTAAAAACAGAAGGTACCTGGTCTGTATATAGAGAGTAATTTTAAAAGTTTTGAAATCGTTTTAAATCAAAAAGGAATGTCATTTCTGCCATTCCTTTTTTTGTTTCCCCACTTAATGCCTTATACATGACTTAAGTGAAAATTAAAAATAATTATTATTTTATCAGCGGCCTTATTTTATTTATTTTTGGTCTTAATTCCATTTCATAAGTCCTGTTAAGTGCTATTGCCTGCTCCCAATCTCGCGCAGCTTCTTTAAATTTCCTTTGTGCAAGATAAGAAGTTCCTCGGTTATAATAAGCTTTTGCAAGACGCGGATCTTTAAAAATTACCGTGTCATACTGCAATACAGCAGAATCAGGTTTTCCTAGTATATCATAAATATTACCTTTGTTAAAGTTGGCAATGGTATCATCAGGTTTTAAGTAAAGTACCATATTGTAGTCCGCCATTGCAGAATCATATATCTTAAATCTTTCGTAAGCATTCCCGCGGTTCATATAAGCCGAAGGATTGGATTGATTCAGTTTAATATATGCATTGTAGTCAGAAATTGCATCTCTGTACATTTTAATATTCTGAAAATGGTTACCTCGGTCAAGATATGGACCCGGCTGAGTTGGCTTTTTCCTTATCAGTTCGTTTAGTTCCTGAAATGCTTTTGTATTCCATACCTTGTAGATACTATCTCTTGGAATACTGTAACCTCTGTGATATGATTCTAGAGAATCCTTGTAATCAAAATTTCCGGTTCCGTAAACATCGGTACTATCCCTCATCTTTATAACATTAGAATCAATAAGTTCTCTTATTACTTCATCATATTTAACCTGTTCAAGTGAATCTTTTTCTCTGCGAAGCTCTGTTTCACTTTTTTTAGTACAGCCGTTAAAAACAGAGAAAATACCAAACAATAACAGAAATAATACATATATAATTAATTTTTTCATAAAAATGAATATTTATTGGAATGAATTCAAATATATAGAATTTATCGTTTAATTTTAATCTAAAATTAAAGCAAGTATAATATTAGTTTAATAAGAGTATTCTGCTATACCGTAAATACGGCAATTAATTATTTTATTATTTTAAATTTTTATTTTTTGCCATAGATTCTTTTTCCAGCTTTTTTTTATACATCTGAATTTTTCTGAAAAGCCGTTTATCGCTTACTGCCAGAATTTCCATAGCCAGTAATCCTGCATTTTTTGCGTTGCCAATTGCAACGGTTGCAACAGGAACTCCTGCCGGCATTTGAACAATAGATAGCAGTGAATCAATCCCTTCTAACGATCTTGTTCTTATTGGTACACCAATTACCGGAAGCGGGGAGTGTGATGCCGCCATACCTGGCAAATGAGCTGCACCTCCTGCTCCGGCAATAATAATTTTGATTCCGCGTTTATGTGCAGTTTCAGAATATTTTGCCATAAAGGTAGGTGTACGATGTGCTGAGGTAATTTTAACCTCATATTGTACACCAAATTCTTCACAAACTTTTGCAGCTTCCTGCATAGTGGCCAGATCTGAGTCACTTCCCATTAAAATTGCTACAACAGGTTTATTTTTCATATAATAATTTTTCTTTCTGATTTTTTTGCTTTTAAAAGTACTTTCTTTCTATCATCTCCTGTAACAGTAATATGACCCATTTTTCTGCCAATCCTTGATAACTTTTTACCATATACATGTAAATGTACACATTGGTCAGAAAGTGCCTGTTTGTAATTTTTAACTTCTCCGGTTGTATTGGTTTTTCCAAGCAGGTTAATCATAACTGCACATTGCTTAATCATTTCTGTTGAACCAAGCGGCAGACCCAAAACTGAACGTATATGATTTTCAAATTGTGAGCTTATACAGTTTTCAATGGTGTAATGTCCGGAATTATGGGGGCGGGGAGCCATTTCGTTAACAAGAATTTTTCCTGTGTTTGTAAGAAATAATTCAATACCAAATAAACCAAAACCTTTTACAGCTTTAACAGCTATTAGTGCCGCTTGCCTTGCTTTTTTGTAAACAATTGTACTTATTTCAGCAGGAGCAATTACTGTATGACAAATATGATCTTTCTGAATTGTTTCTGCAACCGGGTAAATTGCAGTTTCATTTTCCGTTCTGGCAATCATAACAGCAAGCTCCTTGGTGAATTTTACAAACTGCTCTGCCATCAGTTTTGAGTGTCTTCGTGTGAGCTTATCAAATGATTTATCAAAATCCCGTTTGTTCTTTATCAGTGCATTACCGTAACCGTCATAACCCATTTTTCTTGATTTAAGTATAAAGGGCAATTTAAGAAATTCGGCAGCTTTGTTAAAATCAGTTTTACTATTAACCGCAATAAAATTTGGAACCGGAATATTATTTTTCTTAAGGGTTTCCTTTTGAATAAGTTTATCCTGTATTAATGAAATTGTTTCAGATGAGGGTAATACTTTTGTTCCAAGGTTTTCAATATATTCAAGTATCTTGTAATCTATGAATTCGTTTTCAAGGGTAATAACATCAGAGCAGGCAGAAAATTTTTTTAGCAAAGTTTTGTTTATTGGACTACCGGTAAACTCTAAGTGAGTAAGCTGTCCGGCAGGTGAACCGGATTCTTTTTCAAGTATGGCTATATCAAAACCAAGCCGTTTGCCTGCAAATAATGACATTCTTGCAAGTTGTCCCCCGCCTAAAATACCTATACATTTTGGTTTGCCCAAAATTTTTCTGTATACTGAAATTATTGAGAAATGTACTGTTTGTAAGGCAAATATCTATAAAAATCAGAAAAAATGAAATCTATTATAACTTCCTGTTTTGTGCTTATAAAGCTGCTAATTAAGTTTATATTAATGCAATAAGCTAATGTAATTAAGTAATTTTTTTAATTAAAATTATATTTGCCTTCCAGATAATTTAAAAACTTTCTTTTTGCAACCGGCAGTATTGTACTGCTGTAAGAAAAATTAAGTTCTGTATCCAACTTATATATTATTTGATTTATAATATCTTCCGATAACATTTCATTCTTTAAAACTTCGTTAGGTATGGTAATAAGTGTCATCTGCCTGTTTGCAATTTCCTTTGTTTTTAAAATTTTGTACAGATTGCGGGAATACTTTAATATTCTGAAAATCCTTGCCCTGTTATCAGGCAAAATAAAATATCCATCATTATTATAACTGCTGGTTATTCCAATAGATTCTATAGTAATTGATTCATCAACAAAATCATAAATAGCTTTTCCGTTTTCAAGCAGGTTGTTTAAGTGTACAAAAGACCAATGCATTAGCTCAAAGCTTTTTTCCAATTCATTGTTAATATGCAAGTGCTTTTCTTCTGATTCTTGTTCGGTTAGTGCGTCGGTGTATTCTTTATTAAATATTCGGTTGTGATTGTTTAATATATCTGTAAGCTGACTGTAAATGCTAATAAGCATCTGATAGGTGGGATAAAGTCTTGTTTCATTCAGTTCTTTTTGGCAGAACTGGAACTTATTTAAAAGCAGATATTTTGAGCGTTCAATATCCGTTACATCTGTATAATCTTTTAAAGTGACTGCAACCTTTGAGTTATTCATATAATTAATAATTTAATTAACAATTATTGCTGCCTTAAATGATTTTCTGCCTCTAAACAACTTTGCTGCTCTTTAGGTAAATATTTTAATGCTTAATTGTTTATACCGATAAACCTCCTGTAAAGTTCTTAAAAAATTTAAACTCTTTAAGTAATATTAATAATGATTTCAGCATTTGTCAAGGGAATAAAAGTTCATTTAATACTTTTAAAAAATTATATGTAAAATTTATGTCGAAGGATATTGCAGTTCTATACATGAAAAATTAGAAAATTAATTTTATAATTTAATTATCAGAAATATCATTTGATGTTTAAGAATTCTCCGCCCACTCTTTAATACTTTGTGCAGATTTTTTACCTGCACGCTTTTCAAACTCTTCATAATTTTGCATTGCCATTTTTTTTATAATTTCAACTGAACCAAACTCTTTAAGCAGTTTTTGTGCTGTACTTTTGCCTATCCCTTTTATTTCTTCAAGCCCGCTGGTAAGTGTTCGCTTATCGCGCAGTGAGCGGTGAAAGGTAATTGCAAATCTGTGTGCTTCATCCCGCACACGCTGAAGCAGCTTTAACCCGCTTGATGTTTTTGGTATTGACTGTGCATCATGTGCCCCCGGCAGAAATACTTCCTCTAGTCTTTTAGCCAGACCAATAATATTAAATGAATCCATGCCAATATCATGCAGAACTTTTACTGCACTTGAAAGTTGACCTTTGCCGCCATCTATTACAATCAGGTCGGGTATTGAGTCAAAACTGTGGTCCGGAGTGTATACCTCAACCCCCGTCCCCTTCTCCTGTGAGGAGAAGGGGAGTCCAGATCCGATGATTTTCTGGTCTATGACCTCTTCCTCTTCTTTGATAAGGGCAGGTGGTGCCTGCCTTGTAAAGGAGGTAAACCTTAAAATTTCATCTTCATCCAAAATCTTGGGGTCTTTGCCCCCCTCTCCTTCCGGGAGAGGGGACGCGGGTGAGGTCTTTTCTTCCCCCTCTCCTTTTAGGAGAGGGGT